>JAJPJW010000036.1 GCA_021324075.1 Pseudomonadota bacterium | reverse complement strand
TCCCCTGCAAGCGCTGCGGCAAGGGAAGGGAAGCCACGGGCAACGGGGAACTGGACGCCCGGGGGGCCCTTCAAAAATGCGGGCTGTGTGGCTGCATCGAGTTTTACCGCCAGAAGGATTTCAACACCAAGTTGGGGCTTTGGATCACGGCCTTGATCCTCGGCAGCGCCCTCCTATTCCTTTTGAAGAACGACCTCAAGGTGGGCTTTTCGATCCTGGTGGCGGGGGCCCTTTTGGACCTGGCCCTTTATTTCGGCCTGGGAGAAATCGTGCTTTGCTACAACTGCCGGGCCATCTACCGCGGAATGCCCATTTCCCCCGCGGTCGGGGGATTCGACCTGAAGATCCACGACCAGTACGAATTTAAAAAGAAGAAACCCGAATAAGGAGAATCCATGCCTGAAAATTCCAATAACCCCAACGGTCCCGAAAATTCCACCGGGGGTCCGATCTATGCACCGGAGTCCGGCTTTTCCCTTTTCGTGAAGCTCTTCATCGTGCCGGCCCTCATCGTGGGCCTCGCCTTGGGGATTTTCCTTTTGGGCACCATCGCCCTCCAGCATCCCAAGACCGCCGCCCAATACCTGGAAGACTTCAAAAGCGACAGCACCAGCCGGCGCTGGCAGTCGGCGCTGGAACTGTCCCGGATGCTCAATAACGGGGAAAAAATCCAATTCGACGACTCCTTGAGGGCGGAATTGGTCAAAACCTTCACGGATTCGAAGGAAGACGACCCCCGGGTGAGGGAATACCTGGCCCTGGTCCTTGGGTCGCTCAAGGAAAAATCGGGTGTTCCGGCCCTTTCAGCGGCCATTCCGGACTCTTCCGTGACGATCAAGGAGAACTGCCTTTGGGCCCTGGGCAATATTGAGGACCCGGCGGGCGGGCCCGCGGCCTTCCAGGCCCTATCGGACAGCGACCCCGGCGTCCAACTGATGGCGGTGGGGGCCTTGAGCGCCTTGAGGTACGCCCCGGCGAAAAACGCCCTGGAAAACGACCTGGGGAATTCGGATCAAGCCCTTCGGTACAACTGCGCCGTGGCCTTGGCGCGCCTGAAGGATGACAAGGCCGTTCCCACCCTCCTGGAAATGATGGGCCTGAAGCCCACGGGCCAAGCTTCAGACGCCATGATCCAATCCGCCAAACTGGCGGCCATCGACGGGGCGCAGGAGCTGCCGAACGCTTCCCTACGTGAGAAACTTTTGGACCTTAGCAAAAACGATGCGGATTTAAAGGTGCGCGACGCCGCCCTGCAGGCCCTTAGGGCCAGGTAAGGTGTTGAAGCGGGGCCGGCTGGACTCTTCCCGAAAGCGGAGGGCCATGATTCTTTCCGAAACGCAGATCGAAAAACACAGCTGCCTGATCCTGGACCCGCCGGTCATCCCGCCGGGAGCCCCGGTCATCGTCACCCTCCACGGGTTGGGTACCAACGCCGACGACCTGGTGCCCTTCTGTGAACAACTGAAACTGCCCCATTGCCGCTTCGTGCTTCCCGATGCGCCCATGCACCTGCCCGGTTATCCCGAAGGCGCCTATGCCTGGTACGATTTCCAGGCCCATGACCGCAAACACATCGAGAACAGCCGGGACTATCTCTATAAAGTGCTCGACCGCTTCTCCAACGACCCCAACCTGCGGCCCTCCCCCGGCAGCGAAAAAAGCCTCCGGCCCCTGGTGCTCATGGGTTTTTCCCAAGGCGGGGTGATGTCCCTTGAAGCAGGGTTGAACTATAAGGGGAAGATCGCCGCCATCGTTTCCATGAGCGGCTATATGCCGGACCCCTGGGCCACCTTGACCAAGGCCGAGGCGTCCTTTGAAACGCCCATTCTTCTGGTGCATGGGACGCAGGATAATGTCGTTCCGGTGGATGGCTCCCGCCACGCGGCCGAGTCGCTCAAGCAAACCGGTTACCAGGCCGTGACCCTTAAGGAGTTCGAAATGGGCCACACCATTACGATGGAATCGATGGGGGAAGTTTCCGGATTCCTCACTAAAGTCCTCGGCCAAAATCGTTAACAACTTCTTTACCCGCGTTTCCTTTCGGCGGGTTCTGCCTTGAAAAGCCCAATCTGGATGAGTAACTTAACCGCGTCGATTTGAGCCTTTTTAAATCTGATGGGAGGCGGTTTATGTCCTGGTTTCGTTCCACTTTCCTGCTGATCCTTACCAATATCCTGGTCGTGGCGACCATCACGATCCTTATCCATGTCACGGGGATACAGGGCTATCTCTACCACTATGGCATCGACCCCCTTTCCTTGATGATCTTGTGCTCCGTTATCGGTTTTGGCGGGGCCTTTGTCTCGCTCCTGATGTCCCGCTGGATGGCCAAGACCATGGGGGGTGTCCAGGTTTTGGACCCCCAGAACCCCGGCGGCGCGGAGGAAAAATGGCTGGTGGATACGGTTTACGGTTTGGCACGGAAAGCGGGGCTTGAAACCATGCCGGAGGTGGGTGTTTACCAGAGTCCGGACCCCAATGCCTTCGCCACCGGCCCCGGCAAGGACAGCGCCCTGGTGGCCGTTTCCACCGGGCTTTTTAGCGCCATGAAGCGGGACCAGATCGAGGCCGTTTTGGGCCATGAAATGACCCACATCACCAACGGCGACATGGTGACCCTGACGCTCATCCAGGGGGTGATCAACTCTTTCGTGTTTTTCCTGGCTTGGACCCTTTCCATCATCCTGACCCGCAGCAACGACGAGCGCCGTGGAAACAACTACATGGCCCAGTATTTCATCCAGGACATGCTTCGGATGGCTTTCGGGCTCCTGGGAATGATCGTGGTGATGTGGTTTTCCAGGTGGCGGGAATACCGCGCCGACGCGGGCGGGGCCAGGCTGACCAGCCGGCACCGGATGGCGGATGCCTTGAGGGCCCTTCAACGGTACATCGACCGCCCCAAACCGGTGGAACCGGCCTCCCTGGCCGCGTTCAAGATTTCGGCCCCGGGTGGGTCGCTTTTCGCAAGCCATCCGCCTTTGGAACAGCGCATCGAAAGGTTGGAATCAAGCTCGGAGGTTGTGGCGGAAGACTAAGAAAAGGAAAGCCCCGAAAGGCGGCTCTCCAAAAAAGGGCCGCCTTTTTATTTCAAGGCCAATTGACGGGAAGGGAAGACGGGTGAAAGTGAGAACCGGCTTTTTGATATTGGGAAACCAGCGGACGAATCCGGCCACCCTTGAGGGATTCGACATGCAGGTTCTCCCAGGCGTAATCACTTTTTCCTGCAATGGCCTTGGCTTTTTTCCACCAGGCATTCCCCTTGATGAAATGATCCTTTAAATAATCCACCTCGGCGAATCCCAAAAGTGAATAGATTCTTCCCCGCGTATCGCCCGTTTTCTTGAATAGGCCGTCGGCCTCGTCGAAAGCCCGTTGGGCTTGGGTGTATTGGCCCAACATTTTAAAGGTGGTCCCCAGGGACCAGAGCGTGTAGGCGTAGCTGACAATGTCACCGATGGCGCCATAAAGTTTTTCGGCTTTCCGATAGAAGGGCAGGGCCTGTTTAAAGCGGCCGTTCATGCGCTCCACATTCCCCAGGCCGCAATAGGAATAAGCGATCCCGAAGGTATCGTCGTTTTGCCACATGCGGCGGTTGGCCTCGCGGTAATACTTCCCCGAATCTGCGTAACGGCCCAACATGCGGTAAATCCCGCCCAAGGCACAGCAGGTATATGCGATCCCGTCCGCATCCTTCTGGATCTTGAACATCCCCAGGGCTGTTTGCAGTTCCTTCAGGCCTTTTCTCATGTCGCCCGCGATGCGATAAGTCCCCCCCAAGGCCCAATGGGCGAAGGCCTGACCCTCCTGGTCTTTTTCCTTTTGATAAACCGCCAAGGCCTTTTGAAGGATGCCAAGGGCTTCTTTCGGGCGGCCGCTGGCCCTGGCCGCCAGGGCCCATCCCACCTGGGCATCCCAGCAGGTTTTTCCGTGATGCCCCTTAAAAAGGCGGGCGGCCCTCTGGTAATGGGCCAAAGCTTGGGGGAAAAGGCCTTGGATGCGTTCTACGTCCGCCAGGCCCAGGTAAGCCTCAATCTTTTCCTCCGGATTGACGCGTTTTTGTTTCAAAAGTCGGGAATAGAGGGTTTGGGCCTCCTTGAATTGGGAGGCCGCACGGGCTTTTTCGGCTTTTTCTAAATAGGAATTTGGTTTCATGGAAGTTTGTGGGGTTGATTTTGGCCTATTTTGGTTCATCTGGATGAAAAAATGATTAAAAAATCCTCGATGGCTGTGAAACTACAACTTTGGCGTTTAAAAACAAAAAAGAATATTCGACAATACAAACCGCTTGAGAAGTAAGCCATCTTGAACGAGGAGGAGAGGGGAATGGGACTATTTAAGTATTGGCTTGGCATGTTGAAAGGGAAATCCGCCGCCTTGGCCACGGCCGGCTTTTCCTTGATGACAGCGGGGTCCGTTTGGGCCCAGGAGGCGGCTGCTCCGGTGACCGCGGCGGCTCCAGCTGCAGCGGCCCCGGCCGCACCGGCCATCAGCGCCGGGGATACGGCCTGGGTGCTGGCCTCGGCGGCCTTGGTGCTTCTCATGACGCCGGGACTGGCCTTCTTCTACGGCGGCATGGTGCGCAAGAAGAACGTCATGGCCACCATCATGCAGAGCTTCTTCCTGGTGGCCCTGATCAGCGTGCAATGGGTCATTTGGGGTTATTCCCTGGCTTTCGGGCCCAGCAAGAACTTTTTCTTCGGCGGGCTCGACTGGCTTTTCCTGGACCATATGCCGGACGTGAGCTCCCTGGCCCCGACCATCCCCCATTACGCCTACATGATCTTCCAGGCCATGTTCGCCATCATCACGCCCGCCCTCATCTGCGGGGCCTATGCCGAGCGGGTCAGCTTCAAGGGCTTCGTAGTCTTCTCCCTGCTCTGGGCCACCTTTGTCTATGACGTGGTCTGCCACTGGGTATGGGGCGGCGGCATCTTCACCCAAATGGGCGCCCTGGATTTTGCGGGTGGCACGGTAGTGCACATGTCTTCCGGCTATTCGGCCCTGACGCTGGCGCTGCTCCTGGGCAAACGGAAGGGCTACGGAAGGGAATCCATGGTGCCCCACAACCTGACCATGGTGCTCTTGGGCGCCAGCCTCCTGTGGTTCGGCTGGTTCGGCTTCAACGCCGGTTCGGCCTGCGCGGCCAACGCCCTGGCCTGCAACGCCTTCGTGACCACCAACACGGCCACCGCCATGGCGGCCATCACCTGGTGCCTGATCGAATGGTTCCACCACGGCAAGGCGACCTCCCTGGGTGCCGCCTCGGGCGCGGTGGCGGGCCTGGTGGCCATCACGCCTGCCTGCGGATTCGTCAACCTGAAGGGATCCCTCCTCATCGGCATCGTGGTCAGCCTCTTGTGCTATGCGGCCATCCAAGTGAAGGTCAAGCTGGGCTACGACGACTCCCTGGACGCCTTCGGCGTGCACGGCATCGGCGGGACCTGGGGCGCCCTGGCCACCGGCTTGTGGGCCCTGAAGTCCATCAACAGCTCGGGCGCGGACGGGCTCCTGGCCGGGAATCCCGGCCAGCTGATGATCCAGCTCAAGACGGTCCTGGCCACTGCGGCCTGGTCGGTGCTGATCACGGTGGTCCTTTATTTCCTGGTGGAAAAGACCGTCGGCCTGCGGGTGCCGGCCAGGGAAGAAGAGTTGGGCCTGGACCTCTCCCAGCACGGAGAAGAGGGCTACCATATTTAAACCAAAAGCACGCATTCACTTTTTACCGACGATGGAGGAAATGAAATGAAAAAAATCGAAGCCATTATCCGTCCCAGCGCCTTGCGGTCCGTTTTGGACGGTTTGAAGGCCGTGGGTTATCCCGGTGTGACGGTGGCCGAAGTGCAGGGCCACGGAAAGCAAAAGGGCATCACCGAGTCCTACCGGGGACAAAGTGTGGAAGGCCTCCTGCCCAAGCTGGTGGTGACGGCGGTGGTGGGCGACAAGCAGGTCCAAAAGGTCGTCAACATCATCATCAAGACCGCCCGCACGGGGGAGATCGGCGACGGGAAGATTTTCGTCTCGCCGGTCGCGAATGCGGTCCGTATCCGTACGGGGGAAAAGGGAGAAAAGGCCATCTAACAGGGCTTTTTTGTAATAGACTGATGGCCCCGCCGGATTCCCGGCGGGGCTATTTTTTTGTCCCGACCGGAGTTCCACCATGCGACAAAACCTTGGATTCCTTGTCCTGGCCGCCCTCGCCTTGCCGGTTTTCCTGGGGGCGCAGGAGCCTTTCCCGCGCCTCCAAGTGGTCCCCTGGAACGGGCACAAGGCGGCGGCCTCCCTGACCTTCGACGGAAGTGATACGTCCCAGTTGGACGTGGCAATACCGGAGCTTACCCAGCGGCATTTGCACGCCACTTTTTTCCTGACGGCCAACCGTACAACCCGAAAGGACGAATGGCGGGGGATTCTCCCGGCGGGAAATGAAATTGGAAACCACAGCCTGGACGATTTTTGGGCCGGGAACTCCATTCCGCCCAATGCGGAATCCGAAGTTGTCGGGGCGAAAAACGTCCTGCAGAAGGAATTTGGGATCAACCTTTACAGCTTTGCCTATCCTTCCATTCCGATCACGCCCGACCTTGAAGCACTTGTGGCAAAAGGCCATCTTTTCGCGCGCGGCGGGGATGGAAAAACCGATATTTTAACCCCTTCCAGGGAGCCGGATTGGATGGACATCCCTTCCCGGGGAACGGGGCCGAAGGTTTCCACCCGGACCTATGGGAAGTGGGTTGAGGAATGTTTTCGCAAGGGCGGATGGCTGGTGTGGAGGATCGGGGGTTTGGAGGGCGCCCCTCCGGACCGCCAGCCCCTTTCCAAGCGGGCTTTCAACCAAATCCTCAGCGCGCTGCAGTCCAAGGACATCTGGGTGGGGACTTTCCTGGAAATCGGCTCCTATTTCCGCGCGCAGAAAATTTTTGAGAAGGCCGCAACGGCGGTCGACGGAAAGGACGGCCGGGAGAAATGGACCTGGCAAGTCCCCCCCGATTTCCCCAAAGGCGTGACATTGAAAATCCGATTTGATAAAAAAATGAAAGTCAGCGGTTCCTGGTTGACGGTTTACCCGGATGATTGCCCCGGGGAAGTGGACGGACGCAGTGCCTACACCCGGGTGCGGCAGGGAAAGAACCTTCTTAGAGCCGGTGCGGACGGAGTTTATTCCATCCATTTCGACGCCCAAGAACTCGAAACCGATTTGACCTTTATCGACGCCGATGAATCGCAGCCGGAGTCCGGAAAAACGCCCATCCAATGACTCGTTAAACCGGTTCGAGGCCTCTGACCGGTCGAATCACAAAAAGTTGACACGCCTGAAAGATTTCGGAAAAGTTCAATTTCCTGAGCGGCTTTGCCCTGGCAATTCACTTTGGGAACTAGGTAAAATTTGCTCCGAAAGTGATTTCATCCACGAACGACTTTTAGCTTGGATTTAACATTTCTTGCGGGGATTTCTGGCAGAATTCGCCAACCCATCGACTTCAGGGAGGAAGAAAGTGGCAACTATCAAGGACGTCGCCAAAAGGGCGGGAGTGACCATTGGAACCGTTTCAAGGGTCCTCAACAACAAGAAATGGGTCAGCGAGGACTGCCGGAAAAAGGTTTTAGTGGCCATCAAGGACCTGCACTATAAGCCGCAAGCCCACGCCCGCCGCCTCCGCCAGAAACATTCGCGCATTTGCGGGGTCATCGCCCCCCACCACACGGCCATTTTCCACAGCCCTTTCTTCACCCGTATCATGGAAGGCCTGGAGGAAGTCGCCGCCGAGAAGCAATACCGCCTTCTTTTGCACCCCCTGAACGAGACGGCGCGCGCCCAAGTCTCCTATAGGACCCTGCTGGGAGACGGCAGTGTGGACGGCATGTTCGTTTTGAACGCCTGGTCGACCGACGCTTCCATCCGGGAGCTGACCGAAGCCAACGTGCCCTTCGTTTTGATCAACGGCAAGATCACAGGCCAGGAAGACCTGCCCTACGTGGGTTTTGACAACCGTGGGGGCATGAAGAAGGCCGTGGAACACCTGGTACAATTGGGGCACGAGCGCATCGGCATCATCAATGGCAAAATGACCACCACCAACGCCCTGGAGCGTTTCCAAACCTTCCAGGAATGCCTGGCGGAACACAAACTGGAATTCCAAAACGAGTGGGTGGCCGACGGCGATTACGAGGAAGAAGGAGGCTATAAGGCGGCCCTGAAGATCCTTTCGGCGCTCCGCCGGCCCAGCGCCATCCTTTGCGCCAGCGACCTGATGGCTATCGGCGCGGTCCGGGCTCTGAAGGAAAAGGGAGTTTCGGTGCCGGGCGACATGTCCATCGTGGGTTTCGACAACATGGAAGAGGCCGTCTACCACGACCCGCCCCTGACCACGGTGGCTTTTTCGGCCTACGAAATGGGAAAACTGGCCGCCAACAAGATGTTCCAGATGATCGCGGAGGAAACCCTGGTGGAAAAGGCCACTACCCTGCAGGCCGAATTGATCGAAAGGGAATCCACCCGCAAGATCTAAGTCCGATTTTTTTCCGGTTGCGTCTAAAATAAGCCCTGTAGCAGAGTTGCTTCCGGCAACACGCTGCAGGGTTTTTTTATTGTCCGACCAAGTAACCTTGCCTTACGGAAAAGGGGTAATGGCCTCGTGATGAAACACCTGGGAATATTCATTTTGCTGGCCTTTTGGCCCTTGGGCCCGGCCGCCGCCCAAACGGGACTGCCGGCCAATAGCGGGCAGGTGGTGGCCGTCCAGGCCTATCCTTCCTTGAAGCCCCTCCACCCCGGAACGGTTTTTACCGCAGCGGTCATACTTCGAATAAAACAAGGCTGGCACATCAACG
>JAJPJW010000100.1 GCA_021324075.1 Pseudomonadota bacterium | reverse complement strand
CTGTCCAGCTGGATGACCAGTCCCGGATGCCTCGCTTCGATATCCTTGATCACGTTGTTGAGCTTGGTGATCAAAACCGGGTCGGTGAGGAATTGGGCCAGACGGACCGTGTCCTGTTTCTTCCCGCAGCCCGCCGTCAGGACCAGGATGGATAAAAGCGCTATCAAGAGTTTGGACTTCATGTCTCCTCCTTCGTTTGCCTTTGCAGTTTTCTTGTTGTGGGCTTCCGACTGCCTTTGTTTTGCCTATCCTGCCAACTATCGACTGCGGACTGTGAACTGGTTTTAAGCCGATTCGCGGGTGACCAAATTGGCCTTCAGTTGCAGGACCGACCGGGTCTTTTCCTCCCCCGTCACCAGCCGCATGAGCTTGTGGATGGCTTGGCGGCCCAGCTCATGCAGGTCGTAGCTGACGGTCGTCAGGCTGGGGCTCACCAGCGAGGCCATTTCGATGTCGTCGAAGCCGACCACCGCCATGGAGCCCTCTTTTTTGCGTTCGTGCAGGGCCTTCAAAAGGCCGACGGCCATGGCGTCGTTGGCGGCGAAAACCGCCGTGGGGGGATGGGCCATGGAAAGAAACTTGGCCCCCGCCTCCAGTCCCGACTGCACGGTGTAAATGCCGGGCACGACCAGGGAAGGGTCAAAGGAAAGGCCGGCCTCGGTCAGGGCTTGTTTATAGCCCTCCAGCCGCTCCGTGGAATCGCTCAATTCCGGCCGGCCCATGATGAACCCGATGCGCTTATTGCCCTTCTGGATGAGGTGCTTGGTGGCCTGCTTGGCCCCGTCGAAGTTGTCGATCACCACCGAGGAGGCCAGGTTCTCGAAGCGCCTTTCGCAGAGGATCACCAGGGGGAACTTCTTGCGGATAAGGTTCCGGATCAGGTTTTCGCTGTTTTGGGTGGGGAGGAAATAAAGGAGGCCGTCCACTACCGGGGGTTCGGTGATGGTGCGCACCACTTCCCTTTCCTCTTCCGGCTCGGCCGCGTCCTGGATCACCCCGAGGGTGATCAGTTTCCCGAACTTCCGGGCCTCCTGCTCCATGCCCGCGAGGATCGCGGCCACGAAGGGGTCCATGGAAGGCGTGAGCACACCCAAGAACCCCGTCTGCCGGTTGGCCAGACCCCGGGCGAAGCGGTGGGGCCGGTACTGCAGCTTCTCCATCATGGCCTTGATCTTCTGCTCGGTCTCGTATTTCACCGCCAGGCCGTTCAGAACCCGCGAGACCGTGGCCTTGGATACCCCGGTCTTTTCCGCGATTTGCTGGATCGTCACGCCCATTTTCCCCTCCGGGGAACGAAGTTTTTTAGGCCACGCCCATCAACAATTCCTGCAACCGCTGGTCCAGTTCCTCGTAAGGAAGCCGCTTCTTGGAGAGCGCCATGGGGTCAAAGGACTGCGCCCTCAACTTGGACGCACCTTCGGGGGTGTAACGGCCCATCAGGTGCTCCAGAGCCGGGTCGGTGCCGTGGATGTCCTTGAGGATCTGCTGGATCTTCTTGTCCGCGTTGAACTGCCTCACCTTGTCCCAGAGGATCAGGTAGGTTTTCATGCTGCCTTCCACGAAGTCCCAAACGCCCTTCTCGTCCTCGTTACGGTAGGGGTGCTCGTCGAAGTTGCGCGTCCCGGCCCAGTTGTTGTCTTCCAGCAGCTTGACCACGAAGAAGGTTTCCTTGATGTCCTCGCTTCCAAAGCGAAGGTCCTGGTCGAAGCGGTTGGGCTTCTGGGCGCCCAGGTCCACGTGGTAGAGCTTGCCCGCTTCCATGGCCTGTCCGAAGTCGTGGTAGGTGTTGAGTCCCGCCATGCGCGAATGCTCGATCTCCGGGTTGACCCCGACCATCTCGGGGTAATCCAGCGTCTCGATGAAGGCAAGCACGTGCCCGGTGGTGGCCAAAAAGATGTCGCCTCTCGGTTCGTTGGGCTTGGGTTCGATGGCGAAACGGTAGTTGTAGCCCTGGTGCCGCGCGTAGCTGCACAGGTAGTTCATGCATTCCCGGTAGCGCTTGATGGCCTCGCCCGGGGTCTTGGAAGCGTCTACTTCCGTGCCTTCCCGGCCGCCCCAGAAGACGTAGGTCTTGGCGCCCAGTTCCGCGCCCAGGTCCATGTTCTTCATCACCTTCTGGAGGGCGAAGGCCCGCACCCTTGGGTCGTGGCTGGTGAAGGCGCCGTCCTTGAAGACGCGGTGGTAGAAGAGGTTGGTGGTGGCCATGGAGCAGACGATGTTGTAGTCCCTCATGATCTGCTTGGTGCCCTTGATGATCTTGTTGCGCAGTTGGAGGTTGGCACCGAAGGGGATCAAGTCGTCGTCGTGGAAGTTGAAGCCGTAGACGTTGCGCTTGCCCAATTCCTTGATGTTGGTCAGGGGGTCCAGGCGGGAGCGGGTTTCTTCGCCGAAGGGATCGCGGCCCCGGTTGGCGGTACACCAGAGACCGAATGAGAAACGGTGTTCCTTCTTGGGTTTAAAACTGGCCATGAGAGACCTTCCTTTCAGGCATGGGAATTTACTGAAACCGGTTTAATATTGTGCATTTAAAGCCATTTTTCAACCTAAATTCCATAGAAAAAGTTTCATTAATGTCTAATGGAAATCCAGAAACCCGCCTTCCCCCTGAGGGCGATTGGGCGGGCTTGCGCCAGAAGGCCCAATTGAGACGGTTGATGGGAACCAAGTGGTGGAGCTGAGGAAGGGGATTTTACCGGGGACCGGCTTGACCGGGACGGTTTCCGCGGTCCGGGATCGCATGTCCAAGCCCCGCCCCGGGGGGCCGGATCCGACTTTGAAAATTTCAACCAGCCGGCTGCCTTTTGGCCTCCAGGAGTTGGCGGTACCAGCGAAGGTGCAGGTCCACCCAGGAGCCCAGGCTGAAGCGCGAGGCCGTTGGGCGGCTCTCCCGGCGAAACCGGGCCGCCAAGGGCTTCGATTTCAAAACCCGCGCAAGAACCCGGGCCCATTCGCCGGGATCGTCCGTGTCCAGGACGATCCCGGCGCAAGCTTTGTTGCCCTTCCCTTCCAGTATCTCCGCGATACCCCCACCTCGCCGGACAATGACCGGGCGGCCGCAGGCAAGGGCCTCCGCCACCGACATGCCAAAGGATTCGGCCCTGGCCATGTGGACAACAACGTCCAGCCCCGACAGAAACTCCTGGACCTCTTCCACCCTTCCTTCATAGACAACGGACTTCTCCAGTCCCAACCGCCTCCTCAAGGCCATGAGGCGGTCGTGAAACCATTCCTCATCCGGTGAATAATGGCCCGCGATCCTGAAGCACGCCCCTGGCCTTTCCGCCAAGAGCCTGGCGGCGACCTCCAAAAAAAGCTCATGGCCCTTCCCGGGCGTGATCCGGGCCACCATGCCGATGACCTCCCGGCCCTCCCAACCCCAGGCTTTCCTTTTCCGCTTGCGGGCGTCCGGATCGGCCCGGAAACGCCGGGTGTCCACCGGGGCAAAGGCCGTCCGAACCTTTCCCGGATCGATGGGGCAAGTCTCGATCACGTTCCGCCGGATGAAATCGGAACAGGCCAAAAGCAGGTCTACCCGCCGGTAAAGCCAACGGTGCAGGAAATCCTTTTTCAGGATGGAGGATGCGACGTGCTTGGAGAGAACCAGGGGCCCCTTCCAGCCTTCCAAGGCCAGGGCGGGCACGACCGTCGACAAATCCCTTGAGTGGTGGAGGTGGATGAGGTCCGGCGGGTCTTTCCGCAATGCCTGGCGGACCTTCCAAATGCTGGAAGGGTGGAAATACCCGCTGAAGCGGAACGGCTTGGGGGAAAACCCCCGCTCCGCCGTCTTCCGCCCCAAAAACGAATCCGGGTCCGCCCAAACCGAAACTTCCTGGTCCTTTTCCCGCAGGCCGGGGGCCAGCATCAACGGCACCCATTCCATCCCCCCTTCCCCAAGGGAGGAAACGGCCTGAACGATTCGCAAACGGCTGTTCATTCTAAAGTTTTCCCTTCGGCACGATTCTTAATAACCTATCCGATACAATCAAGGTTCCCACCCCCCGTTTTCCCCCAAAAACCGGGATCGGGCCTACTTCGCGGAAGACTTCGAGACCCCTCCCACGCGGTCCGTCATGCTCCTGCGGTCGTCCTCCCCGCCCGGGGGAAAAATCCTGGAAGAGTATTTGTCCAAGACCAGGTCCAAGGGGATCTGCACGTCGGCCACCCGGTTAAGCTCCCGGCTTTGGCCGTCGTTGAAGCTGGCGGCCTCGACGTGCCGGCCCAGTGCCTTGACCCGTTCCAAAACCATGGAATAATCCCCGTCCTCCGTCACCACAATGGCCGTGTCAAAGGCCTTACGGGCCGCGTGATACACCAGGTCGGAGGCGAATAAAACGCCCGTCCCCCTTTCCATGACGTTCCTGTCGCTTATCGGGACGAGGCGGCCCAGGCGAAGTTCTAAATAGAAGGTCCGGACCATCGAATCCAGGAACGACATTTGGTTCTTGGCCCTGTCGGAGGAGGCATTTTTATCGCAGGCGGCGTCGTAGTAATAGGTGCGGACGAGCCTCCGGTCGGGCCCGGCCAGGGCGAGGCTCAACTGGTGGTAATCCACCCTCGCCACCCGGTTGTTGCGTTTGAGGGCGAAATAAAAACCCCTTCCGTCAATGAAGACGAATACTCGTTCCATAAGTAAAATTCCTTTCTTCTTTATAACCGCACCGCCGGTTTCGGGAACCGGCCCCGAACCCGTCTGGAAACCGGCAGGACCCGTTTCCAGGCGGGTTCCCCGGGAAACCCCGGGACCCGGGCAACGCTTTACTTGGCGGCCGTCGGCGTGGCGCTGGGCTCCGCGGCCTTCTTCCCCCTCTTCATCTTTTTCTTCTTTTGCTTCGCTTTGTGTTTCATCGTCTTGACGACAGGCGTCTTGACGGCCATGGCATCGTCGGCCCAAGCCGGGCCCGATACCGCCGCCAGTAAGAAAACCGCCCCCATCGAAAGGATCAACTTTTTCATAACCACTCCTTATTGATTTGATTAAACGGCAGGGGAAGTGCCGCCCTTGGGCCGGGCGGGCCTCCGCCTCGTTTCACGCTGCCGCCTCCAATTTCCCCGCTTGCGGCGGGGTTGGATCAGTCATCCGTGCCGTGGAAAAACCGGCCACGCGCTACTCGAACAGCCCGGGTTGGAAGAATTCCTGGACGTCGAGGCAGGCCTCCCGGGCATCGTCGCCCTGGAAGGCGAATATCAACTGGGTTCCCTCCTCCACTCCAAGCGTAACCAGTCCGATGATGCTCTTGGCGTTCACGCACCTGGTCCCTCTTTGGACCGTCACCTCGCATTTGTAGCGGCTCACCAAAAGGACGAGTTTTGCCGCGGACCTCAAATGGAGGATCTCAGGGCTTTGGACGACGATTTTCTCGAAGATTTCCATGCGGCCCCTTTTGGAATCAACCAGCCCTTTTCCCCGCCGGCAACAAGCCGGGCGGCGGTTTTCCCTTGTCAAAGGAAGCCGCCGTCCAGTCCCCTTTTATTCTTTCCCGTCCCATTTCCGTGCCGAAGGCTCCAGAAGGTGAGGCCCGTTTTCATTCCGGTCCATCACGAAACAATCGGCGCAGTCCTGGATATGGTCGGCGACGGCCTCCCTTTCCTGCGGCGGCAATTTCCCGAGAAGGTAGGCCCTATAGTTCTTGGCGACTTGTCCGCAATCCATGAAACACCTCCTTTTAGTCCTGGTCGTTCCATCTTCCGGGCCGTTCCGGCTCCGGGGCCACTTCAGGCCCGAGGCCTAGGGGTTTGCCGCGATGAACCGGCCCAGGCTGGAATCCCGGATGGTCTTTTCCGCTTCCGCTTCATCGACCCCGTGGAAGCCCACTTCCACCTTCGATAAGTCGGGCCGGACCAGGGAGAGGACTTCCAGCAGTTTCTTCCCGTCGATCTTGATTTCATCGTCGTGGATGCTGATATGGCAGTGGAACTCCCGGGCGATATAAACCAGGTCGGTCAGGGCCCAGCCGGGAAGGCCCGGTTTGTTTTGGAGGGTTACTTTTTTGGACATTTTTTCCTCTTTTCAGTTTTGGGGTTGGGGGCGCGGCCGTGAAGCCTTTTACGGGAGCGCGGGGAACGGACCACCCCGAAGGCGGTCCGGATTTCAGCCAAAACCTCAAATCCGTAGGGGGATGGGGGTGGTTGGGGCAAAGGATCTTCGTTCATAGGGGGCCCCAAGGGGTCGCGGCGTTTGGGGGAAAAAGGCCAGGCTTTCCATGCCCGGTTGGGCCGCGCTCCCGCCATGGTCCCCTGAGAACTTTTCCCGGAACTCCAGGGATTGGCAGTTGAGCTGGTGTAAAAACATCCTCCCAAAGGTGCGGGAGCCCGAGTGATTGAGGCTGTCCTGGGGGCTTCCATCGGCCTTGTCCGCATGGATCATCACCAAGACCAGGTCCCGGCAGGCCATGGGGACCAGGGCGGCGGTCACGAGCAAAGGCAAAAGTTTTTTCCAGAAACGGTTCAACTTCGGCATGTTTTCAAAACACCTCCAAAAAGATTTGGGACCCCGGATTGGGTCCCACCGCCAGCCCCGGTCACCCGGCCGTCGTTCCCTTCACCGCTTCCCCGTCCGCCTTGAAGGTCTCCACCGATCCATCCTGGAGGGTCAATTGGACCTTTAATCTCTTTCCCACCCCGGTGAACCGGACCCCTTTCACGCCGGTATCGAGGAAAACGGGTTTGAGCGCCTTGGCGTCGGTATCCATCAAAAAGGCGTCCCGGGCGTCCCCCACCAGCTTCACCGCACGGCTGTTGTCGCCGCTTTCGAAGAGGATCATCCCGGCCCCTTCCCTTCGCGAGGTGTCGCCGGGGCCTTCGCCGCCGGGGTTCATCACCCGCGGACCGTCGCCGCCGGCCGAAGGCGGGCTGTTGGCGCCGCCGTCGCCCTGGGAAGGCTCATACTGGCCGTTCTCGTAAACATAAACCGTGTTGGTCACGGGGTTGGGCCAGTTCCAGCAACCGTCGGCCCAATAGTCCCAACAGCCGTACCAGGGGTCGTTCCACCAGAAAAGTCCGCCGTAATATTGGGTCCAAAAGAAGCCGCCGCCACAATACCAGCCGTACCAGTTGCATCCGAACCCGTCGCAATAGTTGCAATAGTTCCATCCGCCGTAGTTGTGCCAAAAGTAGTGGTTGGGGTTGTTCCGGGCCAGTTGGTTGAACCCGTTGATCCGGGACCTAAAGTTCCGGTCCCCGGTGATGGAACCCATCTGGTTGCGCACGAAGCCGGAGTTCATCTGGCGGGGGGAGAAGGCCGAAGCCGAGAGGCGCCGGCCGTCGGGGCCAAGGGAGGGCGGCCGCGCGGTGGAGTGCTGCAGGCTCCCGGGGAAGGAATTTCGGCCCGCGGCAACGGAACCCCTATCCGCGGGACGGTTCAAAAAACGGGAATCCACGGACCGGTTTCCGTTGAAAATGTAACGGCCGTAATTCCGGTTGAAGGCGTTGTGGCTTCCATAGGTCCGGTTAAAAAACCGATTCCGCCCGCCCCAGTAGCCCCGGTTGCCCCCGTAGGAACGCCCGTAATAAGAATGGGAGCCCCCCCGGTAAAAGTTCGTGAAACCCCTATTTCCCCCGCCGAAACCTCCGCGGCCGCCGCCGCTGAAACCACCGCCACGGCCGCCCCCTCTGAAACTACCTCCGCCGCCGCGCCCTCCGCTGCTTGAACTGTGGTAAGGCAATGCCGCCGCCGGGAACAACAGGGCCATCGCAAAGACAACGATTGTTTTCTTCATGCTGCACCACCTGATGGGACCCGGATCTTTCGTGCCGTCCGGCCCGAATCCCTTCTTGTCTTTCGACGTTTCAACTTCTGGTAAAAAAACCGTTTTAAAAAGATCGCGCCGGACCTGGAAATTTCACTCTTAAAGCCCGGTAAAAGATTTAATTGGTTGAAGGGTTTCTACGGTAAAAAGGAAAAACGCGGGACGATTCCCCGGAAAAACGGACAGGGAATCACCCGGGCAATCGGGATCGGGGGTAAAGTTTCAGATTCGAAGCGGAATGGGGCCAGCGGAAGGAAAACGCTCTTCCCCCAAGACAGAGGGAACAGCTTTGGCCGTAACCCGGACAACGGGAACGGACATTGGTGAAAAGAAGGAGAAGGCACAAGGCTTGGATTTCGCTGTTTTTTCACGGGTTTGGAGGGATTGGCAGTTGATCTGGCTTAAAAGCCTCTTACCGAAGCAAAGCCGGCCGGAACCGTGGAGACTATCCTGGGTCCCGTATTGGGCATTGGTGCGGACCATCATCATGACCAGTTCCCGGCAAGCTACGGGAAGCGCCACGGCAGCAATTAAAAAAACCAGCAGATTTTTCCGCAAACCCTTTAATTTCGTCATGGCACAACCCTACTCCTTGGCGGGGCAAGTTTCAAGGCCGCTTCCGCCTGCGGGCCGTTGGGGCCCGGGAGCGGTGGATTGCCCTTGCGGTTTGACTGATAATACGGGGAAAGCCTTGAAGAAAGGCCCCTTTTCCGCCACCCTAAAAAGCAGGCGAAGACCGGCGGCTTTTTTCCGAGCCCTTTGGCGGGTCCGGGCCGGAAGGGCGCATTGCAATAGGGGCCTTTCGTCACTAAGTTGAAGGAAGAAACCCACGGAGCGGGCCATGGACCAGGAAAACATGCGAATTGCCGCCATTGAGGAATCGACGAGGATCGGCTCGGCCCGGGAAAGCCAGAGGATCGCCGGGGAATATGTCGCGGCCGTGAACGCCCGCAATCTCCAAGCCATCGGCAAGACCCTGCATCCGGACCTCCATTTTGTGGGGCCGGCGGGCGAAGTGCATGGCCGGGAGGGCTTTTTGGAAACCTACCACAAAGTCTTCGCCAATTTGGAGAAGCTGGATATGACCACCGAGGCCCTGGCGAATAACCTGATTTATTTCAAATATTACATGGTTATGCCCGCCCCCGCGGGCCCCATTCAAGGCACACTGAGGACCACCCACGCGGAAGACGGGCTCATTAAAAAGATTGAAATGGCCTCCCACCCCGCCATGCTGGAGAACCATTCGGCCACCCAAAAGTAAATTCGGGGATCGGGGCTCTTGGGGGCCGAAGCGGGTTCCTCAAGCCCTGGGCCGCGTGTTTGTTTCAATGAAAAGAAGGAAGGATCGTGCCCTCAAAAAGCCCCTCTTCCAGTGCGTAAATGCTGTCGTTCGGGTTTCCCCCCGTCATCACGCAGATAAGGTCCGCATCGGGGGACACGAAGATCGTCTGGCCCTGGTAGCCGTTGGCGTAAAACACCGGAACCGTCCGGCCTCCCCACCGCATGCTTTTGATGTGCCACAGATAGCCGTAATCATGGCCAAAAGCAGCCCCCAGGGGCGCCTGCGGCGTAGTGGCTTCTTTCACCCAGGCTTCTGAAACGATGCGCTTCCCTTCCCAAAGGCCCTTGTTCATATAAAGGAGCCCTAGCTTGGCCATGTCACGCGATTTCCAGAAAAGGCCCGTGTCCACTTTCGGCACTCCCCCGGGTCCCAGGATCCATGTGTCACCCGGGATCCCCAAAGGATCCAAAAGATATTTACGGGCAAAGAGGGGGAAGCCCATGCCGCTTTTCTTGGCGATCAGGTCGGCGACCAGCGACAAGCTGGTTCCGTTGTACATCCAGGATTTTCCCGGGGGATGCAGGAGTGGCAAACCGAAGCAAAAAGCCAGCCAATCGGAAGTTTGCGCCATGGCGACCCCGCAAGAGGTGCTCCAGTTCCCGGCGTCGTTGCAGTCCAGGCCGGAGGTCATGGACAGGATCATCCCCACCGTAATGGCGTCCTTTTCGGGGCTCCAACCGGCCTTCGAGCGGCAATCGGGGTAAAGATCGTAAATTTTTTGGCCGGGGTCCAGGAGACCCTGGTCCCGGGCGATGCCGCAAACCGTGGAAAAGACCGACTTCGTGCAGGAATACAGGGCGTTGGGTTCGTCCGGCTTATATCCGTTGAAATACTCTTCCAGTATTATTTTGCCGTGCCGGAGGAGCAGCAGGCTGTGGACCCCGGGTATCCCCCCCGACAGGATCTGATCCACCGCCCCGGCTATCGGATCAAGGTCGGCTTTTGCCTTCCGAAGATCCCCCACAGCCCATCCATCCGGAAGCTTTTGCGGAACTTCGTAAACGTAATGGATTTTGGCCGGTTCGGGCTGGGCCTGGACGAGGGCCGAATCATTCTCCACCGGCGGGGGAGGGATTGGGTCCTTTTCCGCCAGGGCTTTTCCGGTTCCCGCTAAAAAGAACAAAACCCCGATTCCCGTCAATGCGGCGATTGTTTTAAATGGAATCATGCGCTTTCACTCCTAAAGTCCGGTTGTCCAACCAGTGCCCCGCCACCCCATTCGCACCTATTGGACTCGGGTGGACCCTTCGAGTGTCACCCCATCCAACCTTTTCCTTACCCTCATTAGCGCCCCGAGTTTTGCTTATTACCTAATTATTAACGCAGCTTCATTGACATTTGGCCCGGGGGTTCTCAAACTAAACGCGCCGAAGATCCGCTTTATCAGCGAAGGAGCTAGGACATGGGCCTTTTGACATCAGACCAACCGGTTGCCTCAAGCGTCGTTCAGGAAGACGCCTCGATCCAAATGGGCTTCCTGCAGAAGGTTTATTCCCTTTTCTTGTTGGGACTCCTTTCCGCCACCGCCGGCGCTTTCCTTACCATGACGAACACCGACGTCGCCCGCGCGGTCCTGGGCCATTACTTGATCGGCACATTGGTTTATTTCGGGGTGTTTTTCCTTGCCATGGCGGTGCGCAAAATGGCGGTCATCAACGTATTGGCCCTGCTGGCCTTCACCTTCATCTCCGGCGCCTATTTTGCCCCAGCCCTCATGTACGCCGTACTGAAGACCGGATCCATGGATGTGGTGTTCCAGGCCGCCGGAATCACCGGTTCGATTTTCGTGGGATTAACCGCCTATACCTTCATCTCCAAGAAGGACTTTTCCTTCCTCGGCGGCATCGTCTACGTGGGCCTTTTCGCGGTGATCGGCATCATGCTGGTGAATATGTTCATCCAAAGCGAAGCCGCCACCATGGCCGTTTCCTGGATCGGTTCGGTTTTGTTTTCCCTCTTCATCCTTTTTGACACCTCCCGCATCCTTCGCACCCACCAGACCGATGAATACGTCAGCGGGGCCTTGAGCCTCTACCTGGACTTCATCAACCTCTTTTTGTTTATCCTGCGGATCCTTTCAGGCAGCCGCCGCAACTAAGCCCCGTCCCCCTTTCTTTAACTTATAAAGGAGCGCCAATGAACTACTTCAGTCTTGCGCTGACGGCGCTGTGCGGCATGGTCGTTTATTTTGCCTATGGTTTCTTGCTGGTGGCACTGGTACCGGACCTGATCAAGGAAAACCGCAAGTACCGGTCGGTGTTCCGGCCCAAGGAAAAAATAATGTCCCTCATGCCGGCCGGAATGGCCGCGACTTTCGTTGCGATCCTGGTGGCCGCCATCCTTTTCGCGATGATGCGCCAGGGCGGATCGGGCCTTGTGGGAGGAGCGCTCTTCGGGGCCCTCCTGGGCCTTTTCGTGGTTTGCGGGTTTGTGGTGCACAATTACGTGAACCTGAATATAGGGCTGAAACTTGCCCTGCTACAGGCTGTGGCTTACTTCGTCCAATGGACGATCACCGGAATCGTCATCGGCCTTATTTACAAACCCCTCGCCACACCCTAAGGACCGGGGCCGCCGCAAGGCCTCACTGCGTCATCAAAAACTTTCCCCGTTGCAGGACCGTTTGCCCGCTTTCAATCACGTAAAAATAAATCCCCGGTGAAACCGGGGCGCCGTTTTGGTTCTTCGCCGGCCATTCGGTAGGGTCGCCCGAAGGGCCGAACTGGTCCACCAATTCCCCGGAAAGGGTATAGATGGAAACCTGAGCCCCCGCAGGCAGGCAGCTGATCTTCAGGGCCTGGTCGTGGGAATACTGCCGGCTGAAAGGGTCGGGCCAAACATGGATGACGCAAATCGGGGTGGCAGTGGGAGTCACCGTGGGTGTCAAACTCGGGGTTGCCGTCAACGTGATGGTGGGCGTTAAGGTCGGAGTACCGGTGGGAGTGACGGTGGGGGTGTTGGTGGGCGTTCCCGTCAGCGTACTAGTGGGGGTTTCGGTCGGGGTGGGTGTGGGGCTGCCGGTCGGCGGGATGATGGTGTTGGTCGGGGTGTCCGTGGGTGTTCCTGTGGGGAGGGGCTGGGTGCAGGCCGGCGTAGCGGTCGGGTCGGGCACGCAGGCCAAGGTGGGCGTAGGGGAACAATTCACGGCGATTTTACGGATGACGTTTCCGTCCTGGTCGGGTACGTAAAGGTTGCCCACGGCGTCGAAGGCGATGCCGAAGGGAGTGTTCAAGGTGGCGTTGGCAACCGGCCCGTTGTCGCCCGTATCGGTGCCCAAACTGGGCGTTCCCCCGATCAAATGAACGATCCAACAGGGGTCGATCATCCGGATCGTATCCGTGGCCCAATCACTGACATAGAGGTTTCCCCCATACTGGGCCAAGCCTTCCGCATCCGCGAAGGAGGCGGTCGAGACGGGAACCCCGTTCCCCGCATAGGTCCGCACACCCGTCCCGCCGATGGTTGTGATGATGCCGCAGGAATCGATCTTGCGGATCACATAATTGACATCATCCCACAAATAAAGGCTGGCCGCCCCCCGGTCGAAAGCCATCCCCTCCGGTATGGCCATTTCGGCGGAAGTGGCCGGGCCCCCGTCCCCCGTATACCCCGCGGTCCCTGTTCCCGCGAAGGTCGTGATGATGCCCGCCTGGGTGATCTTGCGGATGACGGAGTGGTGAGGGTCGCTGACGAAGATGCTGTCGAACTGGTCCACGGCCAGGTCATAAACCCCCATTTGAGCGGAGGTGGCCGGGCCCCCGTCTCCCGTATAGCCCAGCGTCCCGGTTCCCGCGAAGGTCGTGATGATGCCTGACGAAGAGACCTTCCGCACTACGTTGGCAACGTAATCGGCGATGTAAAGATTGCCGTTGCTGTCGAAGGCCAGGGCATTGGGAAAGTCAATCTCGGCGGAAGTCGCGGGTCCCCCGTCCCCCGAATAGCCGGCGGCTCCATTCCCCGCGTAGGCCGTGACGATGCCGGCGCTGTTGATTTTACGGACCCCGCCTCCCCCTAGCACTGTGAAATAGATGTTTCCTGCCGAGTCCAGGCAAACATCCCGCGGTTGGTCGATTTCAGCCAAGACGGCCGGGCCTCCATCACCGGTATCACCACTAATGCCATTTCCCGCGACAGTGGTAATGATGGAGCTGGGGTTGATGTCGCATTGGGCCAAGGCCGGGCTTGCGGCCCAGGGCGCCGCCAGCAAAAGGAGCAGGGTTTGAAAAAGATAGCCGGGGAGACGGAACGAGAGGGCGGGCAAATAGGATATTTTTCTCATAAAGGATCTCGAAACAGGACTTCTCCAAGAGAAAGGAGGAATCCCCGTCAAATATTGGTCGGGGAATAGTTTAACACCAAAATGACGGTGCTTTTGAAAGGCCGAAATAATAATCGCTTAAAATTTAAAAACGCCCACAAAAAGACGGGGCTTGGGACCCTGCCCCGAGGCCCTCAAGCCGAGGGGCACTGTTAGGATGTGCCGGGGCGAGGAGTGAGATTTATCGGGCCCCAAAAAGGTGACCCGGCACCCCGCCTCCAAAATAACCTACTGCTGTTTGTTGGTTAAAACCCTACATTCACCCGTTGCCGATTCCTGATACAAAGATGGAATCGGCACAGCCAAGTCATGTTGCCCGGCTTGTGGCCTGGCAACAGGCGCCTCTTAAAAGCCTATATTTATTCCAAGGGATATGTTCTGTTCCGTATAGTTCGTCAGGCCAACCTTGCTCTGGTATTGTACATAAGCGCTCATGCCTTTGGCGAAGGAGGCGTCGATCCCCGCACCCAAGACTGCCGAATCCCTGCCCGTGGCCGGGCCGTTGACCGTAAAGTTCGGGCCGCTGCCGAAATTAGCCGAGAGGCTATCCAGGTTTCCCTGGTAGATGTGCTCCCAGGCCGCGCTGATTTTGGGCGACAAATTCCAGCCGCCCATGTCGTATTTCTTGTTCGCCGAAGCCCCCAGGTCGCTGGACAAATAACCTTCATTCTGCGCCCCGAAGCTCAAGGGTGCCGTTGAACCCGTTTCGGTAAAGGCATTGACGGCCACATTGGTGTATTGGCCCGAAACGAAGGGCTCTACCTTCACATCTCCCGCCTTCAGGTCGTATCCCGCTTCCAACTGGCCCGAGAACTGGGTTCCCTGGGTGCTGCCCGAGGCCGTGCCGCCATAGGCGCTTCGCTGGGTGGTGTAGTTGTTCACCCCACCTGACGCCAGGGCTTCGATATGTAGGGATTCCTGCTTCCAGCCCGCGTAAAGGCCCGCCTGCCCGCCGGTGGAATTGACCGTGCCGGAAGACTGGCTGGTGCCTGAAGAGTTGTAGCCTAAGAGCAGACCACCCACAAAGTCTTTCGAGAAGCGGTAGTCCAGTCCCGCCGCCATGCCACCGGTGGAATATTGGTAGCCCGGCCCGTTACCGTCGCCCGTAACCGTCCCGAAGTTGCCTAATCCGTTGACGAAGACGCCCCAGCGTTGGGGTTCCAGGTCCTTGGAGATGGAAGCTTCCTGGGCGGCAGGCATATCCCCTGCAAACATAGGGCTTTGCCCGGTCCAGGCCGTGTCGTTGGAATTCAGCCCCAGGTCCCCGAATAGCTGGGAAATGTGGCTGCCCACCAAGCCCGCCTCGGCCCGGGCCGTGGCGAAGCCCATCTGGTAGAGGGGCGTCAGGCCGGCAGGGGAAAGCTGGTCGTAGGCCCCGGGCATGGCGGCGTTGGAAAGGGTGTTGAGGTTATTGATTAAATTGGGGTTCCCCCCCCGGCTGTCCAGGCCGTCCAAGGCCGCGCCGATGTTCTTTTGGTTGTGGGTGTTTCCCAGGTCCTGGAAGGAAAGCGCGTTGGCGAAGAGTTCCAGCACCACCGCGTCGGGGTCGTAAATCAGCGACACCGCGCTGCGGGAAACCCCATCGTCCAGGGTGGCGAAGGTGCCGCTGACGCTGAGGGCGGTGAGGATTGTCACGCTTTCGTTGTTGCGGGCCACAAACCCGCCGTAAGGCACGAGGCTGAAGGTGCCGTCCAGGCTGGCCGCGCTCGAGACGTTGAGCTGGTCGTGGGTTCCCGAGGCCCCCAGGCCCATCTTGAGGGTGCCCCCGGCGGCTTGGGTGTAATTGCCCCCAACGTCCACCGTCACGGGGCCCGCGAAGCCCAGGGTGCCCCCGCTGTTCACCGCCACGTTACCGGTGCTGAGGGCATGAAGGCTGCCGGCCACCAGGGTGCCGCTGGTAACGGTAGTGTTGCCCGTATAGCTGTTGGCGCCTGAAAGGGCGAGGGTGCCCAGGCTCGCCACCACCAGGGCCTCATCGCCCGCGACTGTCCCGGAAAAGTCGCCCGAATCCGCCCGCAGGATAGCCGTGCTTCCATAAAGGCTCACCGTGCCCGAGCCCGTGAGGCTGCCCAGGGTCACGTAGGCCGAACCGGCCGTACCGCCGCCCGTTCCCGCCCCTGCCACGGCGGTAAAAGTCGTTCCCGACGCCAGGTTGAGGCTACCGATGGAAACCACCGCGTCCCCCCCGTTGCCGCCCATACCGTTCGAACCGCTGAAGCCGCTGTTGCCATTGGCGCCGTTGGCTCCGGTGGAAGTCCCCGGACCTCCGGTGCCGCCGGGGCCGGCGGCACCACCAGTTCCGCCGGAACCGGCCGAACCGCCCGTTCCGCCAGTGAGGTTGGCCACATCCCCCGCGGCGGAAAGATCCAAGCTTCCCGCCGTCAGGACAACACTGCCGCCCACGCCGCCCGTACCGCCATTGCCGCCCACGCCACCGTTGCCGCCGTTGCCGCCATTGCCTCCGAAGCCGGAGGGACTGAAGCCGCCGTTGCCGCCGTTACCCCCGGAACCGCCAGTGCCACCGGTGCCGCCTTGGCCGCCGTCGCCGGCCGTCATATTGAGGACATCCCCCGAACCGGTGAAATCCAGGCTTCCTGCCGTCACACCCACGCTGCCGCCCGCACCACCGGTGCCGCCGCTACCGCCGATGCCGCCCGTACCCCCATGGCCGCCGTTGCCGCCGTTGCCGGTGGAACTGTTGCCGCCCGAACCCCCCGCGCCGCCCGCGCAAGAGCCGCCCGTGCCGCCGACACCGCCGGTACTACCGGTCAGGTTCAAAAGATCCCCCGAGCCGGAAAGGGACACCGTCCCGGCCGCTAGGCCGGCCCCGCCCCCCGTGCTTCCATTGCCGCCGGGGCTGATGCCGCCCGTGCCGCCGTTGCCGCCCGCGCCCCCAGGGCCGCTGGTGCCCGTACCGCCATTTCCCCCATTGCCGCCGTTACCGTAGGCTCCACCAGTGCCCCCATTCCCTCCCGCCCCGCCGAAACCACTGCTGCCGCTGCCGCCCACACCCCCGGTGCCGCCATTGCCGTCAATTCCACCCGCTCCCCCCGCGCCGCCGTTGCCGCCCCCCGTGCTTCCGTTGCCGCCGGCTCCCCCGTTGCCGCCGTTGTAGCCCGTAGTGGTGCTGTTAGCGCCCGGGCCGCCGGGTCCGCCAAAACCCGAAACGGTGGAGGTCCCATTGATGCCGTTGGTGGCCGATCCGTAGACGGGCCCAGGGCCGCCATTGGCGCCCAAGTTACCGGGGCCGCCGGTGATTGCCAAACTGTCGCTCACTCCCAAGGAAAGGGTTCCGCCCACCGAAAAAAAGCTGTCCAACTGCCCCGCCCCGCCGGCCCCATCGTTCGACAACCCCAGGGTCACGGCGTTGCCGAGGGCAAGGTTTTGGTTGAAGGTCACCGCGCTTTGCCCTTCGTTTTCGCCGATGAGGTTCAGGGCCTGGTCCGTGCCGTTGGTTCCCAAGAAGGTCAGGCTTTGGGAAATGGTGGGAAGGGGCTGGCCCAAGACCACCGTGTTGGAGCCGCTGATGGCCAGCGTGACGTTGCCGCTGGAGGTTCCGTTGATCGTGGTCACGGCTTCATAAAGGTTGCCCGCGGTGCTGGTGCCGCCGTCGTTGCTGGTGATGGAAGTTTGGGCAAGAAGAGGCAAGGCCGCGAAGAATAAAAGGAGGGCTCCTAAAAATCGTTTCCCGGCGGATAACCTTGGATGGGACACAGACGCCTCCTCAAAATAAAAATTGGGTCTTTAATTTCGGATTTACGGAATGGTGTTGGAACAGTGAATAGCTGGTTTGGCAACATTTATAGTCCGCCCCTTGGGCGATTTCAATCAGATCACCCGGGAGGGACATAAAAAAAGGCGGGGCTTGGGGCCCCGCCTTTTCCGTCATTTTTGGACTGCCCGCCGACTGTGAACTGTCAGCCGCCAACTGAAGTTATTGGGAAATGCCCAGCAGTTCCACGTCGAAGACCAGCGTGGCGTTGGGCGGTATGACGCCCCCCGCACCGGCCGCGCCGTAGCCCAGGTCGGGAGGGATGGTCAGTTTGCGCTTTTCCCCCACCCGCATGCCCGCCACGCCGATATCCCATCCTTGGATGACCTGCCCGGCCCCGAGGGTGAACCGGAAGGGTTGGCCACGGTCCACCGAGCTGTCGAACTTGGTCCCATCCGTCAACCAGCCGGTGTAATGCACGCTGACCATTTGGCCCTTCATGGCGAAAGACCCTTTTCCCGTCTTGAGGACCTGGTACTTGAGCCCCGAAGGCGTGGTAATGACTTCGGCCTCGGCCTTCTTCTTCTTCGCCTTGGGAGCCGGGGTAGCCGTGGCTGAAGTGTCAGCGGTGGTCGGCGTGGCGGCAACGGAAGCCGGGTCCTGCGCCTTGGCGCCAGGGCCTGTCGCCAGGCCCAGCAAGGCCAGGATGGCCGGAATCAAGACGGTCGTGCGGTATTTCATTTTCGGTTCTCCTCGAATGAATGGTGAAGCGGCGCAAGTATATCCGATGCCCCCGTGGATTTCAGCTAGGCGGAGGGGAAGGGGAGCGGGGCGATCTGGCGCACCTGCGCCACCTACTTCAGCCCCTGGAACTGGCCCTTTTGCGTTGGAGACCACCGCATCGGGAAATACCTGGATATCCACCACAAATACGCCCTCAGCCGGAACCCCTCGTCCAGGGAATGGTGGTTCCGGTTTTAAAATTCACGTAACTTATCCTCCTTTGCGTGTTATTTAAGGCAGGGATTTTTAAGAAAAACCTGAAATTTTCCCGTTTTCTATTTAAGATGCCCCCCCTACCAAAACAACGCTTTTTCGGGTTTACTCTATACTACTGATACGGATGAGGTTTTCATGAAACGAATTCTTTTGCTGGCCCTGGTTCTTCTTGCCCCCGCCGGGCTTTGGGCCGCCACCGAAGCCGCCTTTACCACCGTCGCCGGAAAGGTGGAGGTCAAGGACGCCAAGGGAACAAAAACCCGCGACGCCAAGGTGGACGGAAAAGTGGTTGAAGGCGAGGTAATTTCAGCGGGCGCCGACGGCCAGGCCACCCTGCGGCTTTTTGACGGCTCCGAGGTCAATGTCAGCCCCAACACCATCTTTACGGTGGAAAAACTCCAGCAACCCAGCCTTCAGGACAAGGTCATCCAGTTCAAACTTTCGCTGGGCAAACTCTTCGCCACGGTGAGGAAACTGGCCAGTTCCAAGTCCTCCTTCGAGATCGAGGCCGGGGGCGTGGTCTGCGGCGTCCGCGGCACCGAATATTCGATGGAATACAACCCTTCCACCCACAAAGTGGACGTCCTGGTGATCACGGGGACCGTCTGGTCCACCGCCAACGGGCAGACCCAGGTATTGCACGGGGGCCAGGGCGGTTCCTGGTTCCACGGATCCTGGACGCCCCACCAGCCTCCCACCGGCGGCAACCCTCCGCCCACGACCAATAACAACCAACACCCGGGCTTCATCGCCTCCAACCCCTTTTACGGTTTCAACGGCAACGGCTCGGATGATTTCAACAACCACCTGACCAACCTGCCCGGCGGCCTTACCGGGATTACGGGTGACCTGAACAACAACGGCGTGGCCGGGCTGAGCGGCCATGTGAACCTGAACCTTCAACTGGGTTTTCCCCAGTACCTGCCTTAAGGAGACCTAATGAACCCCCGTAAAATGAAGGCCCTCCCGATCCTGGCCCTGGGCCTGCTCTTGTCTACCGCCGCCGGGGCCGAGCAGGAACTGCAGTTGGGCTACGTCTTTGACGGCTGGAACAGCAATTCCCTTTACCACGGCACCGAAAACCGCATCCCTCTTTCCTATTACTACTCCGCGAAGGATTTCCTGTTAACGGTCAATACCGCCTTCGTGACCGGCGACTACGAGCAGGATGCGGACGCCACCCAGGGCATCACGGGCGCTTCCTTTAATTCCAGCCAGTTCACCGACACGACCCTGGGGTTGAATCTGGGCCTGGACATGGGCGGCTCCGTCAAGTCCACCTTCAGCGGGTCCCTCAACCTGCCGACCGGCAACGACAATTGGGAGATCGCCGAGGAGGTCGGGGCCATCCCCTTCATCTTCGAACCCGGCTACTACCACGGCGCGGGCTGGGGCGGGAACCTCTTCTATACCCTCTCGGCCTCGACCACCGGCATGGAATACGGGCTGGGCGGCGGCTTCATGTCCACCGGCAACTACGATACCGGACTTTCCACCGAGGGCACCTTCAGCCCAGGCAACAACTTCGTGGCCCTGGCCACGGTGGGCTTCCAGATGTCGCCCTCCGAAAGCTGGTCCTTCCGTTACGTGCGCACCTTCCCCATGGAATCCACCTATGACAACGCCGCCACCGACTTCACCGAGGGCCCCGGCAATATCCTGACCACCCAGTGGTTCAGCCAGATGGGGGGCGACCGGCTGGTGCTCAACGCCTCCTATAGTTTCTACGGCACGGGACAGACGGCCCAAACCACGGCCCCCTATTCCCTGACGCCGGACCCGGGTTCCTATTTCGGCGACAAGCTGGAATTGCATCCCATCTTCGGCTATTCCATGGGCCCCGGCGTGGTGCTGGAATCGGGCCTGATGATGGACTGGATCCAGCCCAACGGCTATCCCCAGGGCCAGACGGTGAGCGTTGCAGGTTATCAGGGGGGCGGGATTCTCCTGGGCGCCGAGCAAAGCCTGACTTTCCAGCTTTCCCAGTCCACTTTCTGGAACCTGGCCGGACTTTTCCATTCCATTGCCAACGATGGCGCGGGCGTGGGCAACACGACGATCACTTACAATCGATTCAGCATCGGCACGAATGTGGGGTTCAAATGGTGAAAAAACTTGTCCAATCCATAGCCGTCACTGCCCTGGTCCTGGCCGGGGCCACGGCCTGTAACCAGGCTGGGAGCCCGGTGGTTCCCGCCAAGGCGGCGGTATTGCACCTTACCGTTCCCTCCCGGGTCCAGTCGCTTCTTTTCAAGAACGCCCCGGCGACCATAACCGCGCAAAACGCAGTGCCCATGTCCGGCCAGGGCGCCCTGGAATACTACCTGGTCACCGACGGGGCCGCCCCCGTCACCGGGGTCCTGCTCTTTAGCGATGTGTCCCAGATCGGCAGCATCTATATCAACCTGCCCAAGGCCGGCACCTGGCTGGTGGCCGCCGAGCTGTTCTCGGTGTCCGTTCCCTCGGTGGGCATACGCCGGCCCAGCGCCCAACTCGTCCTGCCGGGCCTGAACTCCACCCCTGAGTTCGTGGGCGCGGACAAAGTGGACATCCAAGGGACCACAAACTTCACATTGAACATGGAGCAAATTTATAACCAAACGGAAGGCACCTGTTATAACGGGACCCTGACGGATCCGACCGACTGCGATTACCTGCTGAACAGCACCTGGCTGGACCTTTATTCCTTCAATACCGGGACCTTATCGGCTTCCGTTACATTAGGCACAACAGGGGATATCCAGGCTCTCTATGACCCGGTGACCACCCTTTCGACCTACCTGTCCGGCAGCACCACCGGGGCCACCTATGCCTATTTGGGCAACGGCGACCTGGTGAATTATGCCTTCGTCCCCAGTGGAACCGCCTTTTATCCCGATACCCTCCAGGCCAAAGGCGCGGTCTTGGGCGCCGCCTCCGCCGGGATCACCGTCAACGATGTCTTCGTCATCAAGGGACCCGAATCCAACCAAATGGTTTGGTTCCAGCCCTGGATCAACAACAACGTTTGCGGCGTCGGCGGTTCCACCCTTATGCAGTTCTGGTTCGTTTACAACAATGAGGGCCTGGACTACATGAAGTTCGACGAAACCACCAACGGCCATATCAACTGCAACCAGAACACCGTTCCTACCTCAACACCCACCCCCACCGCCACACCCTAGCGCTGGCAAGAATAAAAAAGGCCGTTCCCGCAAGGGACGGCCTTTTTTTATGTCCCAACCCCGCAAAAGACGGCTTACAACTCGAGGGTCGCCAGGATGAGGTCCGTGTCCGGGTTATGGGCGAGCTTGAAGCCCAGCTTGGTACAAACTGTTTGCATCCTGCCGTTTTCGGGCAGGATATACCCCACGATCTTCTTTAAACCTTCCTTGCGGCCGACCCCCAAAAGGGTCCGCATCATCAGTCCCCCGAGGCCCTTGTTCTGCCATTGATCGCTGATCAAGATGGAATATTCCGCCTCCTCTTTCCACCGTACGCGGCTCAAACGGCCCACCCCCACGAGTTCCGGAACTCCTGCCGAATTAGGGGAAATGGCCACCAGGGCCATTTCCCGGTCATAGTCCGTGAAGCAGGTGCGGGTGAGGCGTTCATGGGCCACCCGGCGGCTGATATTCAGGGGCTGGAAGTAGCGCATGAACACGCTGGTTTCCGAAAGGGATTCGTGGAATTTCACCAGGAGGGGCTCGTCCTCCGGCCGGATGGGCCTCAGGGTCACTTCCGGCCCGCTCTTGAGCCGGGTTGTCGAGACATATTGGGTTGGATAGGGTCGGATGGCCGGCTTGGGCAGGGCCGCCTCGGGCGTTTCCAGGGGATGCAGGATCACCCGGGCGTCCAACGCAAGCAGCCCTTCCGCGGAGGCCAGGATCGGGTTGATGTCGATCTCCTTGATCCAGGGCTGTTCCACCACCAGGTAGCTGAAGCGCACCAGCAGTTGCTCCAGGGCGTTCATGTCCACCGGTTTGGCGCCGCGCACGCCCTGCAGGGCCTTGAAGATCTTGGTCTTTTCCATCAGGAGGTGGGCCAGGTTGGTGTTGAGCGGCGGCAGGGCCAGGGCCACGTCCTTGAAGACCTCCACCAATTGGCCGCCCATGCCGAAAAGCACCACGGGCCCGAACTGGGGATCGATGTGGCTGCCCACAATGATTTCCTGCCCGCCCGTTTTGATCATGGGCTGGACGGTCACGCCCTGGAAATGTTGGGCGCCCGCCTTTTCGGTGACGGACTTCAGGATCTCTTGGAAAGCCGTTTTAACCTCGTCTTCGCTCCTCAAATTAAGCTTCACCCCGCCGACGTCCGTCTTGTGGGTCAGGGTCTCGGAGTAGAGTTTCGCCACGACAGGGAACCCCATCTTTTTGGCCGTCTGGGCCGCTTCGTCCGCGGTCTTCGCCATGAGGGTCGGCACCACCGGAATGCCGTAGGAAGCCAGGAGACTCTTGGACTCATCCTCGGTTAAGAGAGTCTGTTTGCGGGCCCGGGCGGCATTGAGCAGTTCCACCGCCTTCTTGCGGTCGGGCGGTTGGGTGGCGAATTCGGGCAGGGCCTGGGGCGTTTCGTAAAGTCCCCGCAGGTTATGGCTGTAACGCCACAAGTCCACGAAGGTCCTCACCGCGTCGTCCGGGTATTCGTAGGTGGGGATGCCGGCGTGGGACAGGATGGTGGCCCCCGCCAAAACCTGGTCGCCGCCCATCCAACTGGCGAAGACCGGCTTGCCGTCCACCTTGGCATAGGGCTTGAGCATTTCAGCCACGGCCGTGGGGTCGGTCATCTGCTGGGGGGTCAGGATCACCAGAAGCCCGTCGTTTTTCTCGTCCTTCATCACCTCTTGCAGCGTCTTGGCGTAGCGCTCGGCGTCCGCGTCCCCCAGCACGTCGATGGGATTGTGGTGGCTCCAGGCCTCGGGCAGGAACTTGTTCAAAGCCTGTTCGGTCCCGGTGGAAAGCTCCGCCAATTCGCCGCCCCGGCGGATCAGGCTGTCGGTGGCGAGGACGCCCGGCCCCCCCGCGTTGGTAATGATGGTCAGCTTGTTGCCCCGGGGCCGGGGCTGTTTGGCCAGGATGTCGGCCAGGTCGAAGATTTCGGAAATATGGTCAGCGCGCAGGACCCCGCAGCGCTCGAAGGCCGCATCCAGGACCTCGTCATTGCCCGCCATGGAGCCCGTATGGGAGGCCGCCGCCTGGGCCGCCGCGCCCGTGCGGCCCGCCTTGATGACCACGATGGGCTTGTTGAGGACCACTTCCCGTGCCGCGGAGAGGAAAGAACGGGCGTCGCCGATGCTTTCCATGTAAATGACGATGCTATTGGTATTGGAGTCACTGCCGAAATAGTCGATGAGGTCGCCCCAACCCACGTCGGCCATGGAGCCCACCGAGGCGAAGGCCGAGAGGCCCACCCGGTTCTTGAGGCTCCAGTCCAGGATGGCAGTGCCCAGGGCGCCGCTTTGGGAAAGGAAAGCCACCTTGCCCGGCATGGTCATTTCCTTGGCGAAGGAGGCATTGAGGCCCGTGGGGGGAGTGAGGATGCCCAGGCAGTTGGGCCCTATGACCCGGATGCCGCCTTTTCGGGCGATCTCGATGACCTTGTTTTCCAGGGCGACGCCCTCGGGGCCCGTTTCCTTAAAGCCCGCGGAGATAATGATGGCGGCGGGGATGCCCGCCTGGGCGCACTCTTCCATGACGCCCGGCACCGTGGCCGCGGGGGTACAGACCACCGCCAAGTCGGGCACTTCGGGAAGTTCGGAGACTTGGGGATAGGTCTTGACCCCCAAGAGGCTGGGCCGCTTGGGATTGACGGGAATAAACCGTGCCGCCAAAGGGGGTGGACAGCAGGTTCCAGAACACCGCCCGACCCACCGATCCCGGCTTTTCGGTGGCCCCAATGACCGCGACAGCCCGGGGTTTGAAGAAAGCGTTGAGGGGATGGGAGGTGAGACGGTAGACGTCCTGGCTGCGGTCGGCCTGGCTAGGCTTGAGGGGTTTGAGGGGGTCCATGGTTCGCTTTCCTCGGCAGATTTGAGCGGCAATCTAGGGCAGGTGGCAGGAGTAAGGTATGACAGGAGTCATGGAAAAATCAATTGATGGTGGTCATCCCGGGTTCGAATCAGGGACCAAGCATTTTGGCTTTAATTTTTCTTTTTCTTCTTTGGAAGATCTTTAACGAAATTTTCAGACCACTTCACCCATTTCTTGAGTGAGGCTTTGGTCTTAAATCCTGCCGGTTTGACATAAATGAAACCCATCATGGGTTTACCCGTAAAATCCATTGGACGAGCGTGCTTCTGGGAAACTGCCTTGTTGTGTTGTTCCGCCCCTACCCGCGCCATCAATTCATCTTTTTGGATGCCAACAAACATCTTCCCATTCAGCAAAAAAGCCAACCCACCAAACATTTTCTTTTCAGTGACGCCAATTTCCCCCTCAAGGATTTCACGAATTCTCACCGCCAACTTCTCATCATAGGCCATGAATTACTTCGTCTTCATGCGACCGTATATTAGTCCGATGATGATACCTGCCAGCGTGAATTGAAGAAGGGTGACCGTTCCCTCGTGAAGGATCCAGGCGATCGGGGAGCCTAAATCAAATTTACCCGCGTCCGCGAGGGCGGCGAAACTCGCCAGGAACAAGCCCATGGAGAACCCGAACTTGGCGCCCTCCTTTAGGGGTTCACCGCTTTTGTAAAAGCGGGGGTAAAGGTAGGCCAAGACCGCGGCTTGGATCATCATGGACATCACTCCTAAATACATTAGGGGTTCCTTGCGCATCCCCACGCTCAAGTAATAATCGTGGAAAAGCACCAGGTGCCAGGTGACCGCACAGGCGAAAGTCAGCGCGATGTAGGCAAAAAACGCCATGATAAATTTTTTGTTCATCCAATCCTCCAAAAAAAAATTTTGAGTTAAACCCAGAGGCCAGAATGTCCCCACCCTTTTCTTCATTACGCTTTCCGCAGTTGCTGCCAATTCAAGGTAAGCCTTGCCAAAAAATTATGGATTGTGCCAAAAACCAACCAAAGAAAAATTGGAAAGGTCTGTTCTCAAGACTGCCCATGGGTTCTCGCGAAACTCTTGCCTAAAACACCGCTTAATAGTTTTGGCGACCAACTTTGTCAGGATATCTTCACTACTTGTATTTTGCAAGTAGTATCCGTAAACTGCCTCATGAAAAAAACCACAAAAAATTGTCGCCGTTCTGGTTGCCCTGTGAGCTTCACGTTAGATTTTCTGGGGGACAAATGGACTCTCCTGATCGTTCGGGACATCCTGTTCAAGGGCATGAAATATTATGGAGAGTTTCTCAATGCCGGAGAAGGGATGGCGACCAACATCCTGGCGGATCGTTTGGAAAAGCTGGAACATGCCGGAATCCTTAAATGGAAAACCGATCCGGCACACCAAGGCAAAGCAATCTATTCCTTAACCGAAAAGGGCTTGGACCTGCTGCCGATGCTTTTGGAAATGATCCTTTGGGGTGCAAAATACGATCCCCAAACGGAAGCCCCACCGGATTTCATCAAAAGAGTCCAAACGAATCGAGGACTGGAAATCCAGAAAATCCGCAGGAACCTCAAGGAAAGCAAACCCGAGAAAAAGGAACGAAGTAATAAGTGAAAATTGGTGGGGCATCCTGGATTCGAACCAGGGACCAAGGCATTATGAGTCTTTGGATCGGCGTCGCGGTTTTTGCCCGTGTCATTTGTAAAACCCTTCCGTCGAAAGGGTTTTAACTGCGTTAGTATTCTTCCCTTCACTTGCCTTTTGCGGTCCGTGTCATATTCGTGTCATTGAGGGCCTTCGCCTTCTCCAAGGCCGCCAAGCGGTCCTCTCGGTCCACACGATCGTACTTGCGAAACACCGCGTGGGTCTTGTGGCCCGAAATCGACATGATGACCGAATCGCTCACGCCCGCCTTCCTCAAGTTCGTCACCGCGCAATGCCTGAGGTCATGGAAACGAAAATCCAAAACCCCGGCCTGCCGGCACGCCCTTTTGAAGGCGGTCTTGATGGTCCCCATGGTCTGACCCTTCCAGGTGAAGACATAGGGACTTCCAAGGGTTCGGGGAACCTGCTTCAAGAGGTCTAAAAGCTCCTCCGTCAGCGGCACTTCCCTTTTTTCCTGGGTCTTGGTGTCCGCGGCTTCCAGGTAGATCACCCGGTTCTTGAAGTCCACCTGCTCCCAACGCAACTTCAGGATTTCACCGCAACGCATCGCGGTCAAATAAGCCAGCTGAACGATGGGCTTGAGGTGGCTGGAACACTTCTCCAGGAGCCTTCGGTATTCCTCGGGCTCCAGGGTGCGGTTCCGGAAGTTCGCCTTGAACTTCTTCACGCCCCGGATCGGGTCCCGGTCGATCATGCGGTTCAACACCGCCCGGCTGACCAGGGCCTTCAGGATGGCGATATCCAGGTTCAAGGTCCCCTCGGCCACCGGCCTGCCGGGATGGGACAACTGGCCCTTTTCCCGCCGGTGAACCAGGAAGGCTTCCACCAAATCAGGGCTCAAGCTGTCCAAGGGACGGTCGCCGAAAAAGTCCTTGAACAACTGCACCCGGTAGATATCCCTCTCGTGGCTTTTCTTCCTAGCCTTGGAATAGGCCAGGAAAGCGTCCGCCGCCGCGAAAAAACCTACCTGCGGTTTGTCGGGGGCCAAATACTTCTCCTCGGCCATATCCCCCATGCTCTGGGCCAAAATGCGCTTGGCCTGGGCCAAGGGGATATTTCCCAAACGAACCCTTTTCCTTCTCCTCAATCCATCTTCCCGGACGAAATAATCCAGGAAATAACCCGCCCCATCCTTGCGAAGATGTTGCGGCAATCCATGAACATTAGGTTTAGCCATGCTTCCTCCTAATGTCCCCAGCGAGTTAATCATAGCAGGGGCACCGAATATTTCAAAACAACGTCTCTTAACTTACAAACGATCCGGTTTTGAAAAACGCTAACTTCTTAGCGCGAAGACCTTTTTAGAAAAACCTAGAGTTCTCTGGGTGTTTTCAAAAGGTCCTTATAAGGTCACCCAAATTTGGGCAACCCGCAACCATCTGTAGATTGTGATAATTAAAAAGGCCAGGGCATTTCTCGCCCTATTTGGCGGGAAAGTGCTGAATGAAAAAACGGGTGGGAATGATCATGTTTTTTGAAACAGACGTTTGTTATGGTTAAATATTTTTAGAGGGTAATTGAGAGACAAAACAAGCTTATCCTATTTTATTCAAAAACCTCAAAAGGCTCCTGTCCGAATTTTAAAAACATATATACCAATTCAACTGCCTGTCGGTCCGACTCGTGCGTTTCTTTGCTTTTGGGAAACAACGCGCAAAACATATTTATCATGTTTGCCAAAATAACGGCTAACAGAGGATCAATGAAATCCCCCTGTTGTGGGTCATCCGCTAACGTTACAAGATGGTTATATTGAAGGCCGCTTAATCCGCCGGAATGCGCGTAACCGCAAAGAAAGCTGTAAATTGTCCTGATCCGGTTTTCATTAAAACCTATATTGATCCCAATTGTCGTCCAACCATCGAAACGCCAGTCCCCTTCCATCACCCTATTTTTCTGCTTCTCTGTTAGTTTTAGAAAGCTTTGATTGGAATTCAGAGCCGCTTTCATTTCTTGTATTTCCTTTTTTTCAGCGGCCACTTTCACCTTATTCGCTTCGATAAGGTTTTCTTCCGAAAAAAATTCTTGGCGGTCAATTAGACCGGACATTACCCAAGCAAGATACTTGTATTCAAATTCATCGTCGGTTGCCGGATGATAAAATACATACCCAAAAGTAAGAAGGCTTTCTAGGGCGGCTCTTGCGGTTACAAAGACAGTGCCAAAATCTTTAAAGTTGAAATTTATCTCGGGAAGATGAGTACCGCGCAAAAGGTATTCCGTCGAAGCACAATGATCCAGACATTTCGCTATAAGCCCCTGCGCCCTTTTGAGACGAACGGTTGCGTTTGGGCCTTTGCTCGCATCTATGACTTTCAAGTAATGCTTCAACAGAAACAAAACTTCTTCTTGTACCGACACGGCGCACCATCCTGTTCATCTTATAAAAATTCGGCCAATTTCCTCTCTCGTTTATCAGAATTTTGATGGACTAATTAAATCGAATGGAAAGCGCTCTTAACATTTCAAACGTATCAACATTCTGGACATTGAAGTTTCGACATACGTTTGGGATTGGAACTTTGTTCTTAATGGTAGGGTTATATACTTCGTGGGTAACCACAACGTAATTATTAACAATCGCATACGCAATCAACCAGCCATCCGCACCAGCCGCAAAATCGGATTTTGCATAATCGAGGAATTGATCTTGGCTTTGGACCCAGTTCATGACATTTCCGTATTGTTGAAGTATTTGAGGCTCATTTGTTGATTCAAACGCGTTCCCAAAGTGGGGAGTTACCCATCTTGACAATTCGTCGTGGCCGCGAAGCAACTCGGTTTGAATGCGGTCAATACTTTTTACGTGGTTATTTTGAGCTAGGTTTTCCAAAGTTTGCCAGAATATGGGAACCAAGTCGAACGCATAATACCGGCGAGCCGCTTCAATGAATACATTTGCATCCAGCGCGTAAATCCGCCCATTGGTCATTAAGCGCCGCCGATCTTGATCGAATCGGCGTATTTTCCAAAGGCTTTCCCATAAAGACCTGTAAGGTGGTAAGCCTCAGAATATAGCAGCTTTCCCTCTCTGACAGCCCTAACGACAGCGTAAGCGAATGTCCGTCCTATCCTAAAATTTTGGTTCGCGTAAAAATCCCCCCCGCCTGGCGCATTGTCTTTTTTGCGCCTTTCGTCTTTTTGGTACTCTTCATAGAATTCAAAAAATTTTGTTTTGGAAATCAAATTCAAATCCAGCGCCCTACGGGCGGCAACAATCGAGCTAACTTTGAATTTCTTCGCTAAATCCTGAAACGGCTCTTCATTTCCCCGCACGGACAGCCATAGACTTCGGATTTCACTCTCAGGGACGAGGAATTCAGCCGCCACACGGTTACAGGCTTGCTCAGTTGGATCATTGGCAGGCTGCATTTCCCGTAGATCAAATGCCGCGCTGCTTCCATAAAAAATATGGGCTAATTCATGGGCGAGCGTGAACATTTGGGCCGCTTTCCCATCGGTTCCATTGACGAATACAAGGGGGGCAAAATCATCCACTAGGACAAAACCACGAAATTCATTCGGATCGAGTTTTCGATGGGTGTTGTTGCCGACGATGCCATTAGTGACCACAAGAATTCCAATCGTTTCCATGGCATTTCGCAAGACATCTAAGGCGGCAGTCCAAGTTCCCTCATGGGAAGCCCAATCCAAATTAAACCCCAAAACTTTCCTTATCCGGCCCGCCACTACCAGCGGGGTTTCTTTCAGTTCTGTCGATTTGACAAATGGTTGTTTATCCTGACCTTGGTCAACTATCCAATCACGCAACCAAGCTTGCCTTCGTTGCATCATTTGGACCGTTTCCAGAAGATCAGGAGTGAATTTATTGGGGGCCTCATCCGCCACAGTACGAAAATGAGGGATTGGCAAAGTTTCATGAAGGGGTTTTTGGAGGAACATATACCCTAGGGGGGCATGAACCGCATGAGCCAATTTTTCCAATTGAGGTAGGGAAGGCTGGCTTTCGCCCTTTAACCAAGCTGGAATTTTGGGGAATTTATTCTCAAGCTTTTTGGAGGTAAGACCAGAGCGGTCTAACACCCATTGCAGGACTTCCCTATTAACAGCAACTTCAGCCATTGGAAAACTCCACGAAGAAAGGAATCAAAGCCTATTATCCATTTTTGCGCCTTCTCAAAAAGGGCTAATTGTAACGCAAAAACGGCTACAAATCGTACGTCCTAATTCCGGAGGACGGCCCTCAAAAAATTGGGGGCCGACCACCGAGGGCCGAGGGTGGACGAGCGGAGGGCCAAAGCCCGGAGCGAAGTCCACGGGTTGTTAGGACCGATGGGGAAAGTTTGTGCCCATGGCCGGTTTTGGCGCTTCATGGGCAAAACCGAGGGCGAAGGACGGGCTTCCCTTGGCCCGTCCGAGGCAGCGGCCTTTAGGCCGCCCCGAGGCTTGCTTTTCCCTCGGTCCTAACTTCATTGAATGTTTGATGACTTTCAGGAAAGGGGTGGGCCAAGATCACCCGAACGGTCTTCGTGAGGGAAGCTTGGCCCAGGGGGAAGACCCAGTCCCAAGGCTTTCCCTTGGGACGTTCCCCCCATAAACGGACTTCTAAAGGCAAAATCCAGGCTACTAGGAAGGACTAACCACCAGATCTAACCAGCCATCACTCAATACCTACCACCCACGCTCAAACACCCACCCCACTCACAACCCCAACAGCCTACTCACCCACACCCCAATCAACTCCCACCCCTGCCATAACACCCCAACCACTCCCGGATACTCCTCCGGTTTATCTTTGCTGTCCAATACCATCCCACCCAACCTTCCAGACAAACTGCCTTTCACTTTTCCCGGTTTACCACGCGTAGAGGGCGAACCCCCCTATCGTTTCTCGCATCCTCACTTGATGCGTAGATAGGGGGGTTCGCCATCGGAGCGTGGTAAAACCGGCCCATTCAAAGGGAAAATTTAATTTTTGGAGTTCCATGGCGCGGAACTTTTAGTTCCATGGAGCATCGACATTTCCCTTATCCCTATTAGCTTTTACGACTTCACGAGGGTTTTTTCGTCTCAAATCCCCTTAATTTTTGATGACCCATTCTTTTACATGACCGGCTTGAGTGGTTATGGATCTCTAATTCTGAATCTCTTAACCGCCGATAAGCTGCCGTTAAACTGCCAACAAGTCATGCCCTAGATTGAACCAGGCTGGCTTTATGCTCCTGATATAAACGGCTATAGGTAGCCCAATAGGGATGATCCATTGGAACAGATTTGGAGAATTCCGTGAAGAATGAATCAAGGGGCTTGAGCCCACGGCGGAGAAGGGTCTCCTTGAAGTCGACCTCGGCGTGAACCGGGCGGGCCGGGTTTCGCAGATTAAACTCCCCCGTTTCGGGGTTGCGGTAAACCTTGAAAACCCCGTTCCCTTCCACAACTGTCCTGGATTTTCCCGAGGAAATCCCTTTCAGGCTTTCTTCCAGGGAACTCACGCTCCCGCCAATGCACTTTGGAGTGGCGGCGGTATTCCTTAAGCAATCCCGATTTTGGGCAGACATAGAAGTCGCCGTTCCAGAGTTCGCACACCCCCAAAATTCCCCTTGTGAAAATTTCCTTTCCTTCCACTATCACATTCCTTTCGACGTAATGGTAGACATGGCTTCGGACGTGCTTTTGAACGGCGTCATCCACCCGGATATTCGCGCAAATCTCGCTGAAGACCTTGTCCCAAGGGCGGCCTACGTTTTTACGGAGATACCTTTTGAGGGCGGAAAAAGTCTAGTGCGTCCAACAGCTTAAAAGGTTGGTAAACAAGGGAAATTCCCAACATAGATCAATAGATATTTAATCAACTGTATTATCCCCGTTTATCGAAGGACCAGAAGTTTTCCGATGGAACGTTTGCCATCAACGATGACCACCACATAGTACAGGCCATCCGCTAGGGGATGTCCCCACTCATCCGTCAAGTTGACCTTCACGGCTGTGCCAGAGTGTATATCGGAGAAGACCTCGTCTTGAACCCTGCGGAATGCCGTCGTAAACAGTTCCACCTCAACATTGGAAACGCCTGAATAGGCCGGTGAAAGAACATTCACGGTCGGGCCCGTCACCGGGTTGGGATAAACCACCACGTCCTGGTTCCCTGCCGGGGTGGAAGTCGCGGAGAAGGCGTTTGTAGCTGTAGACGTAGGCGTCAAGGTCGCTTGGACTGTCGGCGTGGAACTGGGGGTCAGGGTTGCGGTTTCCGTGGAAGTCCAAGTGGCCGTGGCCGAGACAATTTGAACAATGGCCCCCTGCACCGGCAGGTTGCCGAATTGCACCGCCTGACCATTGGTGCCCGTGCCGGCGGTGATGCTGAATTGGTAATTCCCCGTCGTAGCGCTTGAAGAGAAGGTTGCCACCACTTGGTAGGTCGATGTCCCATTATTGGGTCCCACGATTCCATTCAGGTTAAAGGTGGCCGTGGATCCCGTGAAATCAGCCGTGGTCACCACCGCTCCATTCTGAACCAAGGAAACACTCGTAATTCCTGTGGCGGAATTTCCGGCCTCGGAAAGGGTCAAACCGGTCAACGTCACGTCATTGTTTCCCGGGTTGGTAATCTCAATTTGCTGAACCGTAACCGCTGAGCCCTGGATTTGGATGGAATTTCCTGGTGGGTTGGATCCTTGTGAAGCTAGTACTACCACAACCGTGGGAGTAGAAGTCAAAGTCACGGTGGGGGTCAAGGTTGCGGTCGAGGTAGTGGTTGACGTGGCGCTATTGGTGGCAGTGAAGGTTGGTGTCTTCGTGGGCGTTGAGGTGGCGGTCAAAGTGGCCGTATTCGTCACGGTGTTGGCCAAAGTATTAGTGGGCGTCGTTGTGGCGCTGGAGGTAGCCGTGTGGGTTGGGGTGGAGCTTGTCGTATTCGTCGTGGTGTTAGTGGAAGTACTGGACGAAGTCGCCGTTGGACTATTAGTGGCGGTATTGGCGAAAGTACTCGTTGGTGTTGCCGTTGGGCTGTTCGTCGCCGTGTTCGCCAAGGTGTTCGTGGGAGTGGATGTTGTCGTGTGAGTCACCGTAGCCGTGGCGGTAGAAGACAAGGTGCTGGTAGACGTACTTGACGGAGTGGCCGTTGAAGTATGAGTGGCGGTATTGACTAAAGTGTTAGTACTGGTCGCGGTAGGCGTATTGGTGGCCGTGTTTGCCAGGGTATTCGTCGGCGTTGCGGTGGGGCTATTCGTGGCTGTATTGGCCAAGGTATTGGTTGGGGTGGAAGTCGCCGAATAAGTTGCCGTAGAGGTGGCCGTACGACTAGACGTCGCCGTGGGGGTACTGGTCGCGGTTCCAGTAGCCGTTTGGGTTGCCGTGTTGGCTAAGGTATTAGTGGGGGTGGAAGTAGCCGTATTGGTGGCGGTATTCATCAAGGTATTGGTGGGAGTAGCCGAAGCGGTCCGGCTTGCCGTGGAACTCGCTGTCGCGGAAGGCGTGCTGGAAGCGGTGCTGGTGGTGGTGGAAGTGGCCGTATTCGTCGGTGTGTTCGTGCGAGTGGCCGATGTCGTAAAAGTTGCCGTGGAAGTGGTGGTGCGGGTTGCTGTCAAGGTGGGGCTATTTGTCAAAGATGCCGTAGGGAAGCTGTCGCCGTCCAGGTCGGGGTTGCCGAGGGTGTATTCGTGCGGGTGGGGCTGGGGGTGCCGGTTGGAGTCGGCGTATAGGTCCTTGTCGGTGTGGACGTGGGCGTACTGGTGGGGGTTCCGGATAGAAGGTCCCCATACAAAATACCCCGCCCCCCCGCACCCAGATAACAGCGGCCATAGATGCTCTCATCCCCTTCGATCCACCCGGGACCGTTGAATTGGTGGTTGGCGTCGTTGATCTGGGTCCAGGCCGTTCCAACGCCATCGTCGTTCCGGAAGAACCCGTAGGTGCCGTTGACCGTCCCGATCAGGAAGACCGCCGGATGGGTCTGGCCGGAGGCGGCCTTGCCGAACCCCACCGGCCCCATGGGTTCGTACACGCCGGTGATGGTGGCCACGCTGGACCCCGCGTTGGTGAAGCGGTAGAGGGCACCATAGGTGGAAACCCAGAATTCCCCCGCTTGCCCAAAAACGGGCCGGGGAATGACCCACTGTCCATTGCCGTTGGCGTCGCCCCAATTCACCGGGATCGTGTTCACCTGGCTGAAACTGGCCCCGCCGTTGGTGCTGCGGTAGATAGTCACCGAACCCCCGAATACCCACTGGCTGGGAGCGGTGGCATAGAAGGTGGAAGGGCTGGAACGGTCGGCGGCCACGGAAGCTCCGCTGGGAAGCCCGGTACAGGTGGTCCAACCCCCTCCCAGGGAGGAGGCGTAGGCCGGCGACCCGTAGCCGGAAAAAGGCGCCACCACCACTCGGGACCCGTCGGCGGCGACCGCCACCGATTCCATCTGGCCCGCGGTGGTATAGCCCGGGGGAGCGCTGCCCCAAGGGCTCCAGGTCTGGCCGTTGTTGCTGGAATAGGCCACGTCGGAATTCACCGACGAGGGGTTGATGCTGTTCCCCACCCTCACCACGGTATTGGTGTTCGATTCGGCGAATTCCAGCATGTTGAGGTTGTTGTACTGGGGGTTGCAGTACTGGCCCGAGGCAGGCGATTGGTTGAGGTTCGTGTGGCGCATGCCTTCCATGTCACCCAAACAGGAGAACAGGACGCCGCCCGCCGCCGCGGGGTTCATGTAGAGGGGCACGCTTTCTTCCAGCCCTAAGTCCGTGAAGATCCAGGAGACGGGGGACGACTGGACGTTGGTACTGCTCCAAAGCCCGCCGCCCGCCACTTGGCCGCCGGAGGTATAAACGGCGTTGTTGGAATTGAAGGGGTCGATGGCCGCGCAGGCCGCCCAACCCGTCCCGCCCGGGGAAGAGGGGCTGCCGCATCCATAAATATAGGCGGCGCCGTTGGCGTTGTAGACCGAGGAGCCGGAACCGGGCAGTCCGACGACCGACCACGATCCGCCGCCATTGGAGGTCGAGAAGACCTTGTCGGGCCCGCTCCACCAGTCGATGGTCGTGACCAGCGCGTGGTTGGAATTCTGGGCGTCCACGCTGATTCCGCTGTATCCCCCACAGCCGTTGCAGGGCCCGATGGAGGGGGTCACGTTGGTCCAGGTCAGGGTGGCGGTATTGAGCTTCCAGATTTGACCAGCCGAAACGCCGTTGGGACCGTAGCCGCCGCTGTCGTAAACGATCCAAAGGTTCCCGTCGGTTCCCAAACTGGCGCGGGGGGTGACCATGTTGGAGGGGCCACCCGAAATGAGCGACCAGCTTGCGCCCGCGTTGGTCGAGCGATAGACATTGCTGTTGCCGGAGGACATGGCCATCACCCCCACGTAGATCGTGGCCGAGGCCGAGCCCGAGGGATGTCCATAACCACCGGTGGGCGGGGGGAAGATCACCCAGGCGAGCCCATAGCCCGCGTCGCCGTTCACGGGGAAAGCGGTCACCTGCGACCAGGAGGCCGCCGAGTTGGCGCTCACCCACAGGCCCTGCCAGCGGGAGCCGAAATAAAGTTTGGAGTTCAGGTTCGGGTCCACCGCCAGGCGTTCCCCCGCTTCCCGGCCGTCGTTGTTGCCCGCGATGGAGACCGGGATGGCATTGGCGGTCCACGAATTGCCCTGGTTGGTGGAGCTGAGGATCGTGCCCGGGCCGGAGAAGCCCGCCGCCGCGTAGACGATGTTGGCATTCACCGGGTCCGGCGCGATGCTCTCTCCCCCGAAGTTGTTGCCCCGATACATGTCGGTCAGGGGGATCCAGCGGCTGTTGGTGTTGTCCCAACGGTAGAAGCCTCCGACATCCGTGCGGGCGTAAAGGAGGTTTTGTTGGAGGGGACTATAGACCAACCCCGGCACGAACCCCCCGCCCATCATGACGACGTTTTGCCAGTTGTAGGCCTGGGCGCCGGCGATGCCTCGGAGGCCGAACAAAAGGAGGGTCGAAACGAGGAGGGACCTGAAAGCCCTTCCACGAAGAAGCATTGGAACGGTTAAATCGATTTTACCAGGATAGGGCCGCATGGTTCCTCGGGGTGTCAGCCAGGAAGGCCGGATATCCCTAAAAAGATACCCGAAGGTTTTGTTCAATGATTTATAAAAAACAAAATTTCTATTTATATCATTTTCGAGTATGAGCGGCGGTTTAAACCTGGGCCAGAATTAGCGGTTTTGGGGGGCCAATACAATCCCTGAAATCGCGGCCTCGCTGAACATTTACAGCGGCGAGTACCTCTCCTAACACGTTCAAACGCCGCTTCGGGAAGCTTCCCTCCCAATTCCGCAAAAGATAAGGAATCTCCTATTGCAAGAGTTCCGCCTGATAGGGATCAAGCTGTAGGTTTCCCTTGAAAGTCTTGCCGCTGATCAGCCCGGACTTTTCCCCCTCAATGGCGATTTTTTTCACTTCACCCGTGGTGTTGACATAGAGGGTCCGTCCTTCCACCACACGGGCATAGACCCCCTCGGGCGTTATCGGCCCCCGCGCCACACCCAGCTCGGCATAAAGGCAATCCCGCAATAAGGGCCCCAGTACGGCCTCTTGGGCGGGGACAGCCAGGTAGATCGCTTTGCCCTTGCCGAACTTGTTGACCGTGATGGCGGGGGACTGTTCGGGAGTATTGGTGAATTTAGCCAGTATCCGGGCGGTATCGATCTCCAGGACCTCATAGCGGTTGATGGTCGTCTTCAAGGGCCGTCCATTGAAGCTCAACTCCAACGGCGAATTCCCCCGATCGTAGAACTCGTTGGTATGCAGGCCGAATACGTCGCTCAGCCGGCCCGGCAAAGGGCTGTCAAACCACTGGTTGGTCTCATCCACCTTGGCGGAGTAGGCCGTCATGATCGCCGTCCCGCCCTGCTCCACATAGCCGCGGATGGCGTCCGCGCTGGCCTTGTCCATCAGGTAATCCGCCGGGACCACCAGCAGCTTGTACCTGGAAAGGTCCGCGTGGGCCACATGGATGATCGCGGTATCGATGTTGTCGGTAAAAAAAGGCTCGAATGCGTTCCGCACCTGGTCCTCATAGGGCGTTTTGAAATAGTCCCTGGCGGAATTGCTGGGACCATTCGGGTGTGAGGCCACCGCGCTTTCAAAGGAATAGGCGATCGCGACTTCGGGCTTGGTGACGCGTGGAAATCCGAATTTTTGAAGGCGATGGAACTCGGAAGCGATCTGTTGGAATTCACCCACCTTCCAGGAGGGGCTGCCATCATGGTCGACCAGCCCGAAAAGGGCCTGCTCTTCCCCGCCCCGGTGGCTGTTGAAGGTCCAGGCCAACAGGCCCTGCACGCCGTCCATCAGGCCCACATAGGCCCACATATGGCTTTGCCCCTTGGTGCCATAGTAGCCCGATCCTCCTGCCGTGAACTCGTTGAACCAGATGGGCGTTTCGAGGTCGCCTTTGGTCATGAGCGCCCCAAAACTGGCGCCCACGGGCTCCCCGGGATAGAAGCCTTCCGCCCCGTAGGAGACATATTTCTTGAACGAGCCGAGGTAGTCGAAGCCCTTCCTCCAACCCGTGTCCCAAAGATTCGAGATCGTGGGGATGGAGGGCATGTTCTTTTTCCTGACCGCTTCCAGGTCCATCAGCGTGGCGATCGTCTGGTCCGACCAGAACCTGTGCAGGTCGAGATAGCGCTCCGGGGGGCCCGGGCCGTCCAAATAGGGCAGCTCGACCTCATCGAAGCTGGACAGCCTCCGTGACCAACGCTGTGTGGCCCAGGCCTTGTTCAACGCCGATAGGCTGCCATACCTCGCCTTCAGCCATGCGATGAAACGCTTCCTGGCCCCCGGCGAATAGGACATGTAGCTGTTCCCGATTTCATTGTCATAGCCGATGGCGATCACCGCCGGATGTTTCGCGTATCGTTTGGTGAGGGCGTCCGCGAGCTTGACCACCAGGCGCCGGTAATCGGGATCACTGGTGTCGTCCATGTAACGCTCGGCCGGGTACAGCAGTGTTCCGTTCTGGGCCACGATGTTGACGCCTGGATACTTGTGGTGAAGCCAGGTCGGGGCAGGCAGCCCGGGGATGTCCAAAATGACCCGGATGCCGCTTGCCTGCATCTGGTCCATGACCTTATCGAACCATCCGAACGTGAACTTTCCCTCGCTCGGCTCGAACGAGTCCCAGGAAAGGTCGCCCATGCGCACCACGTTGAAGCCCGCGCCTTTCATGATGGCGATATCTTTTTTCACTTCTTCCGGCGAGCGGTCGATCGGCTGATAGTTGGTGCCGACGAAAAGCTGTCCCTTGCCCGGCCAATCGGGGTTTTCCTGGGAGGTTCGATCCGGGGTGGCCACGGGTCCGGCCAGGGCATAGATGGAACCGGCCAGCGCAACGAGACCGAAGATGGACGATCTCAAAGCAACTTTCCCCGCTTTCCTCATGGGAAACTTCATAGGATTCCTCCAAAGTGATTTGAAACTTTAAACGAAAGACCACAAGAAGAGAACGAAGAGGGCCGCTAAAAATCCATATGATCCCGCTAAGAAATTTTCCTTGGAATCCAAAGTTTTCCCTGGTGGCTACTATCCTAACTTCTGTTTATTTTCCATCGAATGACAAGAAGTTGGGTGATGGAAAGTTGGGATGCAAAGGAAAAAGATACCCGGAGGTTTTGTTCAAAGATTTATAAAAAACAAAATTTGTATTTATATCATTTATGAACCGGCTCGGCCCTGGTCACGGAAGGCCCCGGGGGTGAGGCCGGTGGCCCGTTTGAAAGATTGAACAAAGTAGCTGGCCGAGTTGAATCCGCTTTCCTGGGCCACCCGTTCGACCGAAAGGGGGGAGGCCCGGAGCAAACGCTTTGCCTCCCCCAGCCTTAAGGCCTGGAGGTATTTCGAAAAGCCCTGTCCGGTAGCTTGGCGGAAACCCTTTAGGAAGGCAGGCTCGGAAAGGCCCGCCTGCCGGGCCAGGTCCTTGAGCCGGAGGTCCTGGGTAAAATGACGGTCCACATAGCGCTTTACTTCTTCCATTCGAATAAAATGCCTCCCTTCGGAGGGCCGATCCCCGGCTTTCCCGATGCGTTCAAGTCCATACTGGAAGGCCGACAGCATATCCGGCAGGGTGGAAGCCTGGAGTAGGCGGGCCTCCACGGAATCGGCCAGCGCCTCGGCCTGGGCTGGGTCCAGGACGCCTTCCCGCAAGGAATCCGTCAGCATGAAACCGGCCTCCAGCAGATGGGCCCGGACGCTTTCGTGCCGCTCGTGGGAATAAAGGAGCACCT
>JAJPJW010000142.1 GCA_021324075.1 Pseudomonadota bacterium | reverse complement strand
CCAAACGGCGGCTTTACCGCCTTGAAGTCGAGGCCAAGGACATTGAACTCCTCACGATCAAGGACTTCGTCCAACGGGTTTGTGACGCCGCCGGTTGCACTTCCAAGGAAACTTCCAACATCAAATTGGCCATCGATGAAGCCTGCAGCAACATCATCCGCCACGCCTACAAGGGCAAGGAAGGCGGGAAGATCACGATGGAGATGGGCATCAGCTTCACGGACTTGAAGATCAAGATCATTGATTATGGCACCCCCTTCGATTTCAAAAGCATCAAGGATCCGGACCTTAACCACTACGTGGACATCGGCAAAAAAGGCGGACTGGGGATTTGGCTCATCAAGAAGGTCATGAGCCGGGTCCAATACAAGGCCTATGGGGACCGCAACGAACTTATCCTCCACCGCCGCCTTTCGAAAGCCCCGCCGAAGGAATTGGGGCTCAAAAAGGGGACCTATTCGGTTTCGGCCAAGTTTTCCTTGGGATCGGCCATCCTCATTCTTGTGCTCATTCTTTTGGCCTATCTCTACCTGGTCGACCGGCAGCAGGTTTTCATTGCCCGCCAGCAGAGGGAAAACGTGATGGCCCTGATCGGGCCCATCGGGAGAAACGTGGAGACCAAGTCGTTCGGAAGGACAACCTGGCATTGGCGGGACTGATCAAGGAAATCCAGCAGGAGGACAAGAACAAAATCATCCGCTACGTTTTTGTCGTGGGGCCCGAGGGGAAATTCCTGGCCCATTCGGACGTGAACCAGTCCTTCATGACTTACAACCCGCCGCCGGGGGTCCAATTGCGCCATGACCCCAAAGCCGGGGTCCAGGTTTTCCGAGTGCGATCCGCGAAGGTCGGGTTGACCGACTACGCCGAGGCGCTTTATTTCAACGATAAATGGGTAGGGGAAGTCCATGCGGGCGTGGCCGACGAGGATATCCAGCAACTGATCAACGGGAGGAAGACTGAACTGCAATGGTTGATGCTGGCCATCGCCCTGGTCAGCATGGTTGGGCTTTTCCTTCTTTCCCGCATCTTTATCCGGCCGTTCCAGAAGATTTTGGAAGGTGTCCAGGCCATGAACCAAGGGGACCTGAACGCCAAAATTGAAGTGGACAGCCAGGACGAATTCGGCCAGCTGGCCAAAATTTTCAACGAAATGACGGGCAAAATACAGGAATCCCAAGTGGGCCTTATGGAGCAGGAGCGTATCCAGAAGGAAATGCAGGTGGCCCAGGAAATCCAGCACACCCTCCTGCCCGCCTCCTTCCCCCAGATCGAAGGTTACGAGATCGGCGCGACCTACCGGGCCGCCAAGGAAGTGGGCGGGGACTATTACGACTTCTTCTGGGTGGACCCGACCACCATGGGAATCGTCGTGGCAGACGTTTCGGGCAAAGGGGTGCCGGGATCCATGGTCATGACCATGATCCGGACCGCCATGCGGCTGGAGGCACGGGGGAACCGCTCCGCTTCCGACGTTCTGGCGAAGGTCAACCAGCACGTGACCTCGGACATGAAAAGGGGAATGTTCGTTACGATGTTTTACATCATTCTGGATTCCCGGGACCGGTCCATTAATTTTGCCAGTGCAGGCCACAACCCCATGATCCTTTACCGGGGGAAAACCAAGGAAGTTTACTTCCTCAAGCCCAAGGGCTTCCCGGTCGGGATCGACCTTCCGGAAGAGGACATGTTCGTCAAGAACATGACCCTCCAAAAGGTCAGCCTCGAGAAAAACGACATGCTGGTCATCTATACAGACGGCATTACGGAAGCCATGAACCCGGATAAAGAGCAATTTGGCGAAGAGCGGCTTATCCGCCTGATCAAGGAGAATCCCAGCCTTACACCTGCCGAATTCGTGGAAAAGCTCAACGAGTCCATCGCCCAATTTACCCGGGGCGCCGAGCAGCACGACGACATCACGGTCGTGGCGATCAAGGAAAAAATGCAGGTGGAACAGGTCGAATTTAAATTCCGTAAGAGGCTCATTGACCTCGTGGAGAAAAAAGGCATGTCCATCGCCGCAGCCTGCCGGCAGATGAACATTTCGCCTAAGACTTACTACCGTTATAAAAAACTCTTTGACGAAAAAGGCAAAGAGGGATTGAAGCCCGTCCGGGCGAAACGCGCTGAACTGAAGGAGCTTCCGCAACCCCAACAGCAGGCCATTTTGGATTTTGTGCAGGAACATCCCGAATACGGTTCCAGACGGATCACGGAAGAGGTGGGGAAAAGCGCCATTCCTCCCCAGAAACTAGACCATCGTTTGGTTCTGGCTTTCCTCAAGCGTAAAGGGCTACTCCCTTCCCAGGTCAAAGACCAGGCGTCCGAGTTCGGGTCCGCTTCCAAACCCAGAAAACCGCGCAAGGCTCGAAAGGCCAAGAAGCTTTCCGAACAAGAGAAGCCTCAGGAAACGCCCGTCGGTAACGCGGTTGACAGCGTTTCAACTCAAAGTGATAATAAGGCCGCTGATGGGGTGTTCGAAAACTGACTTGTCCGCAATCAGTTCATTTTCCGGAGGACGCATGGAGAATATTTCGGTCAACATATCAGAACACCCGCAAAACAAAGATATTACCCTCCTTTCCGTAAAAGGTTTTATCGACACGACTACCGCACCGGAATTTGAAAAAAAGTTTCTTTCGCTACTCGGCGATAAAAAATTCAAGCTGGTGGTTGATTTGAAGGACGTGAATTACATCAGCAGCGCCGGTTGGGGCATTTTCATCAGTGAGATCAAACGGATCCGCAACCAAAAGGGCGATTTGGTGCTGGTCGGCATGAATCCGGAAGTTTCGGAGGTTTTCGAACTTTTGGAATTTAATACGATCTTAAAGTCGTTCCCGAATGTGGAAACGGCCATTAAGAAAGGGTTTGAAAAAGCCTAAAAAGGGTTTGGGGCCAACTGGGTACAACCGGACCAAGCCTTTTTGGGTATCAGCTCAGGATTTGACGATCCGGAACTTGGAAAAAGATGGAATCGGCCGCATTAACCTCCCTCATTGAAATTGAAGGGAAAAACTTTACGCTCGAGACTTCCCCCGTCTCGGGGAAAAACCGCCTTTCCTCCCTCGTTCAATTGGGGGGGCGGGCCATTTCCCACCGGGAAGTGGAATTGCCGGAGGGGTTGGATGACGATTCCTTCAAGCACTATTTGCAGGAAACCCACCGCATCCGTTCCGTCGAACTGGAATCCCTTTTCCGGTTGAACAAGAAAATCGACGAAAAACCTACCGCGGACGCCTGCTGGAAAATAGGCGTCATTTTTTTATCCAATGGTTTTTACGAGGACTCGCGTCAGAAATTCCTGAAGGCCATCGAGATGGACCCCCGCCATTTGCAGGCCATTAAAAACTACGGAATTGCCCTGACCCTCATGGAGGATTATGACGGGGCCTTTGCCAGCTTAAACCAGGCCCGGGAATTGGGCCCTTCTTTCGCTGATATTTACTATCACATCGGTAATACCCACCTCTACAAGCGGGAATTGGACGAGGCGGTCCAAGGTTATCTGCAGGCCCTCCAGATCAACCCCCGCTATGCGGACGCCCGGTTGAGGCTTGCCACGGCTTGTGTGGGCTATCTGGCCCAATCCTCCAACCAACTGGATGGAGGCAAGGTTTTGGAACTGTCCGAAAGGGCCAAAACGGAGGCTGAAACGGCCGCCACCCTTAATCCCAAAGTCCGGAATAGGGCCTTTTTGATGGCGATGGATTACCTCCGCAACAAGAAGTATTCCCAGGCTTTCCAGGCTTTTATCGAAGTCCGCCCCAAATATGTGCCCCGGATCGGGGACGAGATCATCTTCTTTTTCACGCTGACGCTTTTGTATGGGAGCGAAGGCATCGACCTGCAAATGACGGAACAGTACATCGATAAATTGACGAAAGTGATCGAGGAATATCCCCATTATGCCGATCTTCACCACCATTTGGGGACGGCTTACCTCATCAAATGCCGCTTTGACGTGAGCCGGTCCTTGAAGGAGTTTAAGAAAGCCCTGGAAATCAACCCACAATTCCAGAAGGCCCTCAATAATTCAACCGATACGGAAGACCTCCACCGGAAGGTTTTGGCGGTTTTGAAAAAAGCGATCATACCCCAAGGATGAGGGGCGATGGCGGGGAGCCCTAGGACCCGGCAGGGGAGGATAGGGAGTAGTTCGTTTCCAAAAAATGAATGTGCTCGGGGGTGACATTCTCAAAATTAACCCCGTATGCGAAACGTCCCATGGATTTCATCGGGTTTTTGCGCGCCCAAACGACTTTTCCCAGGTAAGTCACCGAATGGCTTCCATCCAGCGAATCCAACTCCAAAGAAACCCCCGTATTGTTATCAACGGCCTTATTGGAGTAGATTTGGGCCCCCGTAAAGCTGACATTCACCAATTGGGCCCGGAAATCACTGCCGTCGGTGGAATCAGTGACACGACCCTTGATCGACTTGACCATTACCACGCGGCGATTGGTTCTTTTGTTGTTTTTAGCCGGTGAGCGGACAATTTTTTTCATTGAGGGTTTTTCCCAGTCGTTAGTGCCCATAGCATAACATCTTCATTGGGGCTTGCGCCAATAAAACAACGTTTTCGAAGTCCGTTAAATTTAATAAAAGGCAGCAGGAATGTCAAAAATCCGCGTCAGGTTTGCCCCCAGTCCCACCGGTTATCTTCACGTGGGCGGAGCCAGGACGGCCCTTTTCAACTGGCTGTTTGCCCGCCACCACGGTGGAAAGTTCATTCTCCGTATCGAGGACACGGACCGGGAAAGATCCAAGCCTGAGTACGAAGAGGCCATCATCCGGGACCTCCAATGGCTCGGATTGGATTGGGACGAAGGACCTTCCTTGGGCGGCAGCTTCGGCCCCTACCGCCAGACCGAGAGGGCTGCCCTTTACAGGGAACAGCTGAAAAAGCTTATCCAGTCGGGAACCGCTTACCTATGTTTTTGCACGCACAAAGAACTGGAAGCGGAAAGGCTGGCCGTCCAGCAAACCGGAAAAAGCTACCGGTACTCCGGGAAATGCCGGAATCTTTCGGCGGCTGAGGCGGAAACGAAACGCCAGTCCGGCGCAGCTTTTTCCGTCCGGTTGCGGGTCCCGGAAGGCGTGACGACTTTCCAGGACCTCATCCGCGGAACGGTGACGGTGGACCATGCGGAGATCGACGACTTCATCCTGGTCCGGAGCGGCGGGGAACCAACTTATAACTTCGTCGTCACCGTGGATGATGCCCTCATGCAAATCTCCCATGTGATCCGCGGAGACGACCATATTTCCAACACCCCCAAGCAGATCCTGATCTACAAAGCGTTGGGATTGGCACTCCCCCAGTTTGCCCATATCCCCTTGATCCTCGGGCCCGATCGGACGCCTCTTTCCAAGCGGCATGGGGCCAATTCTGTCGGAGAGTTCAAACGGCAAGGTTACCTGCCGGAGGCAATGCTGAATTACCTGGCGCTTTTGGGCTGGTCTTTAGACGGGAAAACGGAGATCTTTTCCAAGGACGAATTGGTCCGCCGTTTCAGCCTGGAACGGATTGTCAAGAGTCCGGCCTGTTTTGATTTTGAAAAGCTCCAATGGTTGAATGGGCACTATATCCGGGAGGCCGACGAGGAGCGGATATTCCAGCTTTGCCTGGAATATCTCTGGGACGCGGACGCCATCGACGCGAATTTCATGACCGAGGCCGGTCCGGCCCTAAAACGAATGGTTGGAACAGTGAAAAGCAGCCTGAAAACCATTTCAGGCGTGGGTGAACAGCTGACCTACTTCCTGGGGGAAGTTCATTCTTATGACCCGCAAGGCCTTGCCAAATACATGGTCCCAGGGACCGTAACGGTCCTTGAGCAGGCGGTTTGGACCCTGGAAGAATCCCTGGATTTTACCGCGATGAGCCTGGAAGAAAAATTCCGCAAGAAGGCCGCTGAAAGCGGCCATAAATTCGCAGATTTCGTCCATCCCATGCGGCTGGCCATTACGGGCAAAACCGCAAGCCCGAATTTATTTGAACTCATCGAGATACTGGGCAAGGGGCGTTGCATTGTCCGTTTAATGAGGTTTATCCAGATGATCAAGCATTCAACGGTCGCAGCCGGTTGAGCCTTTTTATCTGTTGCGACTCTGTTAATTCTCACGATGGGAATGCAAAAATAAGGCTTGGGATGGCGGGAAATCCCTCCTAAAATTTAAGTGAAGTGGGCGACAGGCTCTTCACTTGCTCGAAAGGAATGACCATGTCCAATCAAATCATTGAATTCGTTTTCCAAAGGGGAGAGAAAAAAGGCCGCCTAAGGGCCGTCAGCCGCAAGGATTGGGCCCAAATTGTCGGTTGGTGGAATGACCCGGAGGTGCGCCGCCTTTTCGACGTGCATTTCGTGGATCAAACCTTTTCTGACGCCGAAAAATGGTTCGCCAAATCTGGCTCGGCAGAGGAAGAAAAGCCCCCGCGCTCTTTTGTGATTGAAGTGGAAGAGGAGGGAAAATGGCTTCCGGTGGGGACGGCCGAGTTTTACACCGAACGCCCTTTTCACAAGACGGCCGAGTTCGGATTCCTGATCGGCGACAAGAAATGGTGGGGAAAGGGCATCGGAACGGAAACGGCCAAGCGAATGGTGCAGTATGGTTTGGAAAAATTGGGTTATAAGCGCATCGGCGCAGTTTCAGCGGCCTACAATGTCCGGTCACTCAACGCCCTTCAAAAGGCAGGGTTTCAAATTGAAGGTATTCGTAAAAGTTATGTCTTCCGCGACGGCGAATTTCACGACCAGACGATGATGTCGATCGTTCGCCCGGACTGAAGTTTTCCAGCCTCCCTGAATACTAGCCGCGGTGAATCGTGGATTCCGGTTGTTTTCTTCACTTGGGAATTTTTAGTTTTGTGTTACAATCCCACCTCTTTCCTGCCCCCGTTTATTCGGATTGGGAGATCGTCTAATGGTAGGACAGCAGATTCTGGATCTGCTTATCTTGGTTCGAATCCAAGTCTCCCAGCCATTTTTCTAATCATGACTTGCTGAAAAAAATCGGCCCTTCCAAATTCCCAGAGTTGTGGATCAATAGGGGCTATTACTACCGGATTCATCAGTCTGGTATTTAAAGTTGTATAGGGTGAGACGCTCTTCAATTATAATGTTTTAATGTGAAACTGACTGTCTTAGCTGGTTATCTGCGAGAAGGTTAATTTTCCAAAAAGGTGATATATTTTTATTTCAGAAAGCGCTTTTTCGAAACCTTTGTTATCTATTTGAAGATAGTAATCATCACAGTTTTCACCTCCATGCTCGAATCGTTTTTGGAATCGGTCCATCGGGTGGAAAATTTTAGGGACTTTTTCTCGAACGCAGTCCCTCGGTGTCGAAGGGGAAAATGGGCTTAGGCTCAAAAAAGATATTAAGAGTCCGTCCGCGAAGTTTTGACATTAAACTTCGAGTAACCCTCTTTACCCTAACCGTTGCGATCGTTTCACCTCTTTTTGCCCAGATCAACTACAACACCGCCAACTACTGTTCCACTACTGGGACTTATTCCACCGTCGCCACTACCTTTAATCCGTCCGGGATGGGGGAGTGCGGGTTCCCAACCAGCAATGTTGACCCTAATTTTTTTGCGGCCATTAATTCCAACGCAGGCGGCGGTGGGGACGACTATCAAAACGGGTTGGTCTGCGGTGCTTGTGCCGGCGTGAGCGACACGACGAACGGCAAATCCATTACGGTGATGATCACCGACGGTTGTCCCTCCTGTTCCAATGCCAACCAACTGGACCTCGCCCCGGGCGCCTGGAACAGCCTTACCAATAACGCCGCACCCGGGATCGCCAACATCTCCTGGCATTTTGTCCCTTGCCCCGCCAGTCTCCTGACGGCGGATGCGTCGGGCATGATTTCCTACCAATGGAAACAGTGCGGAAACGCCTTTTACAACCCCATCCAATTCCTGGATCCCCTCTTTCCTATTACGGGTGTCAGCTGGAGCACCAGCAGTACGGGCCCCTTCACCGCGCTGCAACAGGATGCCAGCAACGTGGGCGGGAATGAATATTGGGCGAATTCCGGCCAAAACCTGAACGGCACCAACGGGCCTTTCTATTTTGTTGTCACCGACGGGCGCGGACAGTCGGTCACCTTGGGGCCCATTAGCGGGACTGCCTGCGGAGTCAATGCGGCAAGCGCCCAGTTCCAGGATTGCGGGCCTACCGCCACGCCCACCCAAACAGGCACCCCTACTTCCACCTACACCCCGGGAGGGCCGCCCACCGCCACTTTTACCTTCACTCCCGTTTCCAGCGGCGGATGCGTTTACGATCTAGGGACGGGGGCAGCCTGTACTTTCACCCAAAATACTTCCTTTGACAATTGCACGACTTCCAACAACTCTCCGAGCACGGAAGCGATCAACCAGTTTTATGCTTATGGGGGTTCGGGAGTTTCGGTGGCTTATTGCAGCGGAGATTCGGAGGGACCCAACGGGGCGGGTGCTCCCAGCGGAGCCAATACCATCACCATGCAATGCGCCCCGCCGGCCGGCGCAAGCATTGTGGCGGCTTTTTTGGATGTCGTGGAATACAACAGTGCGGCCGGAACCGGCCTCACCCCCAGCACGGGGCCCATCGTCGTGGGTGGTACGACAACGGGAGCCGGTCTTGCCTCCGGATACGGCAACCTATGGAATGTCTGGAAGGACCCCCGTTATGGATACCAAGCCAGTTCTTATGCCCAAACCGAATGGAACGTCCGTTACAGCGTTCCCTTGAGCGCCATCACTACAGGAACCACTTCCTACCCGGTTTCCTACCCCAATATCGGGGGCGGTAATGTGGTTCAAACCGCCTCCATGGTGATTGTTTATACGGTCCCCGCGCCCGGGGTTTGCGGCGCTGTTGCCATCGACGACGGGTTGTTCTATTGGGACACCTTGGATGGGGAAGGACAACAAGTCCTCAACGAAGGCGTTACGCCCTGGGCCTCCACCCTGGATATGGGGTGCGTTGATCCCAGTACCACCTGCGCCAACAACTCCTTTTCGGTCATGGGGGGTAACCAGTTCGGAAGTTGCGCCAGCAACCCCACTACTTTCCTGGACCAGTTCTATAACAGCCCTGCGGGTGCGGCCACCCTTCAAAACAACCCAGCCAACGAATGGAACCTGGCGACGGGGGCCCAATGCGGCCAGCTTTACGCCTTTGACGGCACCTATGCGGGTGTTCCTTTATCAGGCACGGACAAAATGACATGGGGTTTGGGACAAGCCTTGAATTCGGGCGGAAAGCAGGAATATTGGGTGAACATGCTGGCGGCCTCCTGTAACGCCACCTGCATCACCCCCACCCCCACACCCACACCCTCCCGGACTCCCACGCCCACCGTTCCATCGACCTCGACGGCCACCTCCAGTGCCACTTCCACGGCGACACGCACGGCCACCCAAACGACGACCTCCACCACGACTTCAACGACCACCGCCACAACGACCTCTTCGGCCACTTCCAGCGCAACGGCTTCTGCAACTTCCAGCGCCACTTCCTCCACCACCCGTACGGCCACCCAAACCGCCACCACAACGGCCAGCTCGACAACCACCGCCTCAACCACCTCAACAGCCACCTCCAGCGCCACCTCCAGTGCGACCGCTTCGTCGACGACCACCGCCAGCACTACCCCGACACGCACCGCGACCCAAACCACGACTTCCACCACAAGTTCAACGACGACGGCGTCCACGACGTCTACCACGACTTCCACCGCCATATCCACCACCACTTCGACAACCACGAGGACAGCCACTACCACCGCCACTTCTTCAACGACCTCGACCACTACCGCCACTGCAGTGGCCACCGCAACGGCCTCCGCGACTTCCAGTACGACATCGACAGCCACCGCCACCTTGGTGAATACGGGAACAGCCACCAGTACCACCACCCAAACCACGACCTCGACGGCTTCCAGCACCGCCACTTCCACTTCTTCGGCAACTTCAACCGCCACTTCAAGCGCCACTTCCAGCGCAACGGCAACGGCCACAAGGACCGCCACGGCGACTTCCACCAATACTTTGGCCAATACGGCCACCTTGACGGCCACTTCGACCACAACTAACAGCGCGACCCTTACCGCCACCGCGACTTCCACCAATACCTTGGCCAATACAGCGACCTTGACGGCTACCTCGACTCCCACCTTGACGGCGACCCTCACGGCCACTCAAACTGCGTCCAATACAACGACGAATACGGCCACCAATACGGTCACGGCAACCACTACGAATACCCGCACGACCACCGATACAGCCACCATGACCGCTACCGCAACGGCGACTTCCACGTTTACCGATACCAGGACGGCCACGGACACGGCTACGGCCAGCCCCACTTCCACACCGACCAATACTTACACCGATACCGCCACTTCCACGCCTTCCCAGACATCTACGAATACGTTCACGCCGACGGATACGCCCACTTTCACGGATACAAAAACCCCCACCAATTCACCCACTTTAACGGCGACCTTTACCCCGACCTCGACACCCACGGATACGAACACAACCACCAACACCCCCACCTTGACGGCTACATGGACCGCCACCAACACCGATACGGACACGGCCACCAATACCGTCACCAAAACCTTCACCTCTACTTGGACACCTACTTACACTCCAACCTCTACCGCCACCTTCACGCAAACGGACACTCCAACCCTGACGGCCAGTTCCACTCCAACCAATTCACCCACGAATACCCGCACCGACACCCCCACCCATACTCCGACCAATTCGGCCACGGCTACTGCGACTTTCACGCCCTCCAATACGGCGACCTTTACCAAGACTTCGACGCCTACGGACACCCCAACCAATACAGCCACTTCCACTCCCACGTTCACCACTACGAATACGGCTACCTTCACATCCTCTTCCACTCCAACCTTTACGGCGACGGCCACTGCGACCTTTACGCCCACGCCGGGAGTTTCGATTACAAAACAAGTTTCCAAGACGGCCGCCCAATCCGACGATACGGTGACTTATTACCTGATACTAACGGTCACCCAGGCTCCGGCTTCCTCGGTGACGGTGACGGACGTCCTTCCGGCACAAATGAGCTTCCAGGGTTTCGGAGCTATGCCAACGGGTGGAACGACACAGGCCGTGGGTAACAATTTGAGCTGGTATTTCCCAAGCCTGCCCGTGGGTGCGGTGACCCTGACCTATCAAGCGAAGATCGCCGATCTTCTGGATGGCGGGACCGTTTTGACCAACAACGCCCAACTCACCTACGCGGGGAACCCGGTTGCCCAAAAAGCTTCCGTGAATGTCGTGATCGAAGCGGTCTTCACAGTGAAAATCGGGGTCTATAACGGGGCGGGCGAACTCGTGAAGGAAATTTACGTGAAAGAACTGTCCCAACAGATCACCAACATCAACCTGTTGCAAACCCCCACCATCACCAGCTTGCATGGGGTGGTTTACGTGACGGTGGACGGCGTTCAGTTGGCCACCTGGGATGGGACCAACCAGGCCGGGGACCCGGTCTCGAACGGGGTTTATTATGTGAAGGTCGACAATATCGACGCCAATAATGTGGTCACCAGTATTTCCCAAACCGTGACCGTGAGCCGTTCGATCGCGAAGGTCCAGGTCAACGTTTATAACGAGTCCGGGGAAGTGATCCGGCACTTGATCGCTTATGCGGACGATCCGGGGAACATGAACCTGGGGAACGTGTTGTTTTCGAGCGCGACCATCCAACCGACACAAGGGACTCCAACCCCCAACGGTACAAGCGATTTGGTCATGACTTTCCCCAACGGCACGACAGTCGCATGGGATGGCACCAACGACAACGGGCAAATCGTGACCAATGGCGTTTATAACGTTGAAATCCACTGGCTGGACGGAAATGGGGGGGAAGAAGTCATTTCCCATAACGTGACCGTGGAGCGGGGAAATAACGCGGGGAACGGGGTGGCGGTCGCCGCGCCCAATATCCTCAACGGTGGTTCCGCTGGAACGACGGTTTATGCCGATTCCGGTTTAAGCCTGACACTGACGGCCGCGGTTTATGATGTGGCCGGTGAACTGGTGAAGAAACCCGTCACGGGTCCTGCGGGGGGCGGCATGGTGCCGGTGGACGTTTCCGGCCTGGCCAGCGGCCTTTACTTTGTAGTGACGGATCTGACGGACAGCAGCAACGGCCATTTCATCCAAAAACAAGTGACCCAGATCGTCATCCGGAAGTGACCTTTTTTTTCTCGCCGTTTACCTTCTCTTGGATGTCTGATATTCTCCTGAAAATTTCACCTGCGGGAAATGAATGAAATTTCTTTTCGCTGTAATTACGCCATTGATCTTCGCAATGACTTTGTGTCCGGAGTTCCTTTCGGCCCAAGAAAAGGCTTCGGATTCCGCCCAGTCCGGTGAACCGAAACTAAAACCGGTCGAAGTTGACTATTCCACCTTGGGCGGCCTGCAATATTCCATTGATGGACGTCTTTTGGAACGTTATGAGGATTTTGAAAACCTGGTATTTCCCTTGAGGGATTTCGAATCCGAGCGCTTATTAAAACGTTCGGAAACGTCGAATATCAATTCAAAGATATTCGGATGGGTCGGCTTTGCGGGTTTTGCGACCGGGGTCGTGGGATTGTTGACCTCCCCGTCGAATCAACAATCCCCTTTTTGGGTTTCGGCTATCGGTGGGGGGGTTTTGATCGATATTGGGGGCTTGTTCCAATCGGAGGCCCAGACGACAAAGTTTAATTGTGTGAAACGCTACAACCGGTTTGCCCGGGGAGAAGAACAGGTTCTTCCCCAGGAACCGGCGGACGAAAAATCGTTGTTAAACTTTGGTTCTGTGAACCAGGGCAAGGGCCCAAAGAAGGAAAATCCAAAGACGAAATAGGAAACTTTTCGTGTAAAATTCCTGTATTAAAAATTGGCCTCGAAATTTATGGCCGGACCAGGTGTGAAGTGACCTCTGCAAAATATAGCGTTTTTAAGGTGGGGCCCGTTTCGTTTTTGCTTTTCGTGATTTTTGTTTTGGCTTCGATGTTTTGCTCCACTGCCCTTGGGGAAGAGAAAGCCAATGAAAAAGTCCGTTCGACCGACGCGCAACCGGGATTATCCATCGGGGACCTCGGTTTTTCCCAACAAGACCTTCAAAGCGACCCTGAATTCCAAAAAGAACTAGAGACCCGTTCCGACATGTTGAGGGTACATCAAACCCTGGGGGTGATCACGGCCGTGCCGATGACCACGGAGTTTGTACTTGGCCTCGTGACGGCGGGAAATGTATCCAATGGAAGCCAGGATACCAGCCTCCATACTACTTTGGGACTGACGACTGTGGCCCTTTATGGCACTACGGCCCTTTTTGAAATACTTGCCCCTAAACCCAAGGGTTTGAAGCCAACCGGAAACACGGGTGTCCACGAGGCCCTTTCCTGGATCCATCTTCCGTTGATGATAGTGGTTCCATTGGTGGGAGACATGATCAACGACCGCATCGCCAACCACCAGCCCATCGGCAACCTGGGTGTTGTCCATGGGGCCATGGCGACCACCCTCTTGGCATCCTATCTAACCTCCCTTACGGTGATGACTTTTTAGGAGTTTTCCATGAAACGCTTCCTTGGCTTGTTTTTTACTTTTGTATTGCCGGCTTTGGCCTTTTCGGCAGGGGAAAAGGGTCAATGGGCCCTTCTTAAGTCCGAAATAGGCTATACCGTCACCCACCCCCTTCATGTGGTCCATGGAAAGAGTTTGTCCGCCAAGGGAAAGGGTGTATGCTATGGGGGTCATTGCGAGTTTTTGGTGGCTGTTCCCGTGAAAACCTTCGATTCGGGGGACCAAAACCGGGATCTTCACATGCTCGAAGTGACACGGGCGGGTCTTTATCCTTTGATTGAAGTCGATGCGAAAACGGCTGAAATTGAAACGAACCATCCCCCCAAAACCATTGACGCGGATTTAGAAGTCAGTTTTGCAGGCCAAAAAGTCCAATACCATAAGGTTCAATTGGATATTGTGGAATGGGAATCGGGCGAAGCCCATATCACCGGTGGGTTTACCTTGAGTTTGAAGGCTTTTGGAATTACCCCCCCATCCCTTTTAACCATGCCTATTCATGACGATGTTCCGGTGAAGCTGGATATGACCTGGAAGCGCACAGCTTCAGGTAAGTAAAAAAATCAAGCGAGGTTTTGTTTTTATGGCACAAGCAATGGAAGCGACAGCACTCAAGAGCGAGGAGGCCAAGCCGGATATCCTGGAGAAGGCCAACGCCAAAACCTGGGACGGCCTTTCCCGCATGGCTTTCGCGGCCAATTGGGACCCTGAGGACGCTATCAACTGGAACCAGCCCATCGAACTGGGAAGCATCAAGGACGGCTGGATCAATATCCTCCATTACTTTTATGAGGGGGAATGGCAGGGGTTGGAGATCATCCAACGACTCATGAACAAGGCCGCCCACATGTTCAAAATCAACGAAATGGTCACTTATTATTCGACCCAATGCGCCGATGAAGCCAAACACCTTTTCGTATTCAAAAAATACCTCTATCGCCTTAATTCGCCCCCGGCCAAGCAAAGGGCGTTCGATATCCTCGTGTGGGTCTCCACAACTTGGATCGTCCCCATGGCCGTAGAACGCTGGATCCTGGCGACCTATTTTACCGAAACCTTGGCGGGCGCCATTTTTCAGAAAACTCTGGAACTGCCAACCATCGACCCCATCGGCAAGGAAATGGTGCGCCTCCAGCTCAAGGACGAATCCCGCCATATCGCGGGGACCAAGCTGGGCGTCCAGACCCTGATGGACCACGCGGGCCCCTTGCGGACCTTTTTCATGAAGCTTTGGTGGAAGCTCTTCGTCAAGCTCGCGGTGAAGGAAGTGCGCGCCTTGAAGCCCTATGGCGACCAGGTGGGCATGGACCCGGAATTCATCCTCCAAAAATCCTTCGCCAAGATGGCCGAAATGGACGAGTTCACACAAAAATTTTTAATGGACGGTTTCTGCCAGGCCTTCCTGAACAAAACCAACGCCGCCTAACATCAGCCGTCCTTTCCAAAGGACGCAGTTTTGCCGTTTTTGGGGGAAACAATGGGCAAGAGACTCTATGTCGGTAGCCTGCCTTTTGAGACGACGGACGCGGAACTCCAGCAGCTTTTTTCCGCTTGCGGACGGGTAGAAAGCGCCAAAGTCATCATGGACAAGATGTCGGGCCGTTCCAAGGGTTTTGGTTTCGTGGAAATGGCGACGGACCTGGAAGCCCAGGCCGCAATCCAAAAGTTCAACGGCAGTACGATGGGTTCCAGGACGATCGTGGTCAATGAAGCCCGGCCGATGGAAGACCGCAAGGGCGGCGGTGGCGGGTACCAGGGAAACCGCGGGGGCGGCGGGGGACGCCGTGAAGGCGGCTTTGGCGGCGGCGGCAACCGCGAGGGCGGCTTCGGCGGAGGACGCCGTGAAGGCGGCTTCGGCGGCGGCAACCGCAGGGACGGTGGCGGCTTCGGCGGCGGCAAAGGCGATTTCGGCGGGGACAGGCCCCGCAGGGACAACCGCGGCGGCGGGCGCAAAGACCGTAACGACGGGGATTACGGCAATCGTTGGTAATGAAAAGCGAAGCGATCCATGAAAGCCTTCTTCTGAAGATGAAGAGGGCTTTTTGATTTTATAACCAAGAAATTTTAAGGAACTTACATTGGGACAACTCTCCTTCATTCCGTTGGGCGGCCTGGGCGAAATCGGCAAAAACATGGCGCTGCTGGACTACGACGGGCAGGCGGTCATGATCGACGCGGGGCTCATGTTCCCCGACGAAAACCACCCGGGCGTGGATTACATCATCCCGGACTTCAACTTCATCGCCGAAAGGCCGGGCTGGCTCAAGGGCGTGCTGCTCACCCACGGCCATGAGGACCACATCGGCGCCGTCCCCTACCTGCTCCAGAAGCTCAACGTCCCCATTTACGGCACCAAGCTGACCATCGGCTTCGTCAAGGCCAAGCTTGAGGAATTCAAGTTCGACACGCCGCCCACCTTCATCGAGGTGGACCCCAAGCAGCCCTTCGACCTGGGCCCCTTCCATATCGAGTTCATCCGTGTCACCCACAGCATCGTGGACGGCTGCGGCATCGCCCTCACGACCCCGGCCGGCGTGGTGATCCACACGGGCGACTTCAAGATCGACCCGACCCCCATCGACGGCGTGCCCATCGACCTCAACCGCTTCGCCGACTACGGCACCAAGGGCGTGCTCATGCTCATGTCCGACTCCACCAACGTGGAACGGGAAGGCTACACCCTCTCGGAAAAGGTCGTCGGCGAGGAATTCGACCGTATCTTCCCCAAGGCCAAGAAGCGCATCATCGTGGCCTGCTTCGCCAGCAACATCCACCGGGTCCAGCAGGCCATCGAGGCCGCCAAGAAAGTCGGGCGCAAGGTCTGCATCATGGGGCGCAGCATGGTGCGCAATACCCAGGTGGCGCGGGACCTAGGTTTCATGCATATTCCCACCAACCTGCTTATCCAGCCGGACCAGCTCAAGGGCATGGACCCGAAGGAAGTGGTCATCGTCACCACCGGCAGCCAGGGGGAGCCCATGAGCAGCGTTTCCCGCATGGCCATGGGCGACCACAAGAACATCTCCATCCAGCCCGACGACATGGTGCTCCTGTCCGCCCGCACCATCCCGGGCAACGAAAGGGCGATCTCCAACATCATCAACCTGCTCTACCGCCGGGGCGCCGAGGTGCTCTATGAGGCCGTCTCCGAAATCCACGTCTCCGGGCACGCCTGCCGGGAGGAGCAGAAGATCATGCTGGCCCTGGTCAAGCCCAAGTACTTCATCCCGGTCCACGGGGAATACCGGCACCTGATCCTGCACGCGCGCCTGGCCGAGTCCATGGGCATCTCCCCCGAAAACACCATCATCCTGGAGAACGGCGAGAAGTTCGTGATCGACGGGGATGAGGGGCGCATCGAGAAGGAATTCTCGGGCGGCACCATCCTGGTGGACGGAAAGCACATGTCCGACGTGGGCGAAGTGGTCCTGCGCGACCGGCTTCACCTGTCCCAGGACGGGGTGGTGGTGGCCCTGGTGACGGTGGATACGGCCAAGGGCAAGATCGTGGGCGGGCCGGACCTGGTGACCCGGGGCTTCTCCGAGAGCCTTTCGGACGAGCTCATGAACGAAGCCAAGGACATCCTCCGCCGGACCCTGGAAGAGGAAATCCACGACAAGATCACCGACTGGTCCACGGTGAAGGAAACCATGCGAAAGTCCCTCCAGAAGTTCTTCTCCCACAAATCCAACCGCCGGCCCATGATCATGCCGGTCATCATGGAAATTTAAAGCCCGCGCATTGAAATTCCCGGGCTTGCCCGGGGGCTCCACCGAAAAGTCCTTTCCCAGCCGCCGGGGAAGCCACGGGCCCCTATTCGCCGCCCCGCCTTGAAACCACCTTTTGAATGTGTATAATCATAGCTATTACTATAGCTAAAAAGGGGAGCCTATGAGGACGGTCCAAATGACGTTGGAGGATGAGTTGGTAAAGTCGGTCGACCAGGCGGCTAAGAAGTTACATACCACACGGTCGGCTTTCGCCCGGTCGGCGCTTAAGGAAGCGCTTCGCAACCTGAAAATAAAACAATTGGAACACCAGCACAGGCAAGGTTACCAGGCCCACCCCGCCACCCGGGAAGAGGTTGGCGTTTGGGAGAAGGAACAAGCCTGGGGTGATGAATGAAGCGGGGGGAAGTCCGCTGGTATAAGTTCACCCATCCCGATAAAAAACGCCCCGTTGTTATCCTGACCCGCAATTCAATTATCGAATACCTCGATGAAGTCACCGTGGCGCCGGTTACCTCCACCATTCGTCATATTCCGAGCGAAGTTCAACTCAGCCGGAGCGAAGGTTTGGCAAAGGATTGCGCCGTCAACTGTGACCACATTCAAACGGTTGCCAAGTCGAAATTGGGCGGACTCATTACAACACTTTCCCATTCTAAACTGATAGAGACCCGGCAAGCCGTTCTGTTCGCCCTGGGTTTATAAATCCGAAGACCGACATCGTCCACGACGGGGACCCATCGTGGACTTGAGGGATACCACCGCCGTCTTGTTCGTTGAAGCGGGACGGGATAGGTGAAGTTGATTTCCCCCCAAGCTTTCCATGATATTTAGATTTTCACCCCTTTATGGTAATGTCGGGACCATGAAACACCTCTTCCTTGCGCTCCTCGCTGGCGTCTGTCTCGGATTTTCCACCAAGGCCCGGACCGCCGATCCCCAGCAGGTGACCTATTCCACCACTTCCGACGGTTTGGCGCTGAAGGGGTACCTCTATCTGCCCAAGGGACATGGTCCCTTTCCAGCAGTGCTCTGGAACCACGGTAGCGAGAGACTTCTTGGAACAAAACAACCCGACCTGGCTGGCTTTTATACCTCCCACGGTTTCGTCTTCTTTTTGCCCAACCGGCGGGGCCATGGCCTTTCACCAGGTCCTTATATCATGGACAAAATACGACAAGATTCATTCCTTGGGTTTTTGGGCGGCAACCGGAAGATCGTCGAACTTCAGGAACAGGCTAACCTGGATGTGGCGGCGGGTGTTTCCTGGCTTTCTTCCCAATCTTTCGTGGACCCGAAACGCATCGTCATGTCGGGCTGTTCATTCGGGGGCATCCAGACGCTTTTGGCGGCGGAGAAGCCATTGGGCGTAAGGGCCTATGTGGCCTTCGCGCCCGGGGCCGAATCTTGGGGAAACGGCGCCCTACGTGAGAGGCTCCTGAAAGCCGTGCTAAATGCCCAGGCCCCGGTCTTCATCCTGCAAGCCGCGAACGATTACAACCTGGGCCCGGTGGAAACCCTGGGGCCCGAAGCCGAGAAGAAGGGAGGCTTAGCCAAAAAATATCCTGCCTTCGGGACCACCCACCCGGACGGCCATTGGCGCTTTGCCACCTTGCCGGGGGGGATCGCCATGTGGGGACCGGATGTGTTGGCCTTCATTCATCGCTGTCTAAAATAACCGGGTTAACAGGGTTCCGGCCAATCCTAGTCGTCCACGATGAGGACCCAAAAGGGAATTTTTGTGAAAAAAAGATCAAGAACGGTGGGTGATTACATAAGCTCCTCCCCGAAAAACGTCCGGGGGGTCCTTGAAATAATTCGACAGACCATTAGGGGATCGGCGCCTAAAGCGCGTGAGCGAATGAGTTACGGGATGCCTTTTTACGAGTTCGGGGGTTCGGGATTCAAGGGCCGTTTGATCTATTTTTCCCTATCCAAGGACCATATCAGCGTATATATCCCGCCTTCAGTTGCGGGTCCCCTAAAAGCGTTGGGGAAGTACCGAAAAACGAAATCGGCATTCCATTTCTCCCTGGATGAACCCTTCCCTTTTGCCCTTCTCGGGAAGACGGTCAAGATTATTGTAAAAAACAGGAACGCCCAGAATAAGAAATAGGTTTTGTTGTCCTCGAAGAGGAGCCGAATATGCCAAAAAATAAAATAGCCGTGGGCACGATACACAAAGTTCCAGCAGACCTACGAAAAGCCCTGACTCAATCCTCAAACATGAGAGACGCGTGGAATAACCTTACCCCACTG
>JAJPJW010000223.1 GCA_021324075.1 Pseudomonadota bacterium | reverse complement strand
CATCGTCCACCGGCCCGACCTGCCCATCCTGCCCGCCGAACAATCCTATATGGTCCACAAATTCGGGCTGAGCCTCTGGAATTATCCTGCCGCCACCATCGTTATCGAAGGGGCCCTCTTCGTGGCCGGCTTCTGGCTTTACCTGAAGTCCACCAAGGCCCTCGACACCGTGGGCGAGGTTGCCCTTTGGGCCTTTGGGTTTGTCCTCGTCGCGCTTTATGTCTGGACCTTGAACTCGCCCCCTCCGGCCAACCCCAACCTCGTCACGCTGATGGGCTTCTCCCAGCTTCTCTTCGTGGCTTGGGCCTACTGGATTGACGACCACCGCAAGGCGACCGTGAAGTAACCATCGGCCGTCTTTGCGGGAATGTTGGAAAAGCGCATAAAAAGGTGGATTTTTAACGCCAAACGCCCAACCGGGAGTTTGGCGTTTTTATTTACGGGCCAAAAACAAGGACTTTCGTGGCACGGGAAATGCTTTTCATCCTCCCGACTTGTGAGGAAGCCATGAAAAAACTGTTCACTTTGTTTTTATTTGTCGTTTTGGCCTTGATGTCCCTGGCCTGCGCCAACCGCGCGCTCAACCAGCCCGTGACCCCCAACATGGGGGTTGGGGCCAGTACGGCCGCCACGCCCACTCCCTAAAGGCGGTCCGTCGAAAGCTGTTCGGTTGAAAGTCTGAAATCGTCTACAATCGAAAAATGAAATTTCGCGGGCAACGGTACCTCATCCTGGGTGGCGTTTTTCTTGCCGGCGTTTTTTTGGCCGGCCTGCTTTGGGACCGCCTGGTCCTCCCTTTCCAGAACCCCCTCCAAGTAGTGGGCTATTGCACCCGGATCCAATTCAACCCCCAAAATAACTTCGTCCGTTTTTCAGTTTTTGTCTTCCTTCCTTCCGTTTTCTTATTCCTCGTCGCGGGCCTTGGCGGCCGGGCCTGGCTTGGGCGGCTTTTCCCGGCCCCCGCAGAGGGCGGGAGGGCGGCCGGTCCAAAACCAGGTTCCGGCAAGGACCCCTGGATGGGCATGGTGCTTTTGGCCGCTTATGCCATCCTCCTCGCCCTCAACATTCCCACCTACCACGCTTTCGGGCGGTTCGATTCCTACCATGAAGGGGAGTCCCTGGGGGCGGCCGTTTGCTACCTGGCGGGGGAAAAGCCCTACCATGATTTCACCTTCTTCCACGGGCTCATCCAGGACCCCCTGCGGTCGGCCTGGGCTTTCCGGTTGTTCGGCAAGGGCATCGCCGCCGAGCGGGCATTTGAATCCCTGGCCAAGGTCCTGGCCTGGGTGGCGCTGGCCCTTTTTCTCGGCGGCTTATTCCGCCAAAGGGCGCATGCCGCGGCCCTGGTCCTGTCCCTCTTTGCGCTCGGATCGGTGAGTTTCTCCTTCCTCGTTTTCGGCTCGTTGGGCCTAACCGACCTTTCACCGGCCTCCCTCGTGGCGGGCTTCCAGGCCCACCGTGGTTTTTGGGAAATGTTCGACCTCCTCATCCTCACTCCCCGCTTCCTGGCCACCTTTCTTTTCCTCTTCGTGTTCATCCGGCTGCAAAGGGCCTTGGACCAACCCGAACCAGGCGGAAGGCCGCCTTCGGCCGGCCTGGTTTTCTTCTTTTCCTTCCTTCCATTGGCGGCCATGGGCTACGCGGTGGATTGCGGGCTTTACCTGGCGGTCCTCTATGCCTTTCTTTTTCCAATCCTTTATTTCGTCCATGTCCGCCCCAGGGGCTGGGAAGGGAAGTGGTTCCTTTTTTCCGGCCTGGGGGCCGGGACAGCCTTTTTATTTTTGGAAGGCCTCTCCGGGGGCTGCTGGATGGAGGGCCTGAAATGGATCTTCCTGGAATTTCCGGCCTACAAGGGCCTTTCGGAATCGGTCCCCGTTCCAATTCACCAGTGGAAATTCCTGTTCTTCTTCGCCCTGCTTTCGGCCCTGGCCTACCGGCTGGGTTACCGGGCCCTGGCGGCAAAGTTTGCGGCGGGGGAAAAACCCTGGAGTGAGGCATTCCTCCGGCACCACCTGGTGGAAGGCGCCCTTTTGCTCCTGGCGGGCCTGCACTTCACCAATGTGCTGGTCCGGGCGGACGAGGAGCACTTGATCTACAGCCTGGCCGTCCTTTATATCCTCGTGGCTTACCTCCTGGACCGCTGGGCCGGTTCGGCCGTGATTTTTTCAAAGGGTTGGGCCCGGACGGCCTGTGTCGGATTGGCGGCGGGGATCGCTTTTTTTTGCCTGTTGAGGGATTGCCGCGTGGATGTCCTCAAGGCGAATTTCCCCTTGGGCACGCCCGACGAGGCTTTCATCCCTCCGGGGGACCAGGAAACAATCCGGATCTTGAAAGCCGTCATGGCCCCTTCCGACGGGTTCTTCACCCTCACCTCGGAAGCCAGTTGGTATTACTTCCTGGATAAGCCCTGCCCGACCCGGTTCCCCTATCTATGGACCGCCGCGCCCCTTTCTTTCCAGCAGGAGGCGGCCTGGGACCTGGAGGAGAAAAAGGTCAAATGGGTGCTTTTCAAGGACCCGGATTGGTCCTATCAAATCGACGGGATCAGCAATGAAGAGAAATTTCCCCTGTTGGCCCAGTTCATCCGCGAAAGATACCGGCCTTACCGGACCATCGAGGACAATGAGGTTTGGGTCTTAAAACAGGGGGGCTGAAAAAGTCAGGCTTCCACCACCAGGCTCTTTTCCTTCGTCATGGTCACCATCCCCAGGGGGGCGCCGGGGATCTTCTTGACGTTCTTCTTTTCCGTATAACTGACGGTGACCTTGGTGCCGGGCTTGGCCTTGCTCCGCGCGGCGGCGGTCCTGGCGGCTTCCAGGATCATCTCGTCGGAGGCCACGGCATTGCGTTGGAGCCGGCGAAGGATGACGTGGGAACCCGGCAGGTCCCGGACGTGGAACCAAAGGTCCTCGGGCTGGGCCAGTTGGAAGGTGATGTAATCGTTGGCGGCCGCCGAGGTGCCGGCGCAAAGCTCGAATTCCTTGCCCAGCTTCGTGCGCACGATGTTGGGGGTGGGCACCTTTTCTTCCTTGGGTTTGGCCGGCTTGGCCGGGGCCTCCGCCTTTTTGGGAAAAAGGTCCAGCCGGGCCTTCTTGAGTTCCTCAGGGGTGCTCAAGGCGGGCAGGCTGCGCTGGGCCGACTTGAGCTGGTTGAGCCTCTCCTGGATTTCCTTCTCCCGCTTTTCGACCTGGGCCAGGCCCCGGGAGCCCTTTTGCGCCTTCTTGAAGAACCGTTGGGCGTTCAGGAGCGGTGTGACCTCGGGGTCCAGGGGAATGGTCATCAGGCCCGGCGTCCCCCGGACCACGTCCTCCAATGCGATTTCCTTCAGGTGCAGTTTGACCTTATGGAGCTGGGCCATCAACAGCTCCCCCCACCATTGGTATTGGTCGGACCTTTCGGCCTCGCTGCGGTCCTTCTTGAGCTTCTCCAGGATGCGTTTCTCGTGCTTGAGGGCCTTGTTGATCTCCGATTCCAGCTTTAGTTTCTGCTGTGACTGCATCCGGTGCTGGAATTCCATCCTGAACAGGCTGTCCATGGCCTGGTTCAGGGTAGGGAAGGACTGGGGTTCCTTTCCCGGGGAGGGCAGGGGGAAGAGCTTGAGTGCGGGGGGCGGGCCGGGAAGGAGGGTGTAGTGGTTCCAATCCTTTTCCAGCGCATCGGCCTTGAGGTGGTCCCATTCCTTGCAGGCCTTTTCACCGAAGCTTTCCAGGTAGGCCGCCAGTTCGCCGTCCGTCCCGCGCCATTCGTTCTTCAGCCAGGCCCCTAAAGCGGGCTTGCCGGCCGCTTCCCAACGTTCCTCCAACTCCCCGCCCGAAAGATTCCATAGGTTCGGCTTCTCGGCGGACTGGGGGGGATCATGGGGCGGACCGCTTTGTGTATTGGGAAGCGATGGATTGGATGAAGCGGGCCATGCCCCGTGCCCGTCTATTTTTTGCCGGGAGGAGGGACCATGGGGCGGAGGCTGGTAAGCCTCCTGGGGCAGGACCGGCCTCTCAACATCGTTCTTATAACGAAGGGCACTGATGATCGCGCCGTCCGGCCCCACCAGGATGAGGTTGGGATATTTGGGAATCCCCTCAAAGACCAGCCGGAAGGGGCCTTCGGGGGTCTTCAACCCCAGGGTGATCAAGCGCTCCCCGGGCTGGTTTTGCACTTCGGTAAGCTGGGCGTATTCGAGGTTTTTCCGGAGGGACCGGCAGAAATTGGGGGGCTTGGCCAGGGCCGGGCGTTTTTCGGCCGTGACGAAAAGGAAGGGTTTCGTGGGAAGGACGGCGGCCACCAGCGTGCGGACGGGGCGGTCGGGATGGTAGAAGGACAATTCGACCACTTCCGGGGCGGACTGGGAGATATGGGAGAGCCTGCCGGAAACCAAAAGCTGTTGGAGTTCACGGGTCAGGAGCAGGGCTTGGAGAGGGGTCAATCCGAATCCTCAGGGGTGAAGTGAATGGGTCAAGGCCGATCTTGAAATATAGGACGTCCGATCCCCCATTTTAATACCTCCGCTTGGAGGTGCACAGGCCCGAAAAATTTACCGGCGCATCGTTTGACACGCTTTCGGGAGGGGCATAAACTGATTGTAAGAAGCCACCTTTCCGACACATTGAGGGCCAATGCGCCGATTTACTATTGAGAAAGATCATAGAAATCGGTGCAATACCGATCTCTTTATCATGGGTTTTCACTATGGAGAATCGGTATGAACGACCGCCCCTGGCTATCTTCCTACGACGAAGGCGTCCCCAAAACCCTCGAATATCCTGAAAAAACCCTTCCGGAAATCCTGGAAACCATGGCCGGGCGCTTTCCCGACCATCCTTTCCTCCATTATTACGGAACCACCCTGACCTACCGGCAGGTGAACGGCCTGGTGGACCGGTTTGCCAATCTTTTAAAGAAGGAGGGGATCAAGCCCGGCGACCGGGTGGCCCTTTACCTTCCCAATTGCCCGCCTTGTGTGATCGCTTTTTTCGGGGTCCTCCGGGCGGGGGCCATCCTGACCCAGCTCAACCCCCTTTATTCGGCCAGCGAAACCGCCCACCAACTGAAGGATTCGGGCGCCCAACACGTGGTTTCCTTAGACCGGCTTGTGCCGGTCCTGAAACAAGTGGCGCAGGAATGCGGGTTAAAGAAGGTCTGGGTGACCCGCATCAACGACTATTTTCCCATCCCCCTCAAATGGCTGTTCGTCCTCAAGTCCCTGAAGGAAAAATCCTGGGTGCCCTGGCCGACCGAGCCCCTGTTCACAAGTTTTAAGGAAGAGTTGATGAGGACGCCGGATGAAAAACAGCCGGTCAGCCTGCCGATGGACGGTACGGCCCTCCTTCAGTACACCGGCGGCACCACGGGCGTGGCCAAGGGCGTCATCCTGACCCACCGCAACCTGGTGGCCAATGCCTACCAATGCAGGGCCTGGTTCCCGAGCCTTAAGGACGGCGAGGAGGTCTTCATGCTGGCCATCCCGATCTTCCATTGCTACGGCATGACCGCCGGCATGACCTTCGCCCTGGTCATGGGGGCTTCCATGGTGTTGGTGCCGAAGTTCGAGGTGAAGCAGGTCCTGGGGTTCGTGGACAAGTACAAGGCCGGCATTTTCCCGGGCGTCCAGGCGATCTACGTTGCCATCAACAACTGCCCGGAAGTGGGCAAGTACAACGTGCGAAGCATCAAGGCCTGCATCTCCGGGGCGGGGCCCCTTCACCAGGAAGTCCAGAAGAAGTTCGAGGAACTCACCGGCGGGAAGCTGGTGGAAGGCTACGGCCTCACCGAAGCCTCCCCCGTCACCCATTGCAATCCCGTTTACGGCAAGCGCAGGATGGGCATGATCGGCCTGCCCTTCGTGGGCACCGAGGCCAAGATCGTGGACGTCGAGACGGGTAAGAAGGATTTGAAGGTGAAGGAAATCGGGGAACTGGCCATCAAGGGACCCCAGGTCATGCAGGGTTATTGGAACCATCCCGAGGAAACCGCCCTGGTGCTGAAGGACGGCTGGCTTTATACCGGCGACATCGGCTACATGGACGAGGACGGCTTTTTCGCCATCGTGGACCGCAAGAAGGACATGGTGAAGGTGGGCGGCGAGAACGTCTATCCGAGGGACGTCGAGGAAGTCTTGTTCCAAAATGAAAAAATCCTAGATTGCGTGGTGGCGGGCGTTCCCGATGAGAAGCTGGTGGACAAGATCAAGGCCTATATCGTGCTCAAACCCGGCCAAAAGGCCACCCCGGAGGAAATCATCGAGTTCTGCAAGGGCCGGATGGCCAAGTACAAGGTGCCCAAGGAAGTGGAATTCCGGGAAGCCCTGCCCAAGAACATGGTGGGGAAGATGCTCAGGCGGCTTTTAGTGGAAGAGGAGAAGGCAAAGATAAAGAAATCTTGAACCACAGAGTACACGGAGTACACAGAGAGAAGATTTTGGGTTGAAGAATTTAACTCTGTGACCTCTGTGGTTTAAAAGGGGTGACGTTATGAAAGAAGTGGTCATTGTGGACGGGGCAAGGACGCCCATCGGCAACCTGGGCGGGGCCTTGAAGGACGTGACGGCCCAGGATTTGGCCGCCACCGTCATCAAAGAAATCGTCAAGCGCAACAACCTGAAGCCCTCGGAAATCGACGAGGTCATCCTGGGCTGCGTGGGCCAGTTCTCCGACGCCCCCAACGTGGCCCGGGTGGCGGCCCTGATGGCCGGAATCCCCAAGGAAGCCACGGCCTATACGGTGCAACGCAACTGCTCCTCGGGCATGCAGGCGGTGGTGAACGCCTACCAGAACATCCAATGCGGGGACGCGGATTTGCAGTTGGCGGGCGGCACCGAATCCATGAGCCAGGCGCCCTATGTGAGCCGCCACCTGCGGTTCGGCCGCCGCATGCGCGATTCGGTGATGATCGACAGCCTGATGGAAGGCCTGACCGACCCGGTCTGCCACCTGATCATGGGCCAGACCGCCGAGGTCCTGGCGGACGAGTTCAAGATCACCCGCAAGGAACAGGACGAATACGCGGTCCAGAGCCATAAGAAGGCCTTCCGGGCCCAGCGGGAAAACAAGTTCAAGGACGAGATCGTGCCGGTCATGGTGCAAAAGAAGGTAATGGGTAAGCCCGTGCCGCCCGAACCCGTGACCCAGGACGAGGGCATCAACGCGGCCTTGAACGAGCAGACCCTGGCCTCCTATCCCACCATCTTCAAGGAAAACGGGACGGTGACTCCGGGCAACGCCTGCGGCATCAACGACGGGGCCTGTGTGATGATGGTCATGTCCAAGGAAAAGGCCGACGCCCTAGGCTATAAGCCCTTGGGCACCATCCGGTCCTACGCCTTTTCGGGGGTGGAGCCGGAACGCATGGGCATCGGTCCCGCCCACGCCATCCCCAAGGCCCTGAAGAAGGGCGGCTTGGAACTCAAGGACATGAAGCTCATTGAAATCAACGAGGCTTTTGCCGCCCAGATCCTGGCGGACGACCGGGTTTTGAAGATGAACCGCGAGATCCTCAACGTCAACGGAGGGGCCATCGCCCTGGGCCATCCGGTCGGGATGACCGGGGCCCGGCTGATCCTGACGGCCTTGAAGGAAATGACCCGGCGCAACGTGGACCTGGGCGTCATCTCCATGTGCATCGGCGGCGGCCTGGGCGGCGCGATGGTGCTGGAAAGAAAATAGGATGAGTTTCATCCGATTTATCCGTCGGGCCGCAGGAAACGTTTGGAACATTGGGTGGTTATTAACTTTTGCCGGCTGCGTGCTTGCCGGTGTTTCGATGGAAAACTACAACGTTTGGCTTTTATACCTGGGTCTCTTTTTGGTCGTCGGCGGACTGTGGATCAGGTTTTATTGGTATTTTTTAAGACGGATCGAACGGCTTTTCAAAAGGTAATGGGGGAAAAATAAATGTTTATCTACAAAGCGGGTGTGGTCGGTGCGGGGGCCATGGGGGCGGGAATCGCCCAGGTCATTTCCTTCTCGGGCCTGCCGGTGGTTTTGAAAGATACCGACGACGAACGCGTGAAGAAGGGCCTGGACATGGTCCGCAAGGTCTACCAGGGCCGGGTGGACAAGGGCAAGATGACCTCTTCGGAGATGGAACAAAAAATGAAACTGGTGATCGGTTCCACCTCCTACGACGATTTCAAGGACTGCGACTTGGTGGTGGAGGCCGTCTTCGAGAACATGAAGGT
>JAJPJW010000130.1 GCA_021324075.1 Pseudomonadota bacterium | reverse complement strand
TCGGTCATCAGGAGGATCTGGGGCTTCTCCGTTTCGACGGACACTTCCAACCAGTCGCTGTCATGGTTCTTCAGGGTCATTTGGCCCTTTCCGCCGTTTTCCACCGGAAGGGGATCGGGGGTTCCTTCCAGGATGACCCGGGCCTGGGGGTTGAAGCCCGGCTGGGAGAGCTTCTCCAGGGCATCCCTCATATCCTTTGCTTCCTGAAAGCTGCCGATGAGGCTGACCCGGGGAAACCGCGGAGCGGGACTGGAGCTGGTTTGGATTCCTTCCGGCCCCTGGGACAGCAAGAAAGCCAGGCGGGTCAAGGCCATCTTCGCCGGCGTCAGGTTGAGGACCTGAATATCGGGAGGAGCTGCCGGTGCTGTGGGGCTATCCGGGAGGAAGTCCAAGAAGGCCTGGAGCCTTTTTGAGGGAAAGGGATCGTCCCCCCAAATCGAGTTGACCCCCAAGACCATGGACCGGTCGTTGTTCGCCTGCCAGTAAACCCGTCCGTCCTTCAGGGTTTCCACCATCCTGTCCCGCGCGGCCTGGCCCTCCAAAAGCCAGTTTTGCGCGTCGAAGGAGGTGGTACAGAACTTCGCGAAGTAAAAGAGTTGGAGCATCCCCAAAAGGGCCGCCAGGAACAACGCCCAAGACCAAGGCGCTTTTTGCCAGCGGTTTAAAGCGGCTTGAAAGCCCTGGGCCGAAAGCAAAACCAGGAAAGCCTGGAAGAATATCGCAAACTTGAAACTACCCCGGAAAAACCCAAAGGGTGGAAGCTTCACCAGCAAAGGATAGATCGGCGTGCGGGGTCCCAATGCCAGGAGAAGGGCGAAAAGGGCTAGGCCCGTAGCCGTCCATTTTTTTCCTGGATTGTTTTCCTGGTCGGCCAGCGCCATCAGCACCCCTAAAAAAGGAATGATCCCGATGAAAAGGCAGGATTCCCACCAAAGCCGCGATTGGGCCAGGCCGGTGTAAAGTTCGGTTGTGTGCCGGAAGCCGGGTGTGACGGCGCTGAGGATGGAAAGCGGATGAAGGGAAAAGAAATCCAGATCCCCGGGGTTCGAGGCGATGTCCCGCCCGAATTCACGGGTGGCTTCCCAACCGGGAACCCATTGGACGGCTGTCAGGCCCAAACCCCAAAGCCCCAGGAAGATTCCACCCATTGTTTTTGGCTTCCATTGGGAGCGGTCCTGAAAAAGGAGCGCCAAAGCGTAAAGGGAGGCGAAGAGGGCGGTGTAGAGGAAATATTGGGGATGGCCGGCCAGAAGCTGGAGGGCAAGGATGCCGCTTCCTATAAGAAGGTTTCGGAGGTTGGGGGATTCCAGGAGTTTTTCCACACCGAGGAATACCACGGGAATCCAGGCCATGGCGCAAAGGTTGGACAAATGGCCGGGATAAACATGCGCATAAAAAGCCCCGCCGAACATGAAGACAAAGGAACCCAAGAGGGCGGGGAGGAAGGAAAGGCGGTTTTCAGCCAGCCAGAGATAGGCGAAGAAGCCCGCCAGGAAAACGTGCAGGGCGACGGAAAGGTTCAGCGCGGCGAGGGGCGGAAGGAACAGGAAAGACCAGTTCAAGGGGTAAAGCAGGGCGGACTGGAAGCCGGCGAAGAAGGGGGCCCCGCAAAAGATGAAGGGGTTCCAAAAGGCGAGATGGCCCTTGGCCAGCTCGGAAAAGCCGAAAACCCGCCAGCCCAGGAACTGGTTGGCCAGGTCTCCGTCGGGTGTTGACACCAGTAAGTTGCCGGAGAAAAGGATGGGTGAAAAAAGGGTAAGGACTGTTGTGACCAGGACAAGGGCGGCCCAGGACTTTCGGTTTTGGGCGGGCGAAAGGAGGAATTGCCGGAAGCTTTCGGTCATGGGCAATAGCATACCTAATGGAGAATCCCCCTCCTACAGGCAATGTTGGCGGAAAGTTATTGCGCTCCTTGGATTTGGCGGGCGAGGGCGGCGGGCGGATCACGCTTTAAAACCTGGGACATGCAAAGCTCCCATCCGTCGCGCCGGCCTTGCTGGCCGTAAAGCAGGCCCAGGTTGTAATAAAAGTCGTAATACTTCCCGCCGCTTCGCCGGATGGCTTCCAGGAAACAGGCCTCGGCTTCCCGCGGATGGCCGATGGTGGCGAAGAAAATTCCCAAGTTGGAGAGGCTGTCCGGGAAGACCACGGTTTTGAAAAAATCATCCAAGGGAAAACCGGAAGCCGGAGGCGCCTGGAGCAAGGCGCCGGCATCCCCAAGAATGGAAGCGGAAACGCCGTTTTGGTTGAGCAAGCCGCCGCTCTCCAGGCTGGGAAGGTCGTCCCGGTAACCTTTTCTCAAACAAACCACCGCGCAGGGATCGAGGTAAACCGGACGCCAGCCGGGCATGGAGGCGAGCTGGGACACCCATGGGCTGTTGAGAGGGCTGAAGAAAAGGATGTCGGCCTGGTATCGATCGGCCAGGGCGGCCAAGCCTCCCGGCGCCGAAGCGGAGAGGTATTCGGCATAAAAGGCCGAGCCCGAAACCTCAAAACGCCCGTCGATGAAGGTCTTCTGGGGCCCTTTCCAATCCAGCCAGCCGCCGCCATCGAGCTGGTTGAGGATTTTTCCGTCCAGCCGGTTCTCGACGAGGAATCCACAGGCCGTGACGGGTTGGGCGAGACTGTCCAACCCCAGGCCGAAGCGGTCCGTGCGCCGGTCCGAAACATAATAGGCGCCGGTCACCACCCGAAGACCCAGCAGGAGAATCACGAGTGCGAAAAAGCCGGCGGGGAAGGCCTTGGAAAGGAATGGGTTCAACCCCTTGCGGAGCCAATTCCATTCCAAGTCCATCCAACAGGAGGCGGCCAGGGGGAGGCAGGCGACCAGGAAAAGGGGAATGTTCCGGAAGGCGGAAGCGGAAAGGCCGAAAAAGACCAGGGCCAAGAGCCAGTCGCGGAGGTTCCTTTTACGGAAGGTCGCCGCCATTGCGCCGAAAAGGCAGAGGGTGAAGAGCTTATATAAAAGAAGGTAAAGGGTGGGGGCGGAAAGCAGTGTTGGGGTCGCCAGCCAGGGCGATTGGAGTTCCTTGAGGCTGTCGTGCATCGCCGGGTTGGTGAGGGTGATGAAATTCGAAAGGGGGTAGGCCATGCCTTTCAAGAAGTTGGGGTTTAGGACGCAAGAACCGGCGGCAATCAGGGAAAAGCGCAGGAGCTTTTTGTCCAGACCCCGCGGGGTTGAAAAGCCGGAAACGAGGTAAATACCCATCAAGGCCCAGCCCAGGACAAAGAGGCCCTCGATGTTGACCCAAAGGGCTTGGAGGAATGGAAGGAGGAATAATAAATCCCGCTTTCCTTCGGCCCTTAATTCCAAAACCCAACAGGTGAGGCTCAAAAGAAGCCAACTGGCGACCTCAGGCCGGACCCGAAAACGGATTTCACAGGTTAAGAGCGCGGTGAGCAACAGTAGGGTACAAATCCAAAAGGGGGCTTGGATAAGCCGCAGGCGTTTGAAAGCCAGGAAGCCTGTTGCCGCGATGAGCAAGGCATGGAAAAGAATGAGGAGGGAATAACCCCTGATCCTGTAAAGGCCATAAAGGACGACTTGATAAAGCCAATGGATATCCAAGTAGTCGCGGCCCGAGAGGGTGTAGGTATAAGTATCGGTCGAGGGAAAGCGGTGGTTCTCAAGAATCCATTGGCCGCCTTTGAGGTGGAGCCCCAGGTCGGAATCATTGATGGGATGGACGGCGAAAAGGACGGCCAAGAACAGGCAGGCGAGAAGGGGATAAAACCAGGGGTCTTTGAGAAACCGGGAGGGCGAGGTGTGCTCTGGCATGGGGGCATTATAAGGGTTATTTATGGGGACTCCTCCAGCCGTTATGATTGGGGAACCAATTCCAAGGAAAGTCCATTGTCCGAGATTCCTAAAAGCCAGGCTGCTGAAAAGACGGGAGGAGTGGTCTCGGCTTCCCCGGCGGGATGGAAGCTCCCGGACTGGGGCTGGCCCCTAGTCCTTATCCTCGTGGTTTTCCTTTTTTACCTTCCCGTCCTCCGAAACGATTTCGTGAATTGGGACGACAAGGATGCCATCACGGACAACCCGGCCATCCGGCATTTGCACTGGGCTTTCCTCAAATGGGCTTTCACCACCTATGCCACGGGCAATTGGATGCCCCTCACCTGGTTTTCCTTCGCCCTCAGCTACCAAATCAACGGGCTGGATCCCCGGGTTTTCCACGCCACCAATGTGTTGTTGCATGGGCTGAACACGGTCCTGGTTTTTGGAATCGGCTTGCGGCTTTTGAAGGCCCTGCCCGGAGAGGGCCTGGTCCAGGCGAAGGCCTTCGCCCGGCCGCTTTCCTTCCTGACGGCCCTCTTGTTCGGGATCCACCCCATCCACGTGGAATCGGTGGCTTGGGCCACAGAACGGAAGGATGTGTTGTATTCGCTTTTCTACCTTGGGAGCCTCTACCGCCATTTGGGCGATGCGGCGGCGCAAAAAACCAAGTCCACCCGGTGGGACTGCCTGGCTCTTTATTTTTTAGCGCTTCTCTGCAAACCCATGGCGGTGACCTTGCCCCTTGTTTTTTTGATCCTGGACGACTGGCCCCTGCGGCGTTTTTCGACTGATTTTCGCGGGAACCTCAAGGACAAGATTCCCTATTTTGTCCTGGCCCTGGCTTCGGTCGGAATCACCCTACTTTCCCACGAGAAGACCCTCTCTTACGCGCAAAACGGCGTGGAGTTTTATTGGGTGATGAACGCCTTCCGGTCCCTTGTTTTTTACCCCCTGAAAATGGCCTGGCCCTCGGGCCTGACGGGTTATTACCCTTTCCCACCGCAACTCACCCCCACTTACTTTATGGAAGAGATCGGGGCGATGGGCCTGGTCGGCCTGGCCTCGTATTATTCCTACCGGTTCCGGCAAAGGGCACCCTGCCTGTGGACGGCCTGGATTTATTACCTGGTGACCCTTGCCCCGGTGGTGGGGTTCATCCAAACGGGTTCGGAGGCCGCGGCGGACCGCTACACCTATCTTCCTTGCCTCGGTTTTTTCCTACTCTTCTCCGCCGGTTTGGCCAGGTGGGTTTCCTATGACCGCTGTTTGTTCGCCGCGGCCGCCTTGGGCTTGGCCGCCGTCCTGGGAACGCTGACGGTTTTCCAGATCGGCATGTGGAAAAACACCACGGCCCTCTGGGAAAGGGTGGCGCAGGTCTACCCCGATGAGAACGCCGACGCCTATTCCCGCCTCGGCATCGCTTATCTCCGCGCCCACCGTTATGACGAGGCACTGGCGGCCTTCAGCCGGGCGGCCTCCATCCCTCCGCCCCTGGCGCGGACCTACCACGGCCTGGGGGCGGCCCTGACCTATAAGGAACGCATCCCCGAAGCCATCCAAGCTTTTGACTATGCCATCATCCTGGATCCCCAACTCACCGCTCCCCGGGCGAACCTCTGGACCATTTACGAAAGGCTGGGCCGGCATGAGGATGCCGTCGCCCAAATGGAGGAAGCGCTGAAAGTGGAACCGGGCTCGGCGGTCTATGAAAACAATTTGGGCGTGAGCTATGGATTTTTGAAACGCTATCCCGAAGCCGAACAGGCCTTCGCCAAGGCCCGCCAATTGGACCCCGGAAACACCGAATATCTTGTCAACCTGGCCACAATCTGTGAGTGGGAAGGCAAGAGCGGGGCCGCCTTGGCCTGGTACCAAAAGGGAGCCGCTTGGAATCCCGCCGAACCGGTTTATCAACTCAAAATGGGAGACCTTTATTTATCACAGGGTAGGAACCCGCAAGCCTTCAAGAGCCTTGAGAAAGCCTGGAGCTTGCATCCCAAGACGGCCAAAATCGCCCAGCAGATCGGTGAGGATTTTGAAAAATTGGGAAAGACGGAGTTGGCCACGGAATGTTTTGCCCAGGCCCGGGTATTGTCGGAGGACGAAAAAAATAAAATCCCGGCCACTGAGGATCATTCACCGCCTGAAAAATAATTTCAGAAATGAGTTTGAAATCCAAAACGCCTTTACCTCGATGGATTTCCGAAATACGTTTTTTTGTAGATTTGGCCCCAAATCAGGGTTTCCCGTGAAACTGATTCTGAATTTTTTTACCGAGGCGGCTTCGAAAGTCAAAAAAACATGAGACAATGTAAGGGAAATAAGAAAACAGATGTTTTATGAGTGACAATCAAAACGTTTTATCCCAGTCACTCGAAGCCCTACACCTTCCCAACACTTGGCTTTGCGGCTGAATACGTTTTTAGGCTGAAATTTTGTCCGAAGAAAAACAAACCATAGGGTTAACCGGTTCAATGATTTCGAAAAAATTTTTTCCCCACCCTTGGGTAGGGTTTCTCCTCCTTTTCACTTTGTTGTTGCCCTATCGGGTGAAGGCCCAGTGCACACCCACTTCGGCCACCCTCTGCATTTCCAGTGACGACTATTCCCAGGCTTATGTAGGTGGCTCCCTTATCGGTACCTTCCCTTACGCCGGCGCTCCCGGGACGGGCGGGGCGGCTAACCCGACTTGCATTTCGGTTTCCACCTCCCTTTTGACCGGTTCCCAGGTTTGTTTGGGCATTTACACCCAAAACACGGCACCGCAGGATACTTTCTCCTCGTGGGACTTGGACATTACCTGCTCCGGGGGCACCCACTCGGAAATCACCAGCGGCAGCGGCGGCCTTTCGGTGGATTACGTTTCCAGCGGCAGCCCCTCCACGCCTCCGGCCAATGATGGAAGCGGCAATCCCTGGTACGCCACCAACTACACCGGAGGCGGCTTTTCCTCCTCCTACTGTTCCAGCGGTGTAACGGCCTCCACTTGGGCCAACGCCCTCTATAACCCGGTCAGCGGCCAGCGGCTGCCCTTTATCGCCAACAATTGCTCGGGTGACTACGGGACCTCGGTCGGCGCATTATTTTGGCGCCAATGCGTTCCCATCCCCACCCCCCAGCCGACCATCGGGCCGCCCAATTTCACCATCACCAAAGCCCAATCCAGCGCGGTTACCAGCGGCAACACGGTGATCATCAACGACACCATCACGGTGTGCAATACGGGCGGGCCTGTGACGAACTGAGGAACGACCATAACGGATAATTTCGTAACCAACGCCTCCACTTGCAACACCTTCCAGTTCGTGGCCTGGGGATACGGGGACTCGTTTTGTCCCTATGTCATTCCGTATTACAACTCGTGCAGCCAGGGGAATGCCCCATCGGTCAACTCCAACGCCATCATTTTCCCCGACCTGGGCACCGGGTGCGTCACCATAACGGCCCAGGTGGAGGATTACTACGACCCCATCAGTTCCCCCGGTTGCGGCCTGACCTTTGTGGACCAGGCGTCCTTGACCTATCCCGCGGGGAGCAAGAATTCCAATTCGGTCACCTATATCCAGGTCTTGCCCACGCCCACCTTCACCTTTACCAATACCCCGACCCCGACCAATACCCGGACCTGGACTCCCACGCCGACCTATACGCCGACGATCGTCACGCCCACCCCGACCTGGACCAATACCTTCACCCATACCTTCACCGCGACACCCACCAATACCTTTACCCCTACGCCGACCGTAACCCCCACCCGGACCAATACGCCGACCAATACCTTTACTCCCACGCCCACGAATACACCGACCTTCACTTTCACGCCGACGCCAACCTTCACCAAAACCCCCACCCCGACCCCGACTTTGACCCCCACCGTTCCCAATACACCGACTCCCACCAATACCCCGACCAAGACACCCACTTTGACGCCTACCGCCACGCCGACCAATACCGTTCAAAACACCCCCACCAATACGCCTACCAACACCCCGACGAAAACCCCCACCGCCACTTTCACCAACACCGCGACCAACACGCCCACGGCGACCCCGACCAACACCCGTACGAACACGCCTACGGCCACCCCGACCAATAGCCCCACCAACACGGACACCGCCACACCCACCAATACCTTCTTAAATACCCCCACCCCGACCAACACCCCAACGAAGACGCCCACCGCCACTCCGACCAATACCTTCACCAATACGGCCACCAACACGCCCACTGCCACACCCACCAACACCCGCACGAACACGCCTACGGCCACGCCCACCAACACCTTTATCAACACCCCGACCCCGACGAATACCCCCACCAAAACGCCAACAGCCACCCCCACCAACACTCCGACTAACACACCCACCTTTACCCCCACGGCGACGCCTACCAACACCTTCGTGAATACCCCAACCCCCACGAATACCCCCACCAATACCGCGACCTTTACGCCCACGGCGACTCCCACCAACACCCGTACCAACACCCCCACTCTTACCGTCACCAATACCCCGACCAATACGGCCACCCCCACGCCCACCAACACCTTCATCAACACCCCTACCGCCACCAATACGCCCACCAATACCCCGACGGCCACGCCGACCAATACCGATAGCCCCACCCCGACCTATACCCCCACGGCCACTCCCACCAATACCTTCGTGAATACCCCGACACCAACCAATACGCCCACCGATACCCCGACCTCCACCAATACGGCCACGCCTACCAATACCCCCACGGTGACCGCCACCTTCACCCCCACCAACACCCGTACCGACACGCCCACTTCCACCAATACGGCCACCCCCACCGACACTCCCACCGATACCCCCACACCGACGCTGGCTAATACGGCTACCAATACGGCCACGAACACGCCTACCGCCACGCCCACCAATAGCCGTACCAATACGCCCACCGCCACCCTGCCGAACACGGCCACCAACACGGCTACGAATACACCCACTTCCACTGCCACCAACACCGCCACTCCGACTGCAACCTATACTCCCACCAATAGCCGTACCAATACGCCGACCTTTACCGCCACCAAGACCACCACGAATACGGCCACTTCCACCGCCACCTTCACGGCCACTAACACCCCAACCCCCACGCCGCCCATGAATATCACGGTTGAGAAGTCCGTCAGCCCCCTCCAGGTCCAGTCCGGAAACGCCCTGTCCTACACCATCCAGGTCAAGGTGACGGGCAACTCGGTCTCCGGGGTGGTGGTGACCGACACCCTGCC
>JAJPJW010000087.1 GCA_021324075.1 Pseudomonadota bacterium | reverse complement strand
CTCGATCTGGGCCTGTGCGGCGGTGCGTTTGGCGGGCTTCAGGCGCTCCACCAGCGCCGGGCCCACCAAGGCGGCCAGGAGCGAAAGGATGACCAGCACGATCAGCAGTTCGATCAGGGTGAACCCGCCTTGGGAGAGGGGCTTCAACCTCCGGGGAGGCCTGTCTGCCCGTCCCGCTTTACCATTCACCGTAGGATTTTCCATCGCTTGTCTTTTCCTCCGATCCGCTGTGGATGTCGACGATGCCGCCCTTTTGGGCGGGATCTTGGGAAGTCACCAACTGCCAGGTGGCGTCGCTGTCGGTCAGGGGGTCCGTGGGGATCGAACGCAGGTAATGCCCCTCCACCAGGTCCGTGAGCTTCACGGGGTATTTCCCGTGGTCCGCGTAAAAATCGTCCAGGGCCTTCCTCAGGCCCCGCAGGTCCTCCTTCAGGGCCGATTCCTTGGACTGCCGGATCTTCGACATCGACACCGAAACCGCCAGGCCGGACAACAGCGCCATGATGGCCAGCACGATCAGGAGCTCGATGAAGGTGAACCCTCCCTCCGAAAGCCTCCTTCCCCTACCAGTCATGGTAATAGCTCCCGTCCAGGGCCTTGCCGTCCCCCGGACAATAAACGTCGTAGACATCCTGTCCGCCCCAAAAGCCGGAGCCCGGCTGGTCGGCGTAGCTGCGGAGCCCCCATTGCTCACCGGGCGGGAGGCCTTTGTCCCCGAAGGGATTCTCGGGCACCCGCCGCAGGTACTTGCGCTTCACCGGGCGCGGGCCGCTTTGCTCCACGCCGTCCACGAGCGTTTGAAGCGTCTTGGGAAAACCGTCGTCGCTGGTGCCCATCCCCAGCTTGGGAAGGGCGCCGCTGCGCCAATCCTCGTGGAACCGGTCGATGGCCCGGCGCATCTCCCTCAAGTCCCCCCGGAGCTCCAATTCCTTGTCCCGCCGCACCGCCGTTTCGGCGGTGGGCAGGGTCACCGCCGCCAGGATGGCCAGGATGGCCAAAACCACCAGCATTTCCACGAGGCTGAACCCCCTTTCATCAAGGGGGCGGGCCGCCTTACTTGACCACGATGCGGGAGGCGTGGGCTTGGGCCTGCACGTCGTTTCCATTCTCGTCCTTGAAGGTGGGATTGAGGAAGATCAGGTAGGAAATACCCGGAGTGTAACCGCTGAGCTTGAGGTCCGCCAGTTCCACCGGCCCTGTGGCGGCCGGTTCCCCCTTGAGGGTCAGGCGCATCCGTACCAGGCCGTGTTTGTCGTCCGGGTCCGCTTCCACCTTTTCCACCGCCGGCGAACCCGGGGTGGCGGAGGCGAATTTCAGGTAGTTGGCGTTGAAGGCCACGGCGAGCGGGAAATCCTTAAGCTTGCCCAGGTTCTCGCCGTAAAGCTTGAGCTCCACCGGCTGGCCCAGGCTGGCCTCGTACTGGGGCTGGTCGAAGGAAAAAACCACGCCGCCGTTGGCCGAGGGCGCCCCTCCCTGGAAGGGCAAGGCGGGGGTCCCCGAGGGCGACGGGGTCGCCTCCTTGCCGGGCGCCTCCAGGGTGATCTTGGGCGACTTGGCGCCCTTGGCCCCGTTCTGGAAGAGGCTGAAGAGGGGCTTGGTGGAGAGGCTGTTCTGGGTGCCCGAATAAACTTCCTGCAGTTCCTTGTGGGGGAAGTTCCAGTCCCGCACGATATGGGGCGTGATGGTCAAAAGGATGTCGGTCCGGCTGTCCGTGTTGTTCACGTTGCCCGCCAGGTAGTCGCCCAGGATGGGGAAATCCCCGATGATGGGCAGGTGGTTGTGGGTCTTGGAGTCGTTGTCCTGGATGAGGCCGCCCAGGATCGCCGATTCCCCGTCGTGCAGCAGCATGGTGGAATCCGCGTCCCTTGTTCCGATCTCATAGGCCGGGTTGGCCGTCGTGCCCAGGTTGGGGCCCAGGGAGCTCACTTCCAGGGAAAGCTTGACCTGCACCGTTCGGTCCAGGTTGATGACGGGCAGGATGTCCAACAGCACCCCGATGTCGCTGTAGTTGTAGGTGGTCTGGACCTGCCCCGTGGTCTGCTGGATGACCGCCGAGGGCAGGGGCACCCGGTCGCCGATGTGGATCTTGGCCTCCTTGCTGTCCAGGGTGCGGATCTGGGGATGGGCCAGGGTCTTGGCGTCCACGTCCTGCTTGAAGTAGTTGAGGGTGAGGGTGGGCAGGGTGAAACTGACCTGGTTGAGGGTGTTCTGCAGGTTGTCGGCGCTCAGGTCCGAAAAGGTGGTCTGGGGCGGGAACGTGAACTGCATGGATTGGCCGTAGTCCATGCCCAATTGCTCCGCCTTGGTGCGGTTGACCTCCAGGATCTCCACGTCCAGCAGGACCTCCGCGGGCGGGCGGTCGTTGGCCTCGATGACCTCCTGGGCCAGCTTCAGCTTGTCCGCCGTGTCCCGGATGGTCAGGGTGTTGAGCTGCTCGTTCACCACCATGTGCTTCAGGTCGGTGATGCTCTTGAGCAGATTGGCCATATCCGAGGCCCTCACCGAGGAGAGCTGGAAGTTCTTGATCAGCAGGTCGTCGTATTGGGCGTGTTTTTCCCCCGTGTCGTCCACCACCAGGATGGTGTTGGGCCCCACGGGCTTGTAGAAGGTCTGGGTGGTGTGAAGGATCAGGTCCAGGGCCTGCTCGAAGGTGACGTTCTCGGCGGAGACGGTCACGGTCTGGCCCTTCAGGTCCCCGTCGAAGAGCACGTTGATGCCGAAGCTCTTCCCGATGAAATCGAAGGCCGCCTTGAGGTCCGTGTGGTTGAAGTGAAGGGAGACCGGCTCCCGGGAGCTGAAGACCAGGCCCCCCGTGACTTCGGGCGACTGGGTCTTGATCCTTTCCAGAAGGGCCTTGGCGCCTTCGTGGTCCGGGTCGGCTTCCAGGGCCTGGGTGAGCAGGTTCTTGGCGTCGTCTTCCTTGCCCGCCTTGTCCAGGTCCACCGCCTGCTGGTAGAAAGTATTGGCTTCTTTTTGTTCCAGGGCCTTCTTGAGGGCATTGGCCACCTTTTCGTTGTCGGGCATGGCCGAAAGCCCTTCGCGGAACTGGTAGATGGCGTCGTCCAGGGACCCCTGTTCCTCCAAGGCCATGCCGTCGTCGTAAAAGGCCTCGGCGGCGTTCAATTCCGCTTCTTCCAGCTTCATCTTGATCTCGTAGTCGGCCGGGTGGTCGGAGTACTGGCGGCGGTAATCTTGAACGGCCCGGAGCCATTCGCTTTTGCTGGCGTGGTTCTCGGGCTTGGGAAGGGCGGCACAACCGGCCGAAAGGGCCAGTCCCGCCGCCAGCCACCAACGGATGGAAAGTTTTTTCACCGCCGGGAGCCCCTGCGGAATTTTACGTTCAGTCATGGATTGTGATTCCTCCGTTGGCCGGGATGGAGCCCCCGGTCGCCTGGTCCCAAATTCGGAGCTTCAGGTTATTCCCCGTCTGCTTGTCCGTCAAATAAACTTCGTTTTCGGTGATGGTCCCTACCTGGTAGCGGTCCTCCAAGCTGTCCCCCGGGCCCACCTGGAAAAGCTGGGTCCCCCGGCCGATCAGGGCCTGGCTGGAGTCGCCCCTGGAAACCACCCCCATCAGCCGGTAGCCGCCGGCCGCCTCCAAAACCGATCCGTCGGGTGAGGAGGGGGTCGGGCTGGCGGCCGGCAAGGGCGTCGGTGCGGCTTTCGCCACCCGCCGGGCAGCCTTCGCCCCCGGGGGCCTGGTCCCCAGGGCAAAGAGGTCCCGGCCCACATTCATATCCCCCGCCTCCAGCGGCTCAGGGAAATCCAGGTGCATCCATCCCGCTTGCCGGCCCAAAACACCTTTTCCCCTTAAGAGGGAAGGCGCCCAGCGCACCAGGTTGAGCAGGACCAATATGGCGATGGCGGAGATCCAGAGGGCGGGGCTTTTCCGGAACATAGTCAGGCTCCCCCCGCCGTTTTCTGGTAGGTCAGGAGCACCAGGACGGCCCTCACCTTCCCGCCCGCCGCCCCTTCCCTCTCCAGGCGGGCCTGTTCCACCACGGTCAGGGTCGGCAGGTCCTCCAACCCCGAAAGGAATCGGCGCAGGGAGGTGTAATCCCCCGACAGGGAGAGGTTCTGTTCGTAGGCTCTGCCGCCTCCCGGCAGGCTTTTCACGTCGAAGTCCTGCGAAAGCACCTTCAGGCCGTGCCGGGCGGCGGAGCGGGTAAGTGACTCCACCAGGCCCGATTGGGTCACCGGCGTTTTCCATTTCGCCTCAAGGGCCTCGGAGCGGTGGGAAAGCCGGTCATAGCTTTGGGCCGTTTCCAGGGCCCGGGCCGCCGCCAGTTTGGCGGAACGTCGGGCCTCGATGGCGCTTTCCAAACGGTGGTGGCTGAGGGCCGCGGGCAGCCAGAAACCGGCCAGGATCAGCAGGTCTGCCAGGACCAAGATCCCTGCGGCCAAGCCCGCGCGCTTCACCTTGGGGTGGCGCCAGGCATCCCGCGCAAAACCGGCGATTTGCCGCAAGGGGATCACGAGGCGCCCTCCGTCAGGTCCACGGAAAACTGGATCCAGTTGCCGGACCCGTCCGGAGCCTGGGTCTGCTTGGCCAGGTTGACGCGGGAAAAACTTTCGGATTTTTCGAGGGTCTCCAGGAAACGCGATAGGTCGTCCAGGCTCAGGGCTTCGGCCACCAGTTCCACCGTCCCGCTTTCCCGGTCGTTCTGGAAGCTCATCAAGCGCACGCCCGGCGGGGCCATTTTTTCCATCTGCGCCAAAAGGGCGGCCGTGGAAGGCCCGGCCCCGGCCCCCAGGCCGTTGAGCTCCCGAAGGCGTCCTTGAAGTCCGGAAAGCTCGTCCGCCGAGGGTGCTTTCACCCCCGGATCGGCGGCTACCGGTTCTTGTCCGAGGCCGGAGAGCTTTTGTTCCAACCCGGGCTTCTCCCGGTTCAGGTCCAGGCCGTTCACCACCAGGGCGAAAGCGGTGGCCAGTCCCAAGAGGGCCACTCCCCAGCCCAAGGCCACCATCAACGGCAGGCCCCGGTCGAAGGGAAATGAAAAATTCGTGCCGATTTTCATTGGCGGACCGCCGTAGCGGCCAGGGAAGGCGAAAGGTCCGGGTCAGGAAGAGTTGAAAATCCAAGGCCCGCCCGCAAGGACAAAACCTCCACATCGGCGGCCTTCCGGAAGGCTTGGGCCGCCACTCCCAGCCAGGCTTCAGGGGCGGTCAGGAACAAGCTTGTCACCAAACGATCTGCCCCCGAATGCACGTAGGAACGGATGGTCCTTTCCACTTCCAATACAACTTCGTCCAATGGCAGGTCCTTAAGCCCCTCAATCGGATTCCGCCACCACTTGGACCTTTGGAACCGGGGCAGGGCGTGGTGGTCCCAAACAAGCAATGTCCAATAATCCCTCTCCAGGCTGATGAGGGCGCCCGAATTGTGGACGGTGAGGGGATCGTGGAAAAGGTTGAAGCGGTAGCGGGAAGCCACATCCAGGAAAGAAGGCCTCGCACCCGCTTCCTCCAGCGCCTTTTGGGTGAATTCCAGCCAGGCGCGGTCCAAGGCCGTAGCCAGGAGAAGTTTTTCCCCGTACTCACGGCCCATGATTTGGGTCGTGAAAGCAAAGCGCTGTGCCTTGCCGGCCGAGGACTTGAAGCGCCAGTTCAGGAATTCGTCCATGGCCGCCCCGGCCGCGGGAATCTTTTCCAACTCGAAGACTTCCCAGGAAGCCGCGGGATCGGGCAAGGAAACCTGGAGGGTCCGGTAGCCGGTAGGTTTTTGAAGAAGGGGCTTCAAGCCCTCGACCAAGGCCCTGTAGTTTCCTTCCCCGGGCATACCCGTCCAAAGGGGCTCAGGCAAGGAGAAGGAGCGGCTGTCCAAAACCCGGATCTTTCCACCCGATTCCACCGTCTCTACCACTGAGGCTTCCTGCCGTCCCAGGGAGAGCCCCAGGCAGCGCGTTTCTTCCGGCAGGGGCCGGAAGAAGTCCAGGGCCTTTTGGAAAGTCGGATTTTTGAGGATCATCGTCATTTCAGAGCTTTCGGTGCGGAATTGGGATTTCAGTCCACAAAGGTCACGCGGTTGACTTCCTTCAAGGTCGTCTCCCCGGCCAGGGCTTTTTCCAGGGCGGCCCGGCGCAGGGTTACCATGCCTTCTTCCACCGCGGCTTCCTGCAATTCGTCGATCGGCGCCTGGTCCACGATCAGTTTTCGGATGCGGGGCGTCAGGTTGAGGAACTCGGCCACGGCCCGCCTTCCCCGGTAACCCGTTCCTCCGCAATGGGCGCAGCCTTCCCCCATATAAAAAGGATGGTTTCCATATTCCTTCGCGCTGAGGCCCGAGGCCGTCAGCAATTCCCTGTCCACCTTGTCCTTCTTGCGGCATTTGGGGCAGATCATCCGTACCAGCCTTTGGGCCATCACGCAGTTGAGCGCCGAAACGAAGCTGTAAAGGTTGACCCCCATATGGCTGAAGCGGCCGATGACGTCGCAGGCGTTGTTGGCGTGCACGGTCGTGAAGACCAAATGCCCGGTCAGGGCGGACTGCACGGCGATCTGGGCGGTCTCCATGTCGCGGATTTCCCCCACCATGATCTTGTCCGGGTCGTGCCGCAGGATGGACCTCAGGCCCCGGGCGAAGGTCAGGCCCTTCTTCTCGTTCACCGGCACCTGCACCACCCCGTTGAGCTGGTATTCCACCGGGTCCTCGATGGTGATGATCTTTTCCTCGCCCGTATTGATCTCCCCCAGGGCCGCGTAAAGGGTGGTGGTTTTGCCGCTGCCCGTGGGGCCGGTGATGAGGACCATGCCGTAGGGTTCCCGCACGCTGCGGCGGAATTTCTTGAGGGTGTCCTCCGCCAGGCCCAGGGCCTCGAGCTTCAACTGGCTGAATTCTTCGTTAAGGGAGGCCTTGTCTAGCACGCGGATGACCACGTCCTCCCCCAGGGCACTGGGCATGACGGAAACGCGGAAGTCGATGTCGCGGCCGTTCAGGCGCAGCTGGAACCTTCCGTCCTGGGGTACCCGGGTCTCGGCGATGTCCAGTTCGGCCATAACCTTGATGCGGGAAACGAAGGCCTTGTTGTGCCGGGCGTCGAGGCGTTCGGTGGCCGGGTAAAGCAGCCCGTCCACGCGGTATTTGATCACCGTGCCCGTCTCATAGGTCTCGAAATGGATGTCGCTGGCCCTCTTCTGCAGGGCCGCCAGCAGCAGGGTGTTGATGAGGCGCACCACCGCGCTGTCCTGGTCGTCCAGATTGGCGGCCGAAACCGAGCCCTTGGCCTCCGACTCCCCTTCCCCCGCCTTGAAGTCGCCGGAAAAATCCTTCAGGAGGGCCGAAGTGGCCTGGCTCCGCTCCAGGGCCTCCTGCACGGCCGGGGGGGTGGAAAGGAACAGTTCCACCTTCAGGCCGGTCCGGGCCTCCAACTGGTCGGCCAGCTTGTGGCTTTCCAGCGGGTTGGACACCACCACCCTTAAGGTCCCGTTTTCGCGGCCGTAGGGCAGGGCGTTCTGGCGGTAGGCTTCCGCCGCAGGGAAATGCTCGAAAAGCTCCGGCGCCGCGGTGAAACCCTTCAAGTCCACATAGGGCAGGCGGAACTGCTCGGAAAGGGCCTGGGCCAGTTGGGCCTCGGTGATATGGCCCCTTTCCACCAGGTAGCGGCCCAAAAGACCCTTGGCCTGGGCCAAGCCTTCCTCCAGCTGGGGGCCGCTCAGCCATCGGTGTTCCACCAGGATTTCGCCGATGCGCTTGCGGGCGAAAGGGTGCCGTGCACCAGGGGCCTTGGAGGCGCCCTCCTTGCTTTCGGGCCCAGCCGGGGAGTTCTTGTCTTTTCGAAGGGGGGGCTTCATTTGACCACGTCCGAGAGATGAATGATGGGAAGATACATGACCACGATCACCGTTCCAATCAAAAGGCCTGTTAAAAGTATGAAAATCGGCTCGACCAGCGACATGGCCCGCTGAATACGATTTTCGAGTTCCCATTCCGCCGCATCGGCGGTTTCCTGGAACATCGCCTCCAACTGGCCCGAGGCCTCCCCCACCTGGATGAGCTTGGCCGCGGCGCGGGGAACCAGCTTCTCCCCGCCCAAAGCTTTCGACAAGGCTTCCCCCTCCAGGACCCGGCGGATCACCCGGTCGAACTTCAGCGCGAAGGCGCGGTTGGACTGCGCCTCCCGGGCCACCTTCAGGGCCTCGGTCAGCGGCGTCCCGCCCGAGAGAAGGGTCGCCAGGGTACGGGAAAGTTGGGAGAGGAGGAAGGGGTTCACGAATTTTTCCACCACGGGAATTTTTTGCAGGGCGCCGTCCACCCGGAGCCGCCCTCCCTCGGTGGCCGTCCAGGCCTTGAAGGCCGCCCAGGCCGCCAGCCCCCCGCCCACCAGGAGCCCCGCCACCCAGGAGAGGTGGTGCACCAGGCCCATCAGCACCATCGTGGGCCCGGGAAGGGCCGCGTTGAAGTTGGTGTAAAGGGCCTCGAAACGGGGCATCACGAAGGTGAAAAGGAGGCCCAGCACCAGGGCCAGCACGAAGATAAGGAAGGCCGGGTAGACCATGGCCTGGGAAACCTTGGCGCGGAGCGCCACCTTCTGGCGCAGGTAATCCTGGTAGCGGGCCAGGGGCTTGGCCAGGTCGCCGGTCCGTTCTCCCGTCTTGAGGGAGGAAAGGTAGAGGCCGTCGAAAACCCGGGGATACTTGGCGCAGGCCGCCGAGAAGGGGGTTCCCGTCTTAACCTCCTCCAGGATCCGCTTAAGGACGGCCGAAAGCACGGGGCTCTCAGGCCGGTCCGAGGAGAGGTCCAGCACCTCGGGCAGGGTCAGTCCGGCCTTGAGGAGCGTGGTCATTTCTTGGTTGGTTCGAAGCAGGTCTTCGGGGCGGACATTCTGGCCGCCCAGGGAAAAGAGCCCCGTGCGCTTCAGGCGCACGCCCTTGACCAGGACGCCCTGGACTTCCAGGTCCTGGCGCAGTTCACCCTCGCTGGCGGCCGTGGCTTCCCGGACCAGTTCCCGCCCGTCGGGGGAAACCGTCTTATAGGTGTAAATGGGCATCAAGGCTCCTCAAGGGGTCTGCACAGTCAGGCGGTAGGTCCCGCCACCGAAATAGGCGTTGACGTCGATGAAATAGGTGGCTCCAGCAGAGGCGTTGAAGTTGAATTGTTGGAAAACGGTGTTGGGGGCCGTGGAACTATTCACCGGTCCCTGGTCGGTGCCGGAAGAACAGCCGCTGAACCCGTAGAGGTCGAAATCCGCCTGGTTCAGCCCGTTATCATAGCAGTCAAGGGACACGGTGACCGTTCCGGAGTTGGCCGGGATGAAGGAATAATAGTCATCTGTATTTGTTGAATCATCCAACTGGCCTGTTCCCACGCTGTCACCGGTGGATAAGGGGGAGCCCTTTCCCAGGTCATAAGCCGCCGCGCAGGTCAGGTGCTGGCCCGCGGGCAAAGCCTGGGGAGTGCTCACCGGTGTCACCGTGCAGACCACACCGGGGAGAGGGCCGGAAAGGATGCGAAGGTCATAAGGGGCCCCCGGTCCGTAATCCATCGGCACCACGTAATAGGTGATTCCGGGCGAGGCGTGGAAACTCGGGATTTCGGGCAAAAGGTCGCAGCTGTCGTCGTTGAAGGCCGCATCGGCTGTCGCCCCGCAGGCCCCGCTGCGGATGGCCAGGATCATGTCCCGGTCCGAAATGGGCGGGTTTTCGGTGGGGCAAAGGCTGAAGGTCAGGGTCATGGGTGAAGAAACCTGGAAACGGAAGATATTGCCCGTAGAACCCAGACCCTCCAGGTAAAGCCCGGGGGTCCCGGAGGCGTCATTCCCCAAAATATCCGTGATCCCGCCGCTGGAAAGGCCGTTGATGGTGGAACTGATATCCGGAACCGTGGTGCAGTCGGGAGTGGGCGAAAGAGTCGGCGTGGGGCTGGGGGTAAAACTGGGGGTCGGGGTGAAACTGGGGCTCCCGCCTCCCGAGGGGGAGGAAGGGCTGTTGCTGTTGCAAGCCGTGAACAGGAAAGCACCTAAGGCCACAATAAACGTCATCCGAACGAGAAATTTCGGCACCGGAAACCTCCCACCAAGAACAGGGAGGCAAATTATAGTCGTGGGGTTCCGTTAAATACCACTCGAAATCCTTATCCCCAACGATGCAAACAAGCAGAATCCCCATGCATTTAGGCTTAGTCCACCGGGGTAAATCCATCTATCAGCGAAGGGTGATATCCAAAACAGGAGCCGGGTACCATAAATGCATCGCAGATTTAAGTTGTTTCAAATCCGTGGAGACTCATTGATTGGAAGAGTACGATCTTAGGCTAAAGCACCGGATCGGATTTCAAAGGTCTGTCGTTTTTTCGATTCCAGCGACCATGACGCAATATTCCAGCGGTCCTATTCGATTCCTTCCGGGATACCACTCGAACCGTCCGATTTTATTATCCGCCACTTATTGAGGTCTTCGAATTCAAAATCAATATTAAATTCCATATTCGAATCAACCGAAAGCAACAGAAGGCCCCGCTTTTGCCCGAATAAGCTGAATAATCTTTTGCCCAACTCGTTTAGAGCATTGCAAAAATCCACGTGCGTTAAACCATCGATGAAATGGATACCGGAACGACCGACACAGGAGCCGATTGATCCACTTTCAGGGCCGCCAATATAAAAGCGGTAGTACGCTTTTTTCCAAGAAGAATCGATTTTCGAGGCAAATTCAACCAGGGCGCTCGCCATTTCAGTTACTATTTCAGACTGGTCTTCGTACATTTCCTCTCCCCATTTGACAAGACAATCGCTGACAAAACTTCGTAACCACTTTGGCCGCCAGGCGGTCACCCTACTTCTTATCAGCCAATAGCGAGACGTCTCCCCGGCTAAGGCTTGAGATAAGCCAGCAACCCTTTAGCGACCACCTTTTTTATTTTTGAATACAACCTTTTTTTTACTCCCTTTTTTTGGCTTATATGAGACCAAAACATCTCTTGGCCGCCTACCCTTTTTACCATAATTTTTCAAAACGATATCAAAGTCGACTTCATTTTTGCTATTGGTCTTCAAAATGACGGCCATTTGATTTTCAAATTCTTTTCGGTACGCGCCCCGGTTAAAGTTTTTTTGCTGGTCAAACAAGACTTCCATTCCTTGATCCCCTATAAACCTGAAACCCAACGGATGCCCGGCATCATCATCGGGGTCAGTGTTATATTTCTTGCGGTAGGCCCTTAGGGTAGCCGAGTCATTTCGCGGATAACCGTAAAGTGCTCTTAGTTTGCCGCGGACCTGAACCGGTCTACCCAGAGTATCGAAAAGCCAGGTCACTTCGTTTATTCGGCCCGAACTGGTTTTCACTTTTTTAAGGATTGTTTTGAGTTTCTTATTTTTTTTATACGGAACAGCGCCATCTGGATCGGTAACCACCAACGGATTCGCATGCGCATAAGAATACAGGGAGAGATTTTGAGAAAGATAAACCCCTCCTTCACCGGGAAGGTCCTTGTCTTCTGGGTTTTCGGGAAAAAAATCCCCTAAGCCTGGGTCGGGGCTTTGCCAAAGACTAATGCGGGGGTCGTAATAGCGGGCCCCGAAGTAGTAAAGCCCCGTCTCCGTGTCCAGTTCCTTGCCGGTGAACTCGTAATCCGGGAAGATCTGGGTACCCCTGTCCTGCTGGGTCCAGGTTTCGCCGAAGGGCAGGTATTCGAGATGCTCGCTTAGGTTTCCGTTTTGGTCCGTCAGATAGCCGGTCGAGCCCAGGTGGTCGTCGTGGTAGAAGAACACGAAGTTGTTCTTCGGCATGATGCTGGTGTTCTGGCTCGTCGAAGTCTGGAAGCAGGAGAGGGGGATGCCTACCACCGCCGCGTTGACGGGCAGGTAGCCGGGCTGGTTGTTGAAGCTGACCTGGAAATATCCCCCTTGGGGCTTGGGGTTTAAAAGCGTCAATATCTGGCAGGAATTGGCCGTGCCCAGTACCTGCACGCCCTTGGTCCAGATCTGGGGTGCCCCCAACACTTGCACCCCGTCCTGCTCGACGGTCACGAAGTTGCCCGGGCTCCCGAAATTAGCGGCGTCCGTATTGCCCTGGGCAATGGACACGCCCCAGGACCCGATCCATTGGGCGATCGTGCTGGTGGAGCCCAAGGAGGGCGGGCCGGTGGTGGTCGTGGGGCCGGACACCATATGAGTCGCGATCCGGTCGTCCTCCACGAAAATGTGCTTGTCCGCCTGGGCGTTGATGCCCGCCAGGGGGTTTTCCACCGTATAGAACTGGTTCGGGTAGGCCACCATCTTGTTGAAATGGTCGATCTTAAGGGACCGGGCCCCCGTATCGTCGTAGGTGAACCGGATGCCGCCGTCGGAGAGGGCTCCCGCCCCGTCCTCCACCCCCTCCATCTGGTTGTCTTCGTCCCAAACGATGGTCCGGGGGGTGCCCGAAAGGTCCGTGAACCCCGCCTGGTTGCCATTCCCGTCGTAGGTGAAGGTTCTGGTGCCGATACCCGTGGGCGCGTGGGGCTGGGCTCCCTGGTACTGGTAGGTCCAGTCGTAGGTCAGGCCGTTGTCGGGCTGGAATCCCTGGCCCTGGACCTGTTCCTGTACCGACTGGTTCTTTCGCACGATGTTATGGATGTTGTCGTAAGCCAGGGCCAGGCTGTAGTGGCTGTTGAAACCCTGGCCCGTAGAAGTGTTGAAAGCCCCCGAATAAAGCCCGCTAGCCTGGGTAAGCCGGTAAAGCCCATCGTACCTGAAGCCCTGGGTCACCGGCCCCGCCAGCCCGTTCCCTCCGGCCGGGGCGTTGTTGTTCAACCCCAGAACATTACCCACCTTGTCGTAGGAATAATTCAAATTCTGGAAGGTGGCGCCTTGGGAGGCGGTGGTCAATTGCAGCAGCCGCCGGTTGTCAGGCCTGTAGGAATAGGTTTCCTGTGTGCCGTTGCCGTTCTGTTGGAAAGCCCGGTCCCCGAACCGGTCGTATTCCAGACGGGTGACATAAGGATAAAGCACCCCGGCCCCGGCTGATGTGCCGGTGGAGCTTTGGCCCGAGCCTGCGGCCGGCACAATGCCCGCAACAGCCCTCGGCTTGCCCCCGGAGTCGTACTGGTAGGTCAGCACCTCCCCGTCCGGATAGGCCATTTGCTGGACCCGGCCCCAGTCGTCCCACAGGAAGGAGGTGACATAGGTGACCGGCGAAGTGGAAAGGGTCCCTTTGTCCCAGGCCCCTTCCCCTGCCCAGGACCCATTGGGTACCTGGAGTATCCGGGTCTCGGTCACCGAATTACCCAGGGCGTCATAGGCGAAGGACTGGCTGCCCGAAGCGTCCGTGACCTGTGCCATCCGCCCAGCCTGGTTCAAGGAGGCACCCGGGCCTCCGTAGCTATAAGTAACATTGTTCCTGGGGAAATCCGGGTAGGTGACGGACTGCAGCCGGTCATATTGGTAACCATAGCTGATGGCCTTATTTTCCTTGGCAAGGTTGGCCGTCACCTTCTGGACCAGGTTCGAGGCCGGATCGTAAGTTAAGGTGGTTTTGCCTGTATCCAGGTTCTGGATCACGGTCCGTCGGCCCAGGGCGTCATACTCGGCTGAGGTCACGTTACCCTTCGCGTCGGTTACACGGGTCAGTTCCCTAATCGGATCATATTGGTATTGCGTGGCCAAAGCTGTCCCGGAAGAAGGGTATTCCAGGACTTCGGCCGTCAGGCCTTTCGCGTCCTGGTATTCCTGCTTCTTGTTTCCGTCCTGGTCGACCAGGGTGGTCAGGAAACCGGTGGCAGGACTTAGGATTCCCGGCAAACTTGCCGTGGTGTAGGTATAGCCCTCGAAACTCTGGTCCGGATAAAAGGTCGATACCGGCCGGCCCAGGACGTCAAAGGTAATCGATGTGGGTTGGGCGCTTGTGTCGTAGCCCGCGTTGAAGGCGGTGGCTGGCGCGGCACTGGTGCCGGTTTCGGTGACCGGGTAATACTCCTGGATAACCCTGCCCACCTGGTCAAAGACCACCCTCCCCGAGGCAATTGTCTCATCCAAGGCCTTTTGGGCCGCGCCCTGGAATACCGTGGAAGTCATGTTGGTCTGGATGGTTTTTTCCACCCCGTCGGTGAAAAGCACCGTATCCATCGTGGCATTGGCGCCCCGGAAGGGGTCGAAATGGGCCGTATGGGCGTAAGGCACGGCGGCGGTCGGGTGGTAGTCGAAGGCCAGGGTGAAATGCCCCGAGGCCGTTTCAAAAGGCCCGATCACGGTCACCATGCGGCCGAAATCGTCGTAGAACCACTGGATGCGGTTGTTGTTTTCGTCAACGTCCACCGAAGGCTTGCCGAAACGGTAGTCGTAGCTTTCCGTGGAAGTGTAGCCAAAGCTGTCCTGGGTGAAGACGGGGTAGCTTTGCACCACTGTGTCGTACTGGTAGGTCCGCTGGTATCTCTGGCCCGTGGCGTTGGCCGGGCCGGTCTCGGAAATAAGGTGGCCATAGGTGGAGTCATAGGCCATATCGTCCACGGCCAGGGATGAAGGGCCCGTGGACCCGGTGGAACGGCGCACCTCGGTCAGGTCCCCGTACTGCGGGTCATAAACGGCCTGCCGCTCCCTCAAAATTCCACTAGCTCCCGTGACAGTGATGGCTTCCGGCAAGCCGGTGAAGTACAGGCTGGCCGGGAAGGAGGCATCGGTGTTGGCATAGCTGGCCGTGGCCGTGACCGCGTCGGTAGCCCCGTTACCCCCGTCCACATAGGTGACCGTATTGCCCAGGGCGTCGTAGGCATAGGTCATGAAAGTAGTCACCGGAGCCGCAGACCCGGGTTCATAGGAAGCCATATCCTTCTCAGTCAACTGCGGGAAAAGGATGCTGTTGGCCAGGAGGATTCCGGCGGTCGGCAGGGACGGCCCTGCCGCTCCGGCCGCCACATCCCACAATTGGTATTGGAAGTTTTCGTCCACAAAAGTGGCAGGCGAACCTCCGGAGACGTCCTCGGTGGTTTCCCCAACCAGCAGGCCCTTTTCATAGAGGTTGGCGTTGAGGTACCGCCGGGCGGTCCGCCGGTAGGGGTTGAAGCTATGGTTGGCATCGGGTGCCGAGGTGCCTGCATAGCCACGGGTATCCATTTCGGTCTCGGTGACCGCCGCATAGCCTAGGAACTCCCGGTCGAACCGGTCGTAGTAGCCTCCGGTGGTGGCCGTCACCGCGCCCGAAGCCGTCACCCCTCCGCCATAGGCCAGCCGGGATACCTGCCAGTCCGCCCCACCCTTGGCCGTGTTGTTGTTCTGCCCGCCGTCGTAAAGGGCCACCTGGACCAGATCCCAATGGGGATTGGGATCGGCGTAGCTGTGGGAGCCGAGCGCATAATCCAGTGTGAAGGCCGAGCCCATAGGCCGGTTCACCGTCTGCAGCAGGTTGGTGCGGCCCGTCTGGTTCTCGAAAAGGGTGACGGACCCGTCCGAGGTGGAAACCATCTGGTCCAGGTAGCCGCTTCCTTTCATGTCGATCAGTTTGGCCCACTGTTCGCTGGAGGTGGCGGACACGTCGAAACCGGGGTTGATGATGATGGTTCCGAAGATGGCCAGGGAGATGGGGATGGTGAAGTAGCCTCCGCCCCCGATGTTGAAGCTGAAGTTGGTCTCCAGGTCCGTGGTGGGCGGGAAAAAGGGCTGGACACCCAGTGTGCCGGCCAGGGAGGAATTGCCGATGGTGGACTCGACGTCGTTGAGTCCGTTGGGCAGGCTGACAGGCACATAGGCGCCGGTCCAGGTCACCGGTGCGGTGAAGCCGCTTCCGGTGTTGAACTGCACTAGCCAGGTACCTTGGCTGGACTGCCCGTCCCAGACCAGGTCGGGAAGGCCGTCCCCGTTCAGGTCCACGAACTCGAACTCGGAGGAGGAGAAATCCGCTTCCGCCGAGGCCCCACCGGCGTAGCCGTAGATGCCGTCGTTGAAGCCCACCCCCCCGTTGATACCCAGGGAGCTGGACTGGTTGATGGAAGTGATGGAGGTACCGCCCAAGTTGGTCCAGGTGACGGGGGTGGCGGCGAATCCGTAGCCCAGGTTCAGGTAGACCAGCAGGTGGCCGGCCCCGTCGGTGGTCACCTGGTCGGGCAGGCCGTCCCCGTTCATGTCGATCAGGTCCACGTTCTGGGTGGAGGTGCCGAAGGCCAGGCCCAGGGATCCCAGGGGCTGCATGGAGTTCTTGCCGCCGCCCTTGCCGCCGGCCCCTCCCCCGCCTCCCTTTTCACCCTGCCCTTGCTCACCGCCGCCCCCGCCCGCCCCTCCCCGGCCCTTGGCGTCCAGGTCCGGGTCGGCCGGGTTTCCGCCGATGCCGAAATTGCCGGCCGTATTGCCGCTCGTGCGGATGATCCCCAGGGGCAGGTTGGCGTTATCCGGGGAGAAATTGCCGGTGGGGTTGGTGTAGGTGACGGAGCCCCCGTTCAGGATGTCCGGGTAGCCGTCCCCGTTCAGGTCCAGGTAGTCCTGCTGGCAGGTGGCGGCCCCCGAGGGCACCGTATAGCTGCCGGAAACGAAGGAGAAGCCGAATCCGGCAACCCCGTTCAGTTCAAAGCTCTTGCGGGACGGCACACCCGAAAGGCTTCCCCCCGACACCACGGTCCCGCTGGAGGCCGTGGGGATGAAAAGGGCGTCCCTGAGCAGCCGGGAGCTGGACACCGTGGCTGCGGCCGCGTAGATCGCCGTTGAGGGCCCGCACCAGGCGTTGAAGATGGAGGTGGTCCCGCCCGAATTGGCGAAGGTCACCGCGCCGGGATAATAGAACACTCCGTCCATGCTGGGCGGTAAAACCACGGTCACCGGTACGGCCGTGGCCGTGCCGGTGACCGTGGGCTGGACGATCTGGGTCGTGGCCTGGCTGATGGAGGGGATTTCCAGGTTCGATTCGGCCAGGGGCGCGTTGGACTCGCTGCCATTGGAAGGGCCGGTCACGGCCGTGCCCTGCAGGGCCGGGTCGTTCTTCACCCCCCCATAGGCCCAGCCCCGGTAGGCCGCCGGGAAGGTCATCGAGACGGGCTGGTTCGAGTTGAGCACCGCGACCGTGACGGGGACGAAAGGAGAGGGCAAGGGAGTGACCTCCAACGAAACCGGCGCGCCGCCGGCGCCGAACTGCTCGGGATAATTGCCCGGAGAATCGAAAGAGAAGGGCACGTTGGGAATGCTCCCCGAACTGAGTTTGGCTGCCAGCATGTTGGAACGGTCGATCTCGTCGCTGACGGTGAAGTTGAAGTACAGCACCTGGCCCAGGTTCTCCAGGAGCGTCACCGGCGCGACCTGGACCGGCGCCTGTGTGACGGTGGTCGTCAGCGTCAAGATTCCCAGGAGGGTCGTGGTGGCAAAGGAGTTGGAAAGGGTCGGGGGGCCCCAGTTGGCCGGGGAAATGTCCACCGTGGACTTGTAGAGGCGGTTCGGGGGCTGCTTGATGGTGAAGGCGAGGTCGCCGTGGGGGATGCTGGCCAGGACCGTTGTCGCGCTGGCTAAGTTCGAGGGAAACACCGCGCTTTCCATGGTGATCTGGGGCACGAGGATGTAGTGGACTTGGGTCACTGGGCCGCCACCCGCGCCGATTCCCAGCGCCACCTCATAATCCGGCTTGTAAGTCACTGCCCCGGCCCCGGTCAAAGGCGCGTCGTTGGCGTAGGGGTTCACGTAATAAAGCGCGGGCGACCAGGAAAGGTTGCCCAAATCCGTGGTGGTACCCGCCCCCAGCGAAAGCAAAAGCTGGTCCCCGGCTTTGACCAGGCCGGACAACTCCCCTTGGACCGTGACCGGCCCGGGCGTCGCGCCCGGTGTGACGGTTTGGGTGAAGACCGTCGTCCCGTTGACCGAGGCCGCCAGGGTGACTGCGTTACCCAAGGCCCCGTTCACCTGCAGTGTGCCGTTCATGTAGAGCACCCCATCCCCGGCCGGGATGGCCGTGGGTATGGGCGAAGCTGTTGCGGAAGGCGTGCCAGTTGGAGTGGCTGTGGGGGTGGGAGGCGTGGGCGCGGCCGGTGGCGTCGTGAGAGTGACAGCCGGCGCCGCGACCGTCAGGGCCGCCTGGGGCGCGCCGTCCACCGGGGATTCGCTGTTTTCCGGGTAAAAATCCTGCTGGTAGGCCAGGGGGATGACCGGGAAATTCGCGGTCACGGGTTTTGGCGCCACGCCCGTGCAGGGGTTGGGCGTGGGTGAGGCCAGGGCGGTGTAATAAAGCGTCGGCTGCCAATTGATCTGCGACAGGTCGATGTTGGTGTCGCTCTTCACGTAAAGCTCCAGCTGGTCCACCTGGGTGACCGCGCTGGTGGGCGTACATTGGCCGCTGACCGCCGCCTGCGACACGTGGCTCACCGTGACGGCGGAAAGGGAGGCCGGCATGGAGAGGGTCGTCACGGACTGGGCCGCCACCGTCTGGGCCCAAAGGGTGGCGGGAGACGATTCCGCCGCCTCGGTCACCGGGCCAGAAACAATGGTCACTCCCTGGGTGACGGGCCCAGCGACCACGGTCGTTCCCGAATAGGTGGTCTTGACCAAAAGCACCGTCAAGTCGTCGGTCGTGGGGCCCAACTTATGGAAGTCGCCGCCGATACTCACCGTACCCGACAAGGGCAGGGTGACCGTCACGGCCCTCAGGCCCGCCAGGGTGAAGTCCCTCGAAGGCTGGTAGGAGGCCGCATCCAAGCCGTTCTCGTCCGGTACGGGTCCCGCGACCGACGCACCCGTTCCGGTGAAGCTCTGGTATTGGATTTGGGGGTCCCATGCCACGGCGTCGTTGGCCCCGTTGAAGATGGACTGGAGGCGGAAGTAGATCCGGTCCCCCCGGCCGACCGTGACGAGGGCCGACAAGGCCTGGCCCTGGCCGGCCTGGGCGGAGCCAAGGGTGAACCCGCCCAGGTGCTGGTTTGGCACAAAAGAAGGCATGCCCGAGGCCTTTTCCAAAAGGACCCGGACGCCGTCCGGCGTGGTGGAAGGCGTGGCCCCGGCCGTGGGTGAGGGTGAAGGCAAAAGCGTCACCGGCGCGGTGATGGTGACGACCCCGTCGTAGGGCGCTGTCCACTGCGTCAAGTTGTCCACCAGGGGGTCGTTGGCGGCCTCGGTCACCACCATCGAAAGGTCCACCGGAAGCGTGACGGCCTGGGAAGCCCCCAGGGGATTGGGCGTGCCCCCGCTGGTCATGGAATAGGAAACCGTCCCCGTGACAGGGTCCACGCTGCCGAAATAAACCTGTCCGTTGTCCACCAAGTCCGGGATGCCGTCGCCGTTCACATCCGTGAAGTAAACCGACTGGGTGTCCCACTGGGTGGTGACGTCGTAGAGGGCCTGGACGGCGATATAGTTCTCGACGCCGACCGTGAGGTTGAAGTTGCTGTCATGGCTGATGCCGTTGAGGTTCTGGAGTCGCTGGGGGGTTGAGCTGAAGGAATAACTGCTGCCGTCGGTGGACTGGTTGGCCAGGTAGTAATAACTGCCGTCCGTTCCCTGGTAGACCAGGTCGGGCAGGCCGTCCCCGTTCACGTCCATCAGGGTCAATTTTCCGAAACAATCGCTGCCGCCCAGGCCTACTTTGAACCCGGCGGACTCGTATTTGTCCTCGTCGAAGGGCGGCGCGTAGCCCACGTAGATGTGGCCGCTGCCGCCGTCGGTTTCCGTGGTGTCGATGCCGTTGATGGGAAGGAGCGGCGAGGACATGTTCACGGCGGGCGAGACCGAATTGTTCAACTGTTCCAGGGCGGGGCTGGACCATTGGGTCGCCGGGGCAAAACCCGCATAGGTGCCCGTATTGCCCGGGTCCAGGTCGTTGTAGTAGGTGAAGCTGTGGGTGCTGCCCGGGAAAGGCTCCCCGGCGGAGCCGAATTGCCGGATGGAGGAAAGGAGCGTCTTGGAAAAGGCCCCCGGGGTGTAGGTAAAGCCGTACCGGCGCACCAGGGATCCGTTCAGGGTCACGTCGATATGGTCCAGGACGTCCGCGGTGGCGCGGACGAACCCTCCTTTGGCGTAATTGGCAATGTCGCCCCGGGGGGTATTGGAGGTGATGGTGCTGGACGAGGACCAGTTCCCGTTTTCCGTGGTCGCTCCCAGCCGGTAAAAACTGACCCGGTAGGGGCCGTCCGACCCCTGGGTGCCGGTATAAGCGATGGAGGAGGGGTAGAGTTCCGATCCGCCGTTGTCGGCGGCGAAATCGTAGTGGTAAACCACGCAGTTGCCGTGAAGGTCCACCGCTTCCCGCAGGGCCCAGAGGAAGATGTTGCCCGTGTTGCCGCCACCCGCAGTCAGGACCGCGGGGTCCGAGGTGCCGCTTTCGGGCGAACCGGAATGCACCGAGCCGGACTTGCCACCATAAAAGAAGCGGGTCCCGTCCTTTTCGTCCACTTCCCACGTATAGGAGGATGGGCCGCCGCCATACCGGATGATCCGTTGGAACTCCCCTTCGGTGCGGGTATGGAAGGTCACCGGGCCGCTGTTCTGGCGGGCGAGGAAAGTGATGCCGCTGGAGGCCGAACCCGACATGCGGTGGGCCAGGTAGGTGGTGACCCCGGGTGAACCCGGCGGCCGGAACATCACCAGGGGTTCGCCGTCTAAAAGGTAATCCTCGGTCTCCTGGCTGCCCGAATAGCGGGGCGCGCCCCACCGGGTCTCGACGGTGATCTGGGGACAGGAAAGGTCCCATCCCACACCCATCCAGGAATCGCCCTCGGAGGAGTCGTACTTCACTTCAAGGTCCGGTTCCAACCCGTGCCGTCCGGGCGGAACCTCAACCGGGTAGTCCAGGTTAGCCGTGCCCTGGTTGTTGGCCCCCGGAGGTTCGATTTGGTTGATTTGCGCGGCCGGATTGGCCGCCTGGATGCCATTCAACTGGGTGGGGTTGAAATTGCTTTCCTGGGGGGTATCGGGGACGGTGATGGTGGCGTTGATGAAGTCCGTGAAATGGGTGGTCAGGCTGGTCAGCATCTGCCCCGGGCTGTCCACGCTGGAGAGGG
>JAJPJW010000075.1 GCA_021324075.1 Pseudomonadota bacterium | reverse complement strand
GGAAACCAGCCGCCCACACCCACACCCACTCCCACACTTGCGGCGACAAACACCCCCACCAGTACTCCCACTTCAACTCCAACGGCTACGACGACCAATACCGCCACCCACACGCCCACCGCTACACCCACCATGACAGCTACGAAAACACCCACGAGCACCCAGACGGATACTCCCACCTCCACCACCACCATGACCCCAACGGCCACGACCACCAATACGCTGGCTTCTACGGTCACCAATTCTCCGACCAGCACCGGAACCCAGCCGCCGACCTCCACACCTACCACCACTACCACCTTGACCCCGTCATCCACACCCACCCATTCCCCAACGCTGACGACCACGGCCACGACGACCAATACGGGCCTTCCTACGGCGTCTTCCACCCCGACCTTCACCCCCAGTTCGACGACGACCTTTACGCGGACTTTCACGCCGACTTTTTCGCCTACCACCACCAGCAGTCCCACCAATACGGCAACCGCGACCATTACCAATACGCCCGGCCCCACGGCCACATTCACCCAAACACCCTGCCCTGTGGTGGTTTACCCCGATCCCATGGATTTCCAACACAGCCCGCCCTACACGAATTGCATGGATTGCGGCGGGTTTGTCCCGCCTGTTTCCTCTCTCAAGTTCGGATGCATCCCCGTGGGGGCCACGCTGAAGATTTACACCATCTCCCTGGGTGGCTTAGTGCGTAGTTTCCCGCCGGGGGATCCGAATTTCCATTTGTCCGGTACCAATCTGGGTGTTGGAACCATCACCTGGGACGGGACCAACGGCGACGGCAATCCTGTGGCGGCCGGGTTTTATCTTTACGTAATCGAAAGCCCCAGTAACAGGACTTTTGGCAAGTTTGCCATCTCCCGGTCCGCGAACGGCTCCTGATGAAACTTTGCTTGAAAATTCTCTTCTTGGCCACGGCCCTTGCGATGGCCGGCGGCCCTTCGCTTTCCATGGCCCAAAATGCCAATGGCGGCCGGGCGGCTTTTGATTTCCTCAAAATCTCTCCCATTTCCAGGGCTGTGGGGCTCGGCGGCGCATATACCGCAATCGGGGATGATATTGGTTCCATTTATTACAACCCGGCGGGCTTGGCGGGCCTGCTGACCAGTGAAATGAACATTACTTATCTCTCCTTGTACCAAAGCATCAACTATGAATTTTTGGCCATCGGCTATCCCATGGGGGAATCCATTCCCGAGATCGGCGGTACGGTGGCCGTAAGCGCAGCCCTGCTCCAGCCGGGGAGCCTGCCGCGGACGAACGACAACGGCGTTACGGTTAACGGCACCGCGTCCTTTTCCAGCGGGGACCAAGTTTTCTCGATCGCTTATGCAAGGGACTTGGGCCATTTCCTACAGGGCGGCTTTTGCGTCAATTACATCCAACAACAGATCGACACTGTTTCCAGCAGCCTGTTTGACGCCACGGCGGGCTTGATTATCTTGCCTCCCTTTGATGGAATGCGGGTCGGGCTTTCGTTGAAAAACATGGGAGCCCAGGCGGCAGGGTTCGACCTTCCTTTTACGCTCAACACGGCCATTTCCTACCGCCATTACGAACTTTTTTCGGGACAAGACGACGGGGCTCTAACCGCCGAAGTAGCTTTTCCCCTTCAACCCCTTGAGGACCCGGTAGGCGTAAAGGTGGGCGGGGAATATAATTATAAGTGGATGGGAAACCGGGCGACTTTGCGGGCGGGTTATGAATTCCTGGATACATCCTTAAACGGGGTCGGCCTGACTTTGGGAGCGGGCTACGGTTTAGATTTTGGCGGGGCGGTTTTATTCCTGGATTATGCCTATGCGCCGGATGATATTTTTGGAAGCGCCCACCGTATTTCATTGACCACAAAATTTTAATTCCGGAGTCGGTTCATGTTTCGTTGTTCCTCACTTAAAAAGACCTGGGTTTTTGCCTTGGCGCTATGCGGGTCTGCGTGTTTTACGCCCCTTCGGGCCCAAACCGTTGGAACCACTACCGCCGATATCCTGAAAATCAACGACGGTATCCGGCCCGCTGCCATGGGAGGGGCATACACTGCCATGGGGGACGACCTTTATTGCATCAACTATAACCCCGCGGGATTGTCCTATATCAAAGCCAGCCAGGCTGTTTTTTTCCACCTCGATAGCTTGGCCAGCATCCAGTACGAATATCTGGCCTTTGGGACGGCCTGGGGTTCGGGCAATGTCCTGGCCGGAAATGTCATCTATCGGCACATGGACCCCATCGACAACCAGCCCGGTGTGCTTCCCGCGGTTAATTCGGACGATCTCTTAAGCAGTCTTTCTTACGCCATGAAACTGGGTGATAACCTGCGCTTGGGGATTACGGGCAAGTTCCTTAAGAGCGACCTCGCCTCCTTCTCGGCCACTGCCCTGGCTTTCGACGCCGGGGTGGTACTGGATCGGCTGCCTTTGGGCATCAAAGCGGGCCTGTCGATCCAAAATGTCGGCACCGCAATGACTTTTGAGCAGAATTCCTCATCCGATCCCCTCCCGATCTACATCCGCCTGGGGATAGGGACGCACCAAATGATCGATAAGGACAAGGACCTGGATTTTGAGCTCGACTTGCTCAAGCCCTCGACGCAGGGCAGCGGCCTGCTTGACCAGGGGCTCCAGTTGGAATTAGGGGCAGAATACTGGGTCTTTCCGAGGCTTTTCGCGGTCCGGGCAGGATATGACCTTCAAAATATAGGGGCCCTTTACGGAGGGAAAGACTTCTTCGGGAATAACGCTCCCGGCGTTCCAAATGCATTTAACAATTACACACTGGGCTGCACCCTTACCCGGCCCCTTGATGATTGTGATCTTTCGGTGGATATCGCCTATGCGCCCGCGAATTTCACATCGACCACCGAGGATACCTTTTCCTTCGGGCTTTATTTTAAATTCAACCAGCTGAGAATTTTTTAAGCCCCCCGCCGGCGGCGACGGTGCGGTTTCCGCGATTGACAAGCCAGGTTTCGCCTGATAGTCTTCAACCCCTGCCTTCAGGCGATTTTGATATTATTTGCACCTTCCAATTCATCCTGTGCCGAGGTAGCTCAGTTGGTAGAGCAGCGGACTGAAAATCCGCGTGTCGGCAGTTCGATTCTGCCCCTCGGCACCATTTTTTCGTAAGGTGTCGATGACCTTGTCATCGAAGAACAAAAAATGGTTCGTCCTTGGTTCCGCTCCGTTTTACTTTTTTTGACATCCAAGGGCACCACTTTTCATTTGGGTATGAACTCTTTTCCGAAGCGAGAAACCCCATGACGACGGTTTCGCCCGAGATCTTGAAGGCTTTTGATATCCGCGGAGTCTATCCCAAACCCCTGGGTGCGCCCCAGGCGGAACAGATCGGCTTGGCGGTGGGGACGCTGGTCAAGCAAGAGGCGAACCGAAACATCAAAGTGGTGGTAGGCCGCGACATCCGCAATTCTGGGGAAAACCTCAACAAGGCACTTCTTCACGGTTTGAAGAACACGGGCTTAAAAATTGTGGATGCGGGGGTTGTTTCCTCCCCCCTTTTGGCCTTTGCCTCCCGGTTCTCGGCCTCCGCTTTGGGGGTCATGATTACGGCCTCGCACAATCCTGCCGAATATAACGGATTTAAATTTTACCTTCAGGGTGCCCCGGCCCCCCTGGCCTGGATGGATCGTTTTTTCTCCATCCTTAAAAACCAGCAATTCCGAAAGGGAGCCGGGATAATCGAGAAGAAAGACTTCTTTTCCGACTACCGCAACGCCCTCGTCAACACCATTGCGCAAAACTTCCAAGGAATGCGGATTATTGTGGACCCCGGCAACGGGGCCGCGGCCTTAACGGCCCCCGGGGTATTAGAAGCCCTCCACTGTGAGGTGGAAGTCATCAACGGTGAGACGGACGGCCGTTACCCCGGCCGCGGAGCGGACAGTTCCAATCCAAAAGCCCTGGAAGCGCTGGGGGAAAAAGTGAGGAAGGCGAAGGCGCGCTTGGGGGTGGCTTTTGACGGGGATGGCGACCGGGCGAGCTTTGTGGATGAAAGGGGTTCTGAAATCCCGAACGACGTCGTTCTCTGTCTCTTTGCGGCTTATTTTACGAAACGCCACAAGAACCTTAAGGTTGTTTATGACGGCAAGTGTTCCGATTGGGTGGAAAAAACGGCGACGGCGGAAGACTGGACGGCCTTATTGGAGCGTTCGGGACACGCTTTCATCTTCGGCCGGATGCAAAAGGACAAAGCCCTTTTGGGCGGCGAGGCCAGCGGCCATTTTTTCCTCCCAGGCGCCTTTCCCGGGGACGCCCTTTTCGCCTGCCTGCGGATGCTGGAATTATTGAAGGAAAGCCGCCAATCCCTTTTTGAACTCGCCCGGAACTTCCCCAAGCGGGTGTCCACCCACGACGTTAAGTTCCATCTTTCATCAGATGAAACGGCCAGGCTTTACGAGGGACTGGAGGCTCGGGCCCGGGAAATGGGCGGGAAAGTCTACACCCTGGACGGGGTGAGGGCGGTTTTTGAGGAAGGTTGGGGCATTGTGCGACGATCGGTCACCGAGCCTTACGTTTCCTGCCGCCTGGAGGCCCCGAACACGGGAAAACTGGCTAAGTTGGCGGCGGATTGGTTTCGGGATTTTCCCGAAATAGAACAAGGCGTCCTCCGGAAAATGAAAGAAAGTTGACGTTCCGCTGCGCGGGGAGTGAAAGACGGTCTTCAAAGCCAGGTTTGGGTGAAAAATGGTTTATTGCGTTTTTGCAGGCGCCTACAAGGATAAACGGCTTCTTCGAATATCCGAAGAGTTCCACCAAAGGCTGGAACGCCTTTGGCCCGTAACTTTGGTTGAAATCCCAAAAACTGAAAAAGCCGTTTTGAAGTTTGTCGAGGGCAAAAAAGGGAAGGGGCTTTTGGTTTCCCTGGATCCCCACGGCCAATCCATGACTTCGGTCGATTTTGGGAGGTGGGTGACCCAGTCGGCCCAGGACATTTACTTTTTTGTCTGGGATGTGGATGGCCCCCCGACGGGAATTTCGATGGCCAAAAGCCTCAGCCTCTCGCCCATGACCTATTCCCACGAACTGGCCCGTGTTCTTTTGATGGAACAACTGTACCGGGCGGGCGCAGCCTTAAGGGGGCACCCCTATTCCCACTGAGTGGAAAATGGGGGTTTTAACGGCCCTTTCGCCCTACAATAACGGGAACCTGTTACCCCGCCGATTCGTCCAACACTTCAGTAAATCATTTCCGGTTGGTTTTGTTCTTGAAACCTGATTTTGGAGGAGACTCGATGAAGCACGGAAGATGGACCTTAATGGTTCCGGCCTTGGCGGCCGGTTTTTCACTTTTTTTTGTATTTCCCACACTTGGAACGGCCCAAACCTCCAGTTCCGCCGCAGCTTCCCCGGAACCGGCGGAATATGTCATTGAAGACATCCAAGGCAATGTCCAGGTGCTCGAGGCCGGGTCCAAAGATTGGGAGACGGCCCAAGAAGGGCAGGTGGTGGAATCGGGCGATGAAGTGAAGGCGGGCGACAACAGTGAAGCAACCCTCATGATGGAATCGGAAACCTCCGTCCACTTGGCGGCTGACACCGACGTCAAGGTGGACCAGATCCAGGCTAACGACACCGGGGGATTCCTCAGCCACCTCGAGGTTTTCGCAGGTAATATCCTGGCCGACGTTAAAAAGCACCTGGAAGCGAGCCATTCCACCTTCGAAGTGGAGTCCAGCGGCGTTATTTGCGGGGTCCGGGGAACGGCTTTTGAAGTTACGGCTCAAGACGGCACCGCCCAGGTGGCCACCCATGAGGGTGCGGTGGAGGTGGGAAATGGAACCGAATCCCACATGGTCAACGCCGGCAATTTTTCCGAATTTCAAAGCGGAAAGTTCCACCTTGCCCGCCAATTGAACCGCCAGGAAATGGACCGGTTCGCGAAGTGGCGGGAGTTCCGTAAACGGGTCTTTCAGAAACGACGCCAGAGGCTGGAGGATATCCGAAACCACAAGCGCACGGCTTGGGTGCGAAAACACCCCCGTTTGGAAAGGGCGATCGAGAAACGTAAAATGTTGAAACGCAAAAAACGCCGCGACGATCGGTGAAGGCTGGCTTAACCCTTTCAACGCGGTTAAAATAAGAAGGTTCCATGCAAGAGAGAGGACTTTTCCTCTCTCTTTGTTTTTTTACCGGAGACCCAATGAATATCGCCCAAAGACTTTCAGCTGTTGTTCCCGAGACCCGGTTGGAGGATAGGCCCCAACAAAACGCCATGGCCCAAGCTGTGGCTCGGACACTGGAAGAGGGAGGTTTTTTGATGGTCGAAGCGGGAACGGGAGTCGGCAAAAGCTTCGCCTACCTGATTCCGGCCCTGGAATACGCCCTTCAAAACGGCGGGCCGGTGGTCGTGTCCACCCATACCCTGACCCTCCAAGAACAGCTTTACCAGAAAGACCTTCCCCTGGTATTGAAGGCCCTTGAAAAAGAAGGACTGGGTATGGCCACCGCCGTGCTGATGAAGGGCCGGGGGAACTACCTTTCCAAGCGGCGTTTGGCCCTGGCCCTGGACAACCACCAACAAATGGATTTTGACGGGGATGGCACCGATCTCTTGAAAGTCCAGGAATGGGCGGGAAGGTCCCTGGAAGGGACCCTGTCTTCGGCCGGCTTTTCCATCCCTTCCGACGTTTGGAACGAGGTCAAGAGTGACCCTTTCCACTGCCTGGGGCCCAAATGCACGACCTTTGAGACTTGTTTTTACCATTCCGTGAGGCGCAAGGGTTACGGCGCCCACCTGATCCTGGTGAACCACGCCCTTTTATTGGCCGATTTGGCCCTGAAAATGGAGTCGGAACAAGGAGTCCTCCCCCCCTACCAAGCATTGATCGTCGATGAAGCCCACCACCTGCCGGCGCTGGCCGCCGAGCACCTGGCCACTTCCGTCAGCCTGTCCGAATGCCTGGGGATGGTAAAAAGGCTGCTTTTCTCCGATGAAAAGGCCGAAAGGGGAGGGAAGGGTCTTTTTACCCTCATCCCGACTTCGGGAGCGGGGGAAGCGGTCATGGAATTCAAGACGGCTGCTGAAGGCTTCTTTAACGAAATTGCCTTGGCTTCCTTGCCCG
>JAJPJW010000195.1 GCA_021324075.1 Pseudomonadota bacterium | reverse complement strand
CGCCCCCCAGGTTCAATTGAGGAAGGAGTTTCCAAATCGCCCCCGCCTGAACGGAAGAAGACAAGTTGGAGGTGCCTGGCGACAGGGATTGGATCATCCCGTGGGCCGAAAGCCCCAGCGAAAGGCTGGAAAGGACGGGGCCGCCCCAACCGGCATAAAGGCTGCCCCGGAAAGGGGAATTGGGTGAAGTAGGATTTCCGGAGCCGTCGTAACCCTCCAGGACCCCATAGTTCAGGTAGTTAGCCCCCAGGGCAAATGAACCTGCATTTCCCTCCGGGAAACCGGCGAGGAGAGTTTCCTGGGATATGCCGGCAATCCAGTCCTGATGCATGGCCGATACCTGCAGGGCCGGAAGACCGGCGAGCCCGGCGGGATTGTAGAAAAGGCAGGCGGGGTCGCCCGATACCGCGGCGAAGGCCCCACCCAGGGCGTAGGCCCGGGGGGAATGGCCCAAGTTTTCCAAGGGAGAGGGGGAGAGCGCGGTGGTGTAGGTGGTTTGGGCATGGAGACCGTAAGGAAGGATCAGCAGCCCCACCGCCCCCAAAAAACCAAAAACGGAGCGGCTTATGGAAGTCGGGGACAAGAGGTTCATCCTACCGGACCACTGCAAATTTAAAGAGCTTGAGCGACTGCGTTCCGCCGGAATCCAATTCCAGCACGATCCGGCAGATATAGAGGCCATTGCGCAAATGGTTCAAATCGATGGCCGCTTGCTGGAGTCCGGCGCCGTTCAAAACCGATTCTTGGACGACCAGGTCACCCGCCTCATTGAAGACGTTGATTTGGGCCGTGCCACTTCCGGGCGTGTTGTAGACGGCCCAAGCCCAGTCGCCGGAAGCGGGTGAGGGATAGACGAAACAGCCGCCATCGGTTGGATTTTGAAGCGCAGGGAGCGGACCGGCGGAGAGGAAAAAGGCCGCCAACAGCGCCATGCGCAAGAGGAACCTTGGGATAGTTGAAAGGGAAATCATAGGCCTGCCGGTGATAAATTTGAATAATGGTGTAACCCAATTGGAATGGGTCTGCACTAAAAAAATCGAAGGCGGCCTGACCTGCGGAGGGTGGCTTGGCTCCAAAAAAACAAGGCGGTTGGATGGAATAAATCGGCGGGGCCGTCACTAAACCTAATTCGGTTTCGGCCCGGATGGGTGATCGCCCCGGTAAATACGGGCGGAACCCGGGCCTTGTGATAAACTTTGAAAATTCCGGGAATAATGGCGGCCGCCCGACACTACACGGCAAGGGTGAAAAGGAATATTGAGTTGGGGGGCTCTTATGAAGCGGTTTTGTATGATTATTGGTCTTTTATTCGCTGTGCTGGTATCGACTTCGGCTTGCCGAAAGGCCTTTTCACCCGATGCCCCAAATCCCAATCCGCCTTTTTTGACTCCAACCGCCACGGCGACCACCGGGTTGACTTTGAGCAAAACCCAGTCCTGGAACAGCGGCCTGACCATTGTTTACTCCATCAGCTATTCACAAGTGGGGGCGGGCCCGGTTTCAAATGTCGTCATAACGGATACGCTTCCTGCGGGGGTCACTTTCGATACATTGTCCGCCGGATTACCCTCGTTCATTAGTTTCATCCAGAGTGGAAACCTGCTGACCTGGACTTTTACCAATCCCGTAAATGGATCCGGAAGCGTGGGGTGGATTGGAACACTGCCTTGCGCCTTGAGCAATTCTGTTACCAATATCGCATTGATTTCAGGCGCCGGAGTAAGCCCGGTCCAATCCAATCCGGTCATTTTTACTTACGGATGCGGGACCCCCAATTGGACGCTCACTGTCAGCCCCACAGTGTCGGTAACTCTAACGCCCACGCCCAGTTCAACCCCCACCCGGACGCCAACCGCGAGTCCGACCTTGCCGGTCGCTTCCACCCCGACCGCCACCGGCACCCCGACCCAACAGGGTTGTTATTTCCTCGGGAATGGCACGGTTAACAATATCGTTTCATTCCCCATTGACCAGTACGCCGCTGACGGGTTCACCGTCAACAACTGTGGTTCCAGCCTGGTTGGGCTGACAACTTACTTGGAGACGACCTCCGGCTTGGGAAACCTGGAAACCGCCCTCTATGACGGGCCGAACCGCGTCTATTACGGCTCCTTTACGGCCCCGGCTTCCTTTAGCGGCTGGGTGACGATCTCGGCTGGCCCATTGCTGTTGAATTGCGGGGACACCTACACCCTGGTACTCCACAGCCTGAACGCAGGGCAGTCCATCGGTACCCAAAACCCGATCGTCTGTCTCGCCTCCGGCGGCACCTATCTTTCGTCCCTCCCCACCACGCTGCCCTTCGCCCTTACCATGGGGGGACCGTGCTACGCCATGGGTCTCCAGGCCTGCGGCGGTTCGGGAACCGTCACACCGACATTAACTCCCACCAGCAGCCCGACTTTTACCGCTACCGGGGCAAGCACCTTTGTCCCGACGGCAACTCCGACGGGAACAATCCTTTTGCCGACCCCTGTTTGCACAACCACTTTCACTTTGGGGTACGCGGCCTACCAAAATCCCGTTTCCTTATGGGGCATCCAAAACGTTTATGATGAAAGCCAGGCCGCCGCTTCCGGGACCATCTCCAACCTTCATTTTTATACACTCACCGGGGGAGTGACCTTCGATGTGGGAATTTACTCCGATAACGGCGGGCAGCCGGGGAATTTGCTGGCATCGTCCGGTGTTTCGATCGACGGCAGCGGCTGGAATACGGCCGCCTTGGACAATCCCGTCAATATCTCCAACGGTACCAACTATTGGATGGCCGTTTGTTTCGGCCAATTCACGACCATCGGCACGGGAAGCACGGGCAGTTATCAGAGCCAGTTGGGTTCCTCGACATTCCTTCCTTCTTCCTATACCGGTGGAGCTGTTCCATACCCGGGATCACTGCCGATTTATGCGGACCTCTGTCCTTTGGCCCCGACCCCAACCCCAAGCCCGACCGGAACGCCCACCTCCACGCCGACGGTGAGCGGTCCTTCCTGGCAGTATTTGGGCGCGGCGGATATCACCTCAAATGCAGTTACAACCGTTTCCTTGTATGTCGACAACGGGACGCCCTATGTGGCCTACAACAGTAATTTTCAAAATACGGTCCTGAAATATAACGGGAGCGCCTGGGTGACCTTGGGTAGTGCCGGATTCTGCTCCTCCAGCAATGAAATATCGCTTTTTGTCTACAACGGCACGCCCTATGTCGCTTTTCCGGACAATGCCAATGGGAATAAGGCGACCGTCATGTCCTTCAACGGCAGTTCCTGGGTTGATGTGGGAAGCGGGGGTTTTTCCGGGAACTCAGCCACCTTCATTTCTTTGTTTGTTGATGGCGGAACGCCTTATGTAGCTTTTGAGGACGCCGCCAACAGCGCCAAGGCTTCGGTCATGAGCTATAACGGAAGCTCTTGGGTGAACGTCGGCAACCCGGGATTTTCGGCGGGGATGGCCATTTACAACTCCCTCTATGTCTACAATGGAACGCCCTACATCTCTTATTCGGATGGGGGAAATGGAAGCATGGCCACCGTTATGAGCTATAACGGCAGCTCCTGGGTGAACGTCGGTAACCCGGGATTTTCATCAAGCACCGTGTCGGATACCACCCTGGCCGTTTACAATGGAACGCCTTATGTGGCCCTCGCGGACGGTACGGGTGCAGTCATGAGCTACAACGGAAGCTCCTGGGTGGACGTGGGGGCCCCGGGGTTTGGATCGGGACCGTTGTTCAGCATCTCCCTATCCATGGATAACGGAACTCCCTACGTCGCTTTCCCGGATAGCGGCAACGGCAATAAGCTTACGGTCATGGATTTCACTGGAAGCTCCTGGGTGAATATCGGAAACGCCGGATTTTCGCCGCCCACTTACGTCTCGCCCTCCCTTTTCGTTTCCAACGGGAATCCCTATGTGGCTTTCCAAGACGGGACCAGCTACCCGACGCTTTTAAGTGTCATGGAATTTCACTGAGGGAAAGGGCCTGGGGAAGGCCGGTTTTGGGATTTGAACGGCTAGGTGCGGGACGGGTTGCCGCCCCATAATTTCTTCAAAACTTTGGCCGCCAGTTTGGGGCGCCGGTCGCGGGTGAAAACGCCCTTCCAGTTCATGGCGCCGGGCCGGTGGGGGGCCTGGGCCGTCTTGAAGTCGCAAAGATTCCAGATATGGGCGCCCGCCACGAAAGACAGCCGCGCCAAGACCCTCCAATAGCGCTCGATCATTTCCGCCTGGTATTCCTCGCTGAACATCTCGGGAGGCTCCGCATGGTGCCCGGGCAGGGCGTCGGCGCCGAATTCGGCCAAGATGAGGGGTTTGCGGAAGCGCCGGTGGATCGCTTCTAGGTCCTTCGGGAGTTTTGAGCAGGCCTTATCCAGGTCCCCTTCCTCGCTATACCAGCCGAAATAACGGTTCACGCAAACCACGTCGAGGAACCGGAAGGCTTCCTCCTTTAAGCCGATGTAACTGACCAAGGTGAGGGGCCTTGTCTTGTCCAGGCCCCGGGCCAGATCCGCCAGGTTTTTGAAAAAGCCCTTGGCGGCGGGCCGGTGGGAATGGGGCTCGTTGGCCAGGCTCCAGAGGATCACGCTGGGATGGTTTTTGTCCCGTTGGATCAGCTCCTGGGTGGATTGGCGGCAGAGCTCCAGGCGCTTGGCCAGTCCTTCCGGGTGGAAGAAAAGCCCCACCGCCGGGGTCTCGGCGATCACCAGGAAGCCCATCCGGTCGGCCAGGTCCAGGATTTCCTCGGCGTAGGGGTAGTGGGAAGTGCGGAAGGAATCGGCGCCCACCCATTTCATCAATTCGTAATCCTTGACCACCACGGCGGCGGGAAGGTGGCGGCCCGTGACCGGGAAATCCTCGTGGCGGCCGAAGCCCCTGAGGCGGATGGGTTTTCCATTCAAGAGAAGGCGTTCGCCTTTGACGGCGATGGTGCGGATGCCGACAGGCAGGTCGACCTGGTCGACGGCCTCGTTGTTCCGCATCAGCTCGACCTTGAGCTGGTAAAGGTGGGGCGTCCCGGGCGCCCAGAGCTTCGCATCGGGCATTTGCAGGAGGGCCTTGGTTTTCCCCGGACCGGCTTTTTCAAGGGCGACGACCTTGCGGCCGTAGCCGGTCAGGCAAAAGCGCGCGGTGAGGGAATCGGAAAAGCCGGTGAGGATGTCGACTTTGACCCTTCCGGTTTTGCCGGCGATTTCGGTGGAAATCGTGACGTCCTGGATGGATTCGTGGGGAGTGGCGACCAGGAGGACCGGCCGGTGGATGCCGCAATAAGGGAAGAAGTCGAACGAAGCGGGCGGGTTGAAGGAATGATTGAAGCCGTCCTTGGGATCGGCCGGCACTTTGCCCGGTGGCACCCGGTCCGGGGCCAAAAGGCCCTCCACCCGGACCACCAGGAGGTTGTCCTTGGGTTTGAGATGGGAGCCGGCCTCCAAACTGAAAGGCAAATGGCCTCCCTCATGTTCGCCCAGCTTCACCCCATTAAGCCAAACCTGGGCCAGGTAATTGGCCGACCCGAAGCGCAGGAAGAGGTCTTTGCCCTTGAACCCCCAGGGAAGGTCGAAGCGGGTTTGGTACCAGCCCGCTCCCAGGTAGTCCCGGGTGTCCTGGAACTGTTCGTTCCAACTGGAAGGCACGGCGATCAGACGGTCCGGGGGGAAGCCCCTGGCCCAGTCCTGGGAGAGGCCCTTATCAGCGGGGTCCAACCGGAAATCCCAAAAGCCCGAAAGGTCCTGGAATTGGCGGAAAGGATTGTTTTGGGGATAGATCACGGTTTCTTCTTTGGCTGGGGATATTTGCTCTCGTAGGGGTTCAGCATATTCCTATAAGAAGGGTTCTTCCAAAGATCCTTTTCCTTGTCCCGCTTTTTCCTGGACTTCGGCTTTTTGGGCTTCATTCCGCATTCCTAAAACAAGACGGTCGAAAGGCTGATAGCGCCCGTGACCGTGAGGGCCGAGAGAAGGGTGGTCAGGAGCACCACATCCGCCGCGAAAGTCGGCTCCTTATCGTATTCAATACCGAACAAAACGGTGGTCACGGCCGTGGGGAAGGCGCTGGAAATGAAAAGAACCCGGGCCAGCAGCCCGTGGGGGTTCATGAGGTGGATCCAACCGAATGCGTAAATGAGGCCGAAGGCCAGAAGGGGGGCGAGGAAAAGGCGGGCCGCCACGGTGACCCCGATTTCCCGGGGATGCCGCAGGGAGATGCCTCCCTGGCCCAACTGGGCCCCCAGGGTCAAGAGGGCGACCGGCAGCATGCCGTCGGAAGTCCACTTTAAGGGGGTCATGACGGCCTCGGGAAGGTCCAGGTTCAACTGCCGGATGAGGATGGCCGCCAGGAGGGCGTAGAGGATGGGGAGTTTGAGGATGGTTTGGACGCCCTTTTTCCACTCGCTCCAGCCGCCCATGATCAGGACGCCCAGGGTATAGGTGATGACATTCATGGTGGTGATGGTGATGACCTGGATGGCCAGGCCCTGGCCCTGGATGGATTCATCCCCCTTCAGAGCCAGGTTGATCACCGGGATGCCGTAGTTGGCCGAGTTGAAGACCATGACGGCCAGGGTGGAGGCGGCGGCCAGCTTGGACTCAAATTTCAAAAGGCGCGTGAGGCCGTAAACGGCGATGAAGGTCGCACCGGCCAGGACAAGGTTGAAGGCCACCACTTCTCCCATCTCCCTCTGGGCCGGTTGGAAGATGAGAAGGTTATAGAACATGAAAACGGGGATGAAGATGTGGAAATTCAGCTTGGAGAGGGAACCCAGGTCCAGGGTGAAATATTTCGAGACCAAAAACCCCAGGGCCATGACGACGAAGATGGGAAGGATGACGTTGAAGGCGATGTTGGCCAGGAACAAGAGGAACCCCGGTAAAATTTTTCCGGATGACAACGGCCCTATTTTACCGGATGGCTCGAACCCGACGGGCAACATTTATGTTCAAATCCTTCATCCCCCTGGGCTATACTTTGTTTCCAAGATGACTCTCACCGACAATTTCCTCCCTGAAAGCGATTTCCACGGCCCTCACCGGCCCCTTGGCATGGCCTGCTGATGGCCAAAGACGCACGCCACCACTTCCTGGTGGTTTTCCTGACCGGCAGCCTGGGGCTCCTCATCGGCCTTTCCCTCATCCCCACGGGCGCCAAACCCAACTTGCTCGGAAATCTGGGCTCGGGCGCCTCCTATTTCCTTTACGACGGCTTTGGGCTCTGTGCCTGGGTTTTTCCCCTGGTTTTCTTCCGGTTCGCCATCGCCCGCTACCAGGACGAGGCCCTTACCAAACCCGGCCTGAAACTGGTAGGACTGTTACTGGGGCTCTTCTCCCTTTGTTCGGCCACCCATGTCCTATTCCCCAACGTCCAGATGTTTTCCCCCTCCCAGATGCGCGAGGAGATCGAGTGGGGCGGCAAATTGGGGCAGTTGGTGGGGGACCGCATGGAAGCGGTCCTGACCCGTTTCGGGACGGTGGTCATCTGCCTGAT
>JAJPJW010000034.1 GCA_021324075.1 Pseudomonadota bacterium | reverse complement strand
TGGGGCAGAACGTGAAGGGGAACGACAAGGTTTTGGAGAAACTGCGCCTCTGGCCGGGCGTCATCGCGGCGGTGGACCTGTCCTATGCCGTCCAAAAGAAACTGCCGGTGGCGGCCCTAAAGAACGAAGCGGGCGAATTCGTGGCCCCCACGGCCGAATCCCTGACGGCGGCCCTCTCCGGCTTCCAGAACCTGCCGGAGGATTTCCAGGTCAACCTGACCCAATCCCGTTCCAAGGACGCCTATCCCCTCTGCTCTTTTTCCTATCTTTTAGTGCATGGGAACTACTTCGACATCACCCATGACCATAAAAAAAGCCAGGCCCTGGTGGATTTCCTCAACTGGGTCTTAACGGACGGCCAGAAACTGGAGGGGGATTTGGCCTACACGCCCCTGCCGGATAATTTCCTAGCGCAGGTGAAGGAAAAGGTGGGGACGATCAAGTATTGAGCCCCGTCGCCCTGATGGTCCCCCAATGTGGACAGACTTTTTTACGTAGTTCAAATCATATTGGGAATATAACGCGCTGGGATCCATTGCTTTTTCGTCTTACCGTCCCAGTACCGCGTATAACAGCCCACATCCATCAAGAATTTGGCCGGGTCGGATTTAATCCGGTCCAATAAGCCGAAGAAGGTTTCACTTAAGGGGGTGTCGTCCCCTCCATCGTGGTCGTCATAGTAAATTTTCCCCTCATGCCAGACGATGTAATTTCCCGACATGCGGATTTCCCCAATGGCGGTCCCGCCTTTTTGAAAATCAAAAAGTTCATCTTCTTCCAAACCGCTCAAACCTTCCTTCCAACGGGACTTTTCGCGGTCCCACTGATCGACTGAAAACAATGAGATCCCCTCATCCCTGGCTTGAACATAAATATCCACTCCGTCGTGGGTGGAATAAAATTGTTTTACTTCGCCGCATCCGGCCCCCAGCGTCTTTTCCAACTTTTGAATCGCCTTTTCAGATGCGGGTTTCCCAAGCCTGTGATGGACCTTTGTTTTAAAATCCAGGCTTTCGTTCGGGTCGCCCGAGGCGTAGCATTCGAAGCCCGGCAAAGGATCTGCCAAATGCTTTAAGAATTCATTCATCTATTGCCCCCCCATTGTGGGCCAAGGTTATTTATTCTTTTGATCAGGGAACTCCGCGAACCATTTTTGGAGACGGAAAAAATGGACAACTCCAGGATAAACCTCATCCGGGGGACAATATTTGGTCCAGGACTTCCTTTTTGGATCGGCGTGTTCCCGAAATTTTAAAGTGAAATATTCATTCTCAAAATCGTAATCGATGGCGAGAACTTCCTTGTTCGGGTTGAATTCGGGTGTTTGAGCCAAGAGGATCGTATTCATCGAGGCTATCGGGTAAATATCCTTGGCATAGGGAGATTTGGAAAGCTTTTCAGCCAAATCCGCAATCCGCTTAAAGCCTTTGTTCCTCTTGCTTTGGTCCCAATAACGTTTGATGACCGAATCCCAAGAATGGGCTTTATATAAAGGTCTCATGGAAGAAAAATACCACTCTGCGTAAATGTTGTCATTCTTAGAAAGCCTTATTCCCGACCGTCTTCAAGCGAGGCCTTCATCCGGCCCACCAGCTGTTCCAATTCCCGCCGCATTTCAGCCTTGGGCAACAGCACCCGCTGGCCGTGGCCGGGAAGCACCCACTCGAAATCGAACCGCAATAACTTCTCCATGGATTCGGTCTGTTTGCGCCAGGAATACCAGGCCACGCCCTGGGAGGCGCCCAATTGCCGGCGCTTGCGGCGCCACCAGAGATGGTCCCCGGTAAAAAGGTACTTCTCCTGATAAAGCAGGACGCAATGGCCCTGGGTATGGCCGGGCGTGGGGATGACCTTGAACCCCGGCGACAACTCCCAAACGTCCGTCCCCTTCACCAGGATTTCGGCGCCCCGTTGGGCCCTCTGGTCGTCCTCGTGGATGATCCTTCGGCTCCCGAATTTTTCAGCGTATTTGGCCGCTTCGGCCACGTCATCCTGGTGGGTCAGGAAGATATATTTCAGGCCGCCCATTGTTTCGAACTGGCGGACCAGGTGGGGAAGGAACTTGGGGGAATCCACCAGCCAGTTGCCCTCCGGGTGCCGGATGAAATAACTGTTGCCGCCGAAGGATTTGGGGGAGTTGAAGCCGCAGTAAAAAACGCCGTTTTCAATTTCCAGCGGGAAGTCGTCCATGGCTTCGGCCGATTGGTTTTTGTGGACGGTGCCGATCGAACCGGTGGGGCAGGCGACCAGGGCCTGGAGGGCGGCGCGGGTCTCCGGGGGTGTTTGGGGCTGGTACTGCACGTAGGAGGTGTTCCCGGCGTCCTCGAAAACGGAAGGGGCCAATTGGCGGCAAGTGTCGCAATCGATGCAGGTGGAATCGACAAAAAACTCCCCTTCGACGTTTTCCGCCACCTTCCTTTTGAAATCCGCCACTCCACACCTCGAAGCCTGGTCGATAGTCGGCAATCCACCGCCGACGGAACGTTCGGATAAAGCCTTTTACTTTGCCGTCGACCGTCGGCGGTTAGCTGTCAACTATTTTGGTTTTTCCTGAAACCCTTTGATTCCCAAGTCTCGGGCGGGGTTGAAATAATTACAAGGCTCGGTTCAAATAATCCGCTAAAATAAAGCGCCTTAACCGATCTTTTTTCCCGAGGTTTCCTATGGCCATCGCCAGTCCCGTGCTTTTGGAAAACCCGCTCCGTCAGGGGCTCTTCAGCGACCGCGTTCCCGAACCCTGCAGCCTGGTCATCTACGGCGCCTCCGGCGACCTGACCCACCGCAAGCTGGTGCCGGCCCTCTACGACCTTTTCGAGAAGCACATGCTGCCGGCCTCCTTCAACCTGGTGGGCATTTCCCGCTCCAAGATGAGCGACGAGGATTTCAAGAAGCACCTGAAGGAATCCTTGAAGCAGAGCAAGCCCCAGTTGTCCGACTCCCTTTGGGACAGCTTCTCGCAGAACTTCCATTACCTGGCGGGCGGCTACGACGACCCGGCGGCCTACCAGAACCTCTCCAAGATGCTCAACCAGCTGGACGAGGAAAACGGCACTTCCTGCAACCGCATCTTCTACCTTTCCACCCCGCCCAACGTCTTCGAGGCCATCATCTCCAACCTGGGGGCGGTGGGCCTGAGCCGGGAGGAAAAGGGCTATTCCCGCATCGTCATCGAGAAGCCCTTCGGCCACAACCTGGAGTCGGCCAAGGAACTCAACGTCAAGGTGAAGGAAGTCTTCAGGGAAAACCAGATCTACCGCATCGACCACTACCTGGGCAAGGAAACGGTGCAGAACCTGTTGGTCATGCGCTTCGCCAATTCCATCTTCGAGCCCATCTGGGACCGGCGCCACGTGGACCACGTGCAGATCACGGCCTCGGAGGACCTGGGGGTGGGCAGCCGGGCGGGCTATTACGAAAGCTCGGGCATCCTGCGCGACATGTTCCAGAACCACCTCTTCCAGGTCATGTGCATGATCGCCATGGAGCCGCCGGTCACCTACGAGGCCAACGCCATCCGGGACGAGAAACTGAAGATCCTGAAGGCCATGCGCCCCTTCGACCAGCGCAACCTCTCCCACGTGGCGGTGCGGGGCCAATACGGCCCGGGCTTCCTGGCGGGGGAAAAGGTGCCGGGCTACCGGCAGGAAGAAGGGGTCAACCCCAGGTCCATCACCCCCACCTATGCGGCCATCAAGGTGTTCCTCGACACCTGGCGCTGGCACGGCGTGCCCTTCCTGCTGCGGTCGGGCAAGCGCCTTCCCAAGCGGGCCACCGAAGTGGCCATCCAGTTCAAGGAACCCCCCAACCTGCTCTTCAAGAGCAACACCACCGACCTCTCGCCCAACGTGCTGGTGGTGCGCATCCAGCCCGACGAGGGGATCACGCTGAAGTTCGAGACCAAGGTGCCGGGCATGACCCTGGAACCCAAGACCGTGAACATGGATTTCCGTTACGGGACCACCTTCGCCGAGGGCACTTCCGAGGCCTACGAACGCCTGCTGCTGGACTGCATGCTGGGGGACGCCACCCTCTTCATCCGCGGCGACGAGACCGAGGCGGCCTGGGAAGCCCTGATGCCGGTCCTGAACCATTTCGAGAACACCCAGCCCGAGGGCGATTTCCCCAATTACGAAGCGGGCAGCTGGGGCCCGGCGGCGGCCGACCAACTGCTGGAAAAACCCTGGCGCAAGTGGAGAAGGCTCTAAAAGCAGCCGGCAGGTCACGGTTCACAGTTCGCGGCAACTGCTTCAACCTCCGACCACAGCCTTGCTGCCAACTGTTAACTGTGAGCTGTGAACTGGTTTAAAGGGGTGTTGAATGACCGTCTCAGCCCAATCCATCGAGAAGGACCTGGCCGACCTCTGGAAATCCGGCCCCGACGACAAGGGCAAGGCCCTGGGGCTCCAGAGGGTCTATACGACCAACCTGGTGGCCTAT
>JAJPJW010000218.1 GCA_021324075.1 Pseudomonadota bacterium | reverse complement strand
CGGGCCGATGCCGAAGACGATATCGTTGTTGCGGATGGCTTCGACGTAGCGTTGCTGGTTGGCCGAACGGGCGTGGATGGGTTTCTTATGGGAAGAAAGGATGATGGTCTCGTGGGTTTCCCCTTCTTCGGGGCTTTTGCCGCCCTTGGTCTCGGCGATCATTTTCTTGACCGCGCCCGTCGGCAAATAACCTTCATTCCCCTTCTTCAAATGGTCGCGGAGCCGGTCGATGACCTGGCCGGCATGGGAAACCTCCACGGGCTCGCCCGAAAGGATGATCTCGTTGCCCCGCGCCACCAGGGTCACCGCGAAGGAATCCCGCAGCAGCTTCAGGGTATGGTCCTTCTCCCCGAAAAGCCGCAGGCATTCCTGCTGGTCTTCCAAAGTAATGCGACGGCTGACGGCCTGTGCCAAGGGTTCCTCCAAGGGTGAACTATGTAATCACCCGGCTAGCCCGGGCTTGTTAACAACGGGTAAAAAAAAGCTCCCTTTCCTTTGAAGATAAGAAAAGGGAGCACTTTGTCCATCCACAGGGGCGAAAAAGCCCCGGTTTTGCCTCAAAAATAATTCAAGGGCAGGGTTTCGCGGGGCTTGGTGTGCGGCACGTAGACGGGCGTATCCACCGCATCCTTGTGCGCCTTCTGGATCTCCAGGTCCGAAAAATCCTGCTTGATGCAAAATTCCTGCTTGGGGTAGATCAGGTCCGGGTCCACGATCTGGTCCCGGTTGGCCTTGAAGATGAGGGGCCACAGGAAATTGTCGTGATAGCCGCTGTTGGAGCCCGAGATGTCCCAAAGGGTGTCGCCCCTGACGACGATGTACTTGTTACAGGGATTCACCGCGGGGGCCTCCGTCGGTTGGGGCGTCGGCTCCGGCGTAGGCGGGGCCTCAACTTCCGCCGGCGGGGCGGGCGGAGGGGCTTCGGCTGTGGGGGCGGCCGTCGGTTCCTCCGGGGGAGCCGGGGGCGGGGCCACCGTGGGCGCGGGCGTCGGGACTGCGGGCGGGGCCGCCGCCACCTGCGGGGGCGGAACCACCGCGTCGTTGGCCTGGGGCTGTTCGGGGATTTCGTTGCCTTCAATGCGGTTCGTCGCGCAACCCGCCGAAAGCATTCCGGAGATCAAGGCGGCCAAAAGAAGGAACTGCAGGGATCGCTTCACCGATAGCCTCTTTCACCCCGGTTCTTCGAGAAACAGCTTCGCCGGGGAGTGGTTTCAGCCACTTGCAAAAACATTATGAAAACAATTGCAGGACCCGTCAAGGAGCACAAAGCCGCCCCAAGGGGGGAATTTGGGCCGAAGTTAAAAGAGTTTTCAACGGCGGCCCTTCCTACTGTTAAAATCGGCCCCCATGATCACCTTCGATAAAACCCAAGGTTGCTTCCAACTGGAAGGCGACGGATTCACTTACCTCTTAGGCGTCTCCCCCAACGGCGACCTCCACCACCTTCACTGGGGCAAGCCCCTTTCCACCGCCGCTTTGAAAAAACTCCTGGGCGAATGGAAGAAAAGGGCCGTCGAGACCGAGCACCATGTCAGCCGGGAATTCCAACGCCGGGAGTTTCCGGACTTCGGGCACAACGACCTGCGGACCCCCGCCTTCCAGTTGGAACATGCGGACGGTTACCGCATCAGCGAATTCCTCTACGATTCCTTCCAAATCCTTCCCGGCAAGCCCGATTTCGGGCCGGGGCCCTCTTCCCGGGCGGAGGAAGCCGACCAGGCCCAAACCCTCAAAATCATTTTGAAGGACAAGCTCCACAAGCTGGAACTGGACCTTTATTACACCCTTTATCCCCAAAGGAACATCCTGGTCCGGCGGACGATCCTGCGCAACCGCGGTTCGAGGGCCCTCTCCATCCTGAAACTCGCCAGTGCCAGCCTGGACCTGCCGCCGGCACCCTGGCGCCTGGTGCGCTTCCCCGGCCGCTGGGCCAAGGAACGACAAATGAAGGAAGCCGCGCTCCAGGAAGGCACCCTTCGCCTGGAAAGCCGCCGGGGCATCTCTTCCCATGAAATGAATCCTTTCGCCCTGGTCACTCCGGGTGAGGCGGACGAGGAAAGGGGGGAAGTTTATGGTTTCGCCCTGGCCACCAGCGGCAATTGGCTGATCGAAGCCGAGCTTTTCCGCGACCAGACCCTCCGGATCAATGCCGGGCTGAATGATTTCAATTTCAAATGGAGCCTGGCCCCGGGCAAGGCCTTTGTTTCCCCCGAATGCGTTATGGCTTATTCCGCTTCCGGTTTTTCAGGCTTGAGCTTCAACCTCCATCGCTTCGTCCGCGAAAGGGTCGTCGGCGGCTTTTGGCAGTCCCGCCCCCGGCCCATGTTGCTCAACAATTGGGAAGCCACCTATTTCAAGTTCAACCACGACAAACTGCTCCAAATCGCCCGTGCGGGCAAGGAAGCGGGCCTGGAACTCTTCGTGCTGGACGACGGCTGGTTCGGCAGGCGGGACGACGACACCACTTCCCTGGGCGACTGGTTCGTGGACAAGCGCAAGCTGCCCAAGGGCCTTCGGGGTCTTTCGGACGACATCCATGGATTGGGCCTGAAATTCGGCCTTTGGATCGAGCCCGAGATGGTCTCCCCCAAGAGCCTCTTGTACCAAAAACACCCCGATTGGTGCCTGCATGCGCCGGGACGCCGTCGCCGCATGGCCCGCAGCCAGTTGGTGCTGGACATGAGCCGCCCGGAGGTCCGGGACTACCTTTTCGGGACCATCGGCAAGGCCCTGGAGGAAGCCCGGGTAGATTACGTGAAATGGGATATGAACCGTTCCCTTTCCGAGGTGGGCAATGAAATCCTCACGCCCAACCGGCAAGGCGAACTTTATTTTCGTTATTTAATGGGTGTCTACGACCTGATGGCCCGCCTCAACCAGCGCTTCCCCAAAGTGCTTTTTGAGGGCTGTTCGGGCGGCGGGGCGCGCTTTGACCTGGGAGTGCTTCACTACCACCCCCAGATTTGGACCTCGGACAACACCGACGGCCTGGACCGGATCTTCATCCAATACGCCACCAGTTTCGCCTATCCCCCCCTGGTCATGGGGGCCCACATCTCCAGCGTGCCCAACCACATCACCCACCGCTCCATGTCCCTCAAATGGAGGGCGCTGGTGGCCATGTCGGGCAACTTTGGGGTGGAAGCGGACATCACCAAGTGGAAGCCCTCGGAGCGCAAGGAACTGGCGGACTACATCCGGCTCTATAAGGAAATCCGGCCCATCATTCAATTCGGGGATTTCTACCGGTTGGAGAACCCCCACCATTCCAATCGGGCCTCCTGGATCTTCGTGAGCCCCGACCAAAAGGAAGCCCTTCTGTTCATGTTCCAGGTTACCCCGCCCCGGAAGGGGGAAAAGCAGACGGGTATAAAGTTGAAAGGTTTAAAAGCGAACCAGACCTACGAAATCAAGGAACTGGGATTGAAGGCATCAGGAAGAAAGTTGATGGAAGACGGCTGGTTGCCGAAGTCCTTTAAGCACCCCAAGGGCTCCTACCACTGCGAACTTTTTCATTTCAAAGCCAACAACTGAAACCATTTAGCCACAGATGCATGGGATTAATGGGATGGCTAAAGTCTTGAAGAATCAAAAGACTTATCTGTGTGCATCCCATTTATCTGTGGCAAAAACAGTCGTTCTTCGGGATTCGACTTTAGGCCTGGTTTAAGTCAGGTCTTCCAATTCGATCTTGATCTTCAGGTCCTTGATCAATTCGGGGTCAATTTCGGAAGGCGAACCCGTCATCAGGTCCGTGGCCTTGGCCGTCTTGGGGAAAGCGATGACTTCCCGGATGTTGGAGGTCCCGGCCAAGAGCATGACCACCCGGTCCAAGCCGAAGGCCATGCCGCCGTGGGGCGGGGCCCCGTAGGAGAGGGCTTTCAAAAGGAAGCCGAAACGTTCCTCGGCCTTTTCGGGGGATATTTCCAAAATCTTGAAGATCTTCGACTGGAGCTCCGTGTCGTGGATACGGATGCTCCCGCCGCCCAACTCAAAGCCGTTCAAGACCAGGTCATAGCCCTTCGACAGGGCCTTCATGGGGTCCGTATCCAGCAGTTTCACGTCCGCTTCCTTGGGGGAGGTGAAAGGGTGGTTCATCGAGAAGATCCGTCCCTTCTCGTCCTTGCCGAACATGGGGATGTCCACCACCCAGCAGAAGGCCCACTTCGGGCCCTTTTCGATCAGGCCCTTGCGACGGGCAATCTCCACCCGTAGGGCGCCCAGGGATTCGTTGACCACATCCACGTTGTCCGCGCCGAAGAGGAACAGGTCCCCTTCCT
>JAJPJW010000042.1 GCA_021324075.1 Pseudomonadota bacterium | reverse complement strand
TCCTCTTCCTTCAGGCCCGCCGCCTTGAAATGGGCGTCGTCCATGACCAGGTATTTCACCCCCGCTTCGGCCAGGTTCTTGGTCAGGTGGGGCTCCCAGACCCGCTCGGCGGTCCACATGCCTTGGGGCTCCACCTTGAAGCGGCTGCGTAAATAGTCGCTCATCATGTTCATCTGGCCCGCCTTGTCGCGGTCGGGCAGGATGGCCAGGATTGGTTCGTACATTCCACCGGTGAAAAACTCGATCTGTCCCTTTTGCGCCATCTCCTTCAGAAGGCGGAAGTAATCGGGGCGGTATTGCTCCATCCATTCCAGGAGGGGCCCGGTCACGTGGAAAGCGCACTTCACCTTGGGGTGCCGCCGCAGGATGTGGAGGAAGGGCTCGTAGGCCTGCTGGTAAAGGGCCTCGAAAACCTGGCTGAAGTTGCCCACAGGCTGGTGGTTATGGACGCCGAAAATAAAGGTGAGGGTTTTCATGGATGGGCCTTTAGGGGTTGTTTTTCAACTGTGTCAGGTATTTCTCCAGGGGTTCCCGCACGTCGCCCGGCACGGCCCGGACCTCCAGCTCGACCCCCTGCTTCTTGAGTTCCCGGAAGGCTTCGATATCCTCCCCGTTGACGCAGACCGTCTTGCTGACCTGCTGCTTGCCGTCGCAATAATGCATTCCGCCCACGTTGACCGAATTGAGGACCCCGCCCCTGCGGCGGAATTCCAGTACGTCCACCGGGTTGGAGAATAAAAGCAGGCTCTTCTCGTGGGTTTCGCTGGCATTGCAGTTCTTGGCCGCTTCCTCCACCGTGAAAAAGCTCACCTTGAGGCCGGAAGGCACGGCCATTTCCATGAGGGTCTTCTGCATGGAATTCTTGGCGATGCCGTCGTTGACCACCACCAGGCGCTCGATGCCTAGGGCCTTGACCCAGCCCACCACCACCTGCCCGTGGATCAGCCGGTCGTCGATTCGGATCAGTTGGATGTTCATGCCGTTCTCCGTCCCGCCCTAACTGTTTTTCTTCAAAAGCTCGGCCGACGTAATGATGCTCTCGCGTGTGGCCTTTTGGATCTCGGCCAGGAACCCGTCCAGGTCCGTCTCCTCCCGGTGGGAGGCGATCTTGATCAGCATGGGCAGGTTGACCCCTGTCACGACCTTTAAGGGCTTTTCCTGGGCCATCCGCAGGGCCACGTTGAAGGGGGTACCGCCCAGCATATCCACCAAAACCAGGGTTCCGGTCCCTTGGGGGTCCACTTCCTTCACGGCCTGGCCCATTTTTCCCTCGAAAATTTCCATCGAATCCGCGGGAAGAAGGGCGATGGAGGCCATTTTTTCCGGTTCCCCCAGGATCATTTTGAGGGTGGAAAGAAGGTGGTTGCCGAATTCGCCATGGGTGGCCACGATGACGCCGATCATTGGATGCGGTTTCCTCCGGAAAAAGGCTGTTTTTTTCATCCCCCAGAGGTTAAAGGCAGCAGGGGGCTTTATCAATGCTTTTAGAGGGCCGCTTTCCCCGGATTAGCGTGGAATTTACGCCCGGAGGGGGTATCCCACCAACAGCCGGATGATGGCCTTCCCCAGTTTTTCCGGGCTGTGGCGGACATAATCCTCCTGGTAGAGGAGGTTCACTTTGACCAACTGGACCCCCGCTTCCTTGACGGCGTCTTCATCCACGGGTACGGGCTCCTGTCCGTGGGCTTCGTAGCGGGACAGGAGTTTTTGGGGGACCTTTTCCTTATTAGCGATTACATAATGAATAAAATTCGGCCCGGTGTGCTTCAAGAGGGCCCGCACGTGGTCCGAAACCGTGAAATGGTCGGTTTCGCCGGGCTGGGTCATGACATTGCACACGTAAATCTTGACGGCCCGCGACAGGGCGATGGTTTCCGCCACCTGGGGGATCAGCAGATTGGGAATGACGCTGGTATAGAGGCTTCCCGGGCCCAAGACAATGGCATCCGCTTCCAGGATGGCCTTGAGGACTTCCTTGTTGGGTTTGATCTGTTTTTCCTTCAGGAAAAGCCGGTCGATCGGCGATTTCTCCAAGGGGATCAGGGACTCCCCGGTCACGACCTTCCCGCTCTTGAGCTTCGCTTGGAGGGTCATGTCATCGAAGGTGACGGGCATTACCGTGCCCCGGGTGGCCAGCACGCGGCTGGATTCCTCGACGGCACGGCCGAAATCGCCGGTGATTTCCTTCATGACGGTGATGAAGAGGTTTCCGAAGCTGTGCCCCTTCAGGTCGCCGTGGCCCTTGAAGCGGTACTGGAACAGGTCTTTCAGGAGGGTTTCCTGGTCGGAAAGCGCCACGATACAGTTGCGGATGTCCCCCGGCGGGGGGGTTCCGAAGTCGCGCCGAAGGCGGCCCGAACTGCCGCCGTCGTCGGCCACCGTCACCACCGCGGTGAGGTTGCTGGTGTAGTGCTTCAGGCTGGAGAGGACGTTGGGCAGGCCCGTGCCGCCCCCCACGGCCACGATGCGGGGCCCGCGCTTCAGGCGGATCCGCTGGTAAGCCTTGTCGATGAACTCCTTTTCACGGTTGGGGGCGTAGACGGTAAGGACCGCGTACATCATCCGCCGGATGGCGAAAATAATCCCCCAAATGGCGATGGCCATCAGCAAAAAGTCGACGAACTTAAGGTGCTTGAGGTGGTCTTCCATTTCAACGACCAGGGGCGGGCGCAGGTGGATGCCGCCCGTGTGGGGGCTGATGACGCCGGAAAACCCCACGTAGAGGACCAGAACGGAAAAAACAATGAGGATGATCCACCGCTTAAGTTGCAAGCCGGGATAGAGCCAGCGGAACGCCGGCATTATTTTTTTCCCTTGGGCCGGGTGGCGGAGGGCCGGGAGGTTTCCTCGGCCATCATGCGGGTGACACGGTCGGCGAATTCCTGGGCCGTAAAATAACCGAGCTTCATGAGCCGGTGGTTCATGGCCGCCACCTCGATGATGACCGCCAGGTTCCGCCCCGGCCTCACCGGGATGAGGAACATCGGGATTTCCACGTCGAAAATCTTGTGGGTGGAGGGGGTCAGGCCCAGCCGGTCGTATTCTTTCTGGTTGTCCCATTCTTCAAGCCGGATGACCAGTTCGATTCGCTTTTTGTCCCGGATGGCGCCGACGCCGAAGAGGCTCTCGATATTGATGATGCCCAGGCCCCGGATTTCCATGTGGTGCTTGATGATTTCCGAGCGTGAGCCCATCAGGATGCGGTTGGCCAGGCGCTTGATGTAGACCAGGTCGTCGGCCACCAGCCGGTGGCTGCGTTCCACCAGGTCCAGCGCGCATTCGCTCTTGCCGATGCCCGAGTCACCCAGGATGAGGATACCCACGCCGTAGACGTCCATCAGGGTGCCGTGGATGGTGGTTTCGGGCGCGAATTCCTCCTCCAGGTAGACTGAAATTTCGGAGACGAACTTGGTGGTGGGCGTCGGGGTGGTGAAGAGGGGGATCTGGTGCTTCTGGGCCTCCGCCACCAGGTCGGCGGGCGGCTTCATCTTGTGGGTTACCACGATGCAGGGCAGCCGGTGGGACAGCAGGGTCTTGAGGATCTTCTTGCGCTGGGGGGGTTTGAGGGTGCGCAGGAAGTGGATTTCGGTCTTGCCCAGGATCTGCAGACGCTCGTAGGGGAACCATTTGAGGTAGCCGGTCAGGGCCATCCCCATGCGGTTGATGTCCACGCTGACGATGAACCGGTTGGTCATCCCCTCTTCCACCAGGGGGGAAAGGCGGAGCCTTTCCTTGGCCTGTTGAAAAAAGGACTCCACGGAAATTTTCTTCATGGTTTTGGCCTTGCCGGTCCCTTAGGTGGAAAAACCCTCAGTGCTTGAGTTTTTCTTCTTCCTGGATGATCTTCACCACGTCTTCGGGCGTCTTGGCCGACAGGAGCGATTTGCGGAAGTATTTGTCCTTGAGCAGGCTGGAGATACGGGCCAGGGCCTTCAAATGGGCGCCTGCCGCGCCCTCCGGGGCCACTAAAAGGAAGAAGATGTTGACCGGTTCCCCGTCCAGGGAATCGAAGCTGATGCCGTCGGCCGAAAGGCCGAAGGCGGCCGCCAGGTCGCCGACCGTGTCGGACTTGCCGTGGGGGATGGCAATGCCCTGCCCGATGCCGGTGGAGCCCAGTTCCTCGCGTTCCATGAGGGTCTGGAGCATTTTTTTCTTGTCCTTCACCTTGCCCGACTTGACCAGCAGTTCCACGAGTTCCTTGATGGCGTCCTTCTTCGTCTTGGACTCCAGGGACATCTTGATGGCGTCCGCGGACAGAAAATCCATGATCTGCATAAACCAACCCCCTGGCGATTTAGTAGTTAAAAACCCTGCTTCCCTTAATAGCCGGGCTCGATGAGCCCGATGTGGTTGTCCTTGCGCTTGTAAACCACGCTGGTGCGGTCCGTCTCCGCGTTGGAGAAGACCAAAAACTCGTCCTTGGAGGAGGAAAGCTGCATTGCGGCTTCCTCGACGGTCATCGGCTTGACGGCGTATTTTCTCGAACGCACCACCGTGACCCCGTCCCCTTCCACCGGGGTGGGGATCAGGCCGTGCATGACCGATTCCATCACCTTGGAGCCGCCCGTGCGGTGGCGTTCGACCCTTTTATCCTTCTGTTTATGGGCTTGTTTTTCCAGCCGCTTCAGGGAGACGTCGATGGACTGGTACATGTCGTGGGAGGAGGCCTTGGCGCTCAACTTCAGGTTCTTCGCGCTCAAAGTGACTTCGCAAATGTGCATCTTGCTCTCAAAGTTCAACACCACGTGAGCTTCCTTGATCTTGCCAAGGTACCTTTCCACGCGCTTGATCTTGTCTTCGATATGGGTCCGGAGGCCCTCCGTCAAGGCCTGGTGGCGGCTGGTGATGTGCACCTTCATCGGTGTTCCTGTGGAAGCGGGAGTAAACATGGCTGGGCTCCTTCCGCCAATTTTTCTTTTGGACCAAACATCAAAAGGAAATTGGCACTTGCCCAGTTTTCCTTATAAAACTCAATGGAAAAACTGGGACGCCCTTCCAGGCGGCCCGAAGCCGCCAAAAGAGCTGTTATTCTAACACCCGAAAGAGGGAAGTCAATTAGGCCCTGGCTTTCCCCGACCATCCGTTATGCCTTTTGAATCGAAAGCCGACTGCTTTGCGTCATTCCCTCCTTAACTCCACCTCGAAAGGATAAAAAACGAATCAACCTGACAGTTCTACTCCGGAAGCCTACAACTTTCGCCTTTGGGAGGCGGAGGGGATCTTGAGTTCCTCGCGGTACTTGGCAATGGTGCGGCGGGCGATATTGAGCCCCTGGCTGTTGAGCATCTGCATGATCTTCTGGTCCGAGTGGGGCTTTTGGGGAGGTTCCTGGGCCACCATTTCCTTGATCTTTTCCTTGACCGAAAGGGAGGAAACGTCCATGCCGTCCACAGATTCCAGGCCGCTCGTAAAGAAGAATTTCAGCTCGAAGAGCCCCCGCGGGGTCTGCACGTATTTGTGGGTGGTTACCCGGCTCACTGTGGACTCGTGCATGCCGATCATGTCGGCCACCTGCTTCAAGGTGAGGGGCTTCAAAGCGCTGATGCCGATCTCCAGGAAGTCCCGCTGGATGCGGAAAATGGCCTCGGTCACGCGGTAGATGGTCTTGCGGCGCTGTTCGATGTTCTTGATGAGCCAGAGCGCGGATTGGATCTTGTTTTCCAGGAACTTCTTGGTCTCCTTCCCGTCCAGGGCCTTGGGATCCTTGAGGAGCCGCCGGTAATAGGAGGAAATCCTCAGTTTGGGGACCGGCTCGTCGTTAAGGACCACCACATACTCCCCCTCGATCTTGCGCACATAGACGTCGGGAGTGATGTATTTGGTATCGCCCTCCTGGAAGGACCGGCCGGGTTTGGGTTCCAGGCCGGCGATAAAGGCCAGAACCTCGCGCAGCTGCTCGTCGCTGCATTGGAGGGCCTTGGTAATGGCCGGGTACCTCCGTTTTTCCATGTCCTCAAAATGATCGTGGACCAGTTGGTAGGCTTTCCGGGCCGTTTCCCCGGTCTTATTTTCCAATTGGAGGAGGAGGCACTCCCTTAAATTGCGGGCCCCCACGCCCGTGGGGTCGAAGGTTTGAATCAAGTGCAGCACCCGTTCCAACTCTTGGGGGGTGGTGCTCTGGGAGGCGGCGATTTCTTCCAGCGGGTCGGTCAAGTAACCGTTTTCATCCAGGTTGCCGATCAAAACCTTGCCCAGGCTTTTTTCCTGCTCATCCTTGGCCACCAGGAGCAGCTGCCATTCCAGGCTTTCGGCAAGGGTTTGGGCACGGGTCATGGAGGCCTCCATGAAGTCCCGTTTCTCCTGGTCGGCGTCCGTGCTTTCCCGCCCGCCGTAGGACCCTTCTCCCTCTCCCCCGTATTCTTCCGACTCCCGGTAGAGGTTCCAGGTTTCCGCGTCAAAGCGGTCGCCTTCCTTCATATGCTCAACCAGGTCGGTTTGGTGGCGCTCCCGGGCCAGTTCCAAGAGTTTGTCGCTGTCGGGGTTGGGGTTCTCCTCCGGGGAGGAGGTCGCGGGTTCGGTGGGGGAGGTCTTGTCGGCGGTTTCGGCGGCCGCTTCTTCGTTTTCTTCTTCGAGGACCGGGTTCTCTTCGATCTCCTTTTCCACCCACTCCTTCAATTCGAGGGTGGAAAGCTGGAGGATCTTCATGGCCTGCTGCAGCATCGGAGTCATGATCATCCGCTGCTGCATCT
>JAJPJW010000095.1 GCA_021324075.1 Pseudomonadota bacterium | reverse complement strand
AATCGTCCGGGCTATAAGCCGTGGAATTGTTGTTGGCATTGGCGGCGGCATTTGAATCCGTCGACGCGTAGGACCCATTGTTGTAGACGTAAACCGTCGTAGTCGCTGGGTTCTCCCACCACCAATTGCCGTTATCCCACCAGCACCAGTTGCCCCACCAGGGGTCGTACCACCACCAATTGCCGCAATAGTATTGCGTCCAAAAGAATCCCGCGCCGCAATTCCAGCCATACCACGAGCATCCGTAACCGTCGAAGTAGTTGCAATAGTTGAAGCCGTTCCAGTTATGCCAGTAATAATGGTTCCGCAGGGCCCCGTTGGGAGTCGTGGCGGCCACCTTGGCCATAAAAGTTCGATTCCCCGCGATGGCGGACATCCGGGTCCGCACCGATGCATTATTCATGTGGCCGGGAGAAACGGTCGCCGGATGGAATGCCTGCCCCCCTGGCCCATGATTCGGCAAGCCGGGGTTTTGACGTTGAAAACCGTTTGGCAAGAAAACCCTGGACGTCAGGGGTTGGGGTACATGGGTGATACCCATATTCCGGAGGTTTTGGGGAATGGCCGAAGAATGGACGAAACTGTGGTTAAAACCGCCGGAAGTGCGGTTCGTTCCCAAGCTGCCGTAGTTGCGATTGAAATGGTGGACGCCTTGGTTCCACCCGTTGCCAGAGTGGTAGGTGTTGTAGCCCCCGGAACGGTTATAGGAATGGATGGAGTTACCGTGGCTCCAGCCACCCCGGTAGGACGGGCGGGCGGAAGTGGTCCCGCTCCAATTCCCTCTGCCCCCGGAATGGCTATGGTAGTTGTCCGAATTGTCGTTGGAACTGTTGGCGGAGTTTCCGCCGCCATTCCAACCGCCGCCCCCGCCATCACGGCCTCCACCGTTTCCGCCACCGCTCCACCCACCACCGCCTCCCCGGTTGCCTCCCCCGCCTCCATTCGAAAGGCCTTCATTCCTACCCCAGGCCACCGCGCAGGGGACTAGGGCCAGGATCGCCAAGGTAAACAATGTTTTTCTCATGCCACAACCTCCAGGGCTGGAAAGGCCCTCTCCCTTTTCGGCCTTCCATTGCTTCTCTCAATTATTTAGACGTATCAAGGCCACAAAATGATTCTCGAGGCCCTTAAAACCGGTCATTTGATCGCTTCCGATGTTCCACCCGCCAGCAGGTATTTCTCTCCCACGGCCGATAACAAGCGGGTTTTGGCGTCGGAAGTTTCAACACCCACGTTGACCATGTCCTTGAGGGCCTGCTGAAGGTCCGACAAGGGGCCCAAGAAAGTAAGATACCGCTGGCGTGCCAAGTCAACGGCCTTTTGGGCGCGCTCTTGCTCGCCAGCCAGCGTCGAAAGGTCTTCCCGGGCTTCTTCCATTTCTTCCAGGTAGCGGACATTAAGGTCGCTTAAGTACAGTTGATCCGCTGAAACCTCGGCTTGGCGGGCCTGGGTTTCGGAGCGGGCTGCCTTTTCCTGGGCGTCGATCCGGAAGCCCTCGAAGATCGGCAGGCTCACTCCCACGAACAAGGAATAATCCTGGGCGCTTACCAAACGGGTGTCGCTCAGGTATCCGGCGCCACCCGCCACCTCCAAAACCGGAAGGTTCTCGGCCGAATATTGGGCTGCCGTTTCGTTGGAGGATTTGGTTTCCAATTCCGCACCCGCCACCAAGGGGTTGACACCCGGCGCGGTTAGGTCGGCCAAGCCCGTTTCCGAAATGGCCGAGGGAGCGGGGCAAGAAATGGACTTGGCTTCCAGCCCCGTCAGCAGGGCCAAGCGCTCCAGGCTGGCTTGGTATTGCCGGTTGAAATCCGAGGCCTTGAGGCTGGCGTCAGCCAACTGGTCCTGGAGCAAATAACCGGCCACTGGCGAATATTGGCCGTTGCGCACGAAGCGGTTGACCACGTTCTGGATTCCCGTCAATTCATCGGCGAGGGATTGCCAAGCGTCCCGGTCCCCCCTCTGGCGCACGGCCGTCAGGTAAAGATTCAAGGCCTGCTCGTCCACCAGCTCGGTCTGGAATTTGGTCTTTTCCCGGCTGGCGTCGTATTCATAGTGAGCCGCGGCCGACTGATGCCAAACCGAGAGATCAAGGAGATCCCATTTGGCGTAAGCTCCCGCCGCCGCCCCTTGCCGGTAAGGGGATGCCACCAATCCCGGGAAACTGTCCAAGCCGGAAGTGCCGAAACCCGAGGCCGAGCCGGGAAAGCCCGTGGAATCCACGGCATCCAGTCCCAAATTGGGGTAAAACCCTGAATCCGCGGCCCTGGAGAATTCCCGGGCTTCGTTTTCACGGGATTGGACAGCCTGCAGGGTGGGGCTGTTTATTTCCACCAGGCGCATCACCTGGCCGAGGGTCAGGTCCGCAGCCCGGGCCTGGCCAAAAAAAGCGAAAGACAGCAGGAACGACAAGAAAAACAAGAACCAGCCATTTTTGAATATTCTCATTTCGCGTTCTCCTCGTAATAGGCGCTATGGTGATCGTTCGGGTCCAAGGAGGCCGTGTAAGTCGGCTTGTCCCGATGCCAAAGGGCGTAAATGACCGGCATGATGAGAAGTGTGGTCACGGTCGAGCCCATCAACCCCCCGATGACGGCCCGGGCCAAGGGCGCGGTCTGCTGGCCGCTATCGGAGAGCCCCAAGGCCATGGGAATCATGCCCACGATCATGGCGATGGCGGTCATCAAAACCGGCCTCAGCCGGCTTTGGGCCCCATGGACTGCCGCTTGCCAGGAATGGACGCCTGCCCTGCGGGTGAGGTCCGCGAAGGTCACTAGGAGGATGGAATTGGCCACCGAAACGCCCACCGACATGATGGTTCCCATGAAGGACTCAATATTGAGCGTGGATCCGCTGAGGAAAAGCACGAACAAGGCGCCCGTCAGCACGGCGGGCACGTTGGAAATGACGATCAAGGCGATGGGAAAAGACTCAAAGCTTCCCGCCAAAAGAAGGAGGATGACCACGATGGCGAAGGCCAGTCCCGCCATCAAGCCACCCGTCATTTGGCTGAGGGTGGCGATCTGACCGCGGACCCAAACCTGGACGCCTTTGGGCAGGGTCTGGTGGATGGGTTCCAATATCTTATCCACCATGCCGGCGGCGTGGCCCAGGTCCAGACCATACAAATTGCCCTGTACGGAAGCCATGCGGGCCAGGTTGTATCGGTCGAACTCGGCCACTTCCGTTCCCGGTTTCACCGTGGCGAAGGCCGAAAGGGGCAAAGCCCCCGTATTGACCGGGATGGGAACCCGTTCTAGGTCCTCAACCGATTGGACATCGGTCGAAGGGACTTCCACTTGTACCTGGTAGTTCACCCCATCCTTTTGATCCTCCCAATAGTTCGGCAGGGTGAAGCGGCTGGAAGAGGTCACGGGGACAAGAGCCCTT
>JAJPJW010000083.1 GCA_021324075.1 Pseudomonadota bacterium | reverse complement strand
TTCCAGCAGGGGGAGGCGGTGATGTAGATCTCGGCGCCGTCCACCCGCACGCCGTTCTTGGCGGCCTGGATGATGGCGTTGGCCTCGGCGTGGATGGTGGCCACGCAATGGCCGTCCTCCATCATGTGGCCCGCGTCGTCGCAGTGGGGCAGGCCCCGCACCGACCCGTTGTAGCCGGTGGAAAGGATGGTCTTGTCGCGCACGATGACCGCGCCCACGTGCTTGCGGTCGCAGGTGGAACGGGTGGCCACTTCGGTGGCGATGTTCATGAAGTACTCGTGCCAGTCCACCCGGTGGCGGGGGTAGGCGCGGGGGGGCTTGGCCGAGACGGCGGGCGCCTTGCGCTTGTGCAGGCGGTCTATATGGTCCTTCTTGAACTTCATCCTCATTCGGCTCATGGTTTTTCCCCTAAGATCCCGCGGGATCGGCCGCGTAGGCTTGCAGGCGTTGGGCGGGGTGCCAGTGTTCCTTCGATTCGGCCAGGTGGGGGAGGCCTTCAGCGTCCCCCGCGTTGATAAAGGAACTGCGCCCCAACTGCCGGCAGACATTGACGAATATATAAGCGGACAAGCCTTTGACGGTCAAGTCCGTAACCTCCAGGACGATGCCGTAGGTGGAGTCGGAAAGCGGCAGGCCCACCGTATAGGCGGCCAGGCGGTCGCCCAAAAAAACCACCCAGGCCTCCGCACCCCAATCCTCCCCCTGGTGCAGCAGCCGGAAATGGGCCTTTTGGGAGGCGAGGAGCATCCTCTCGCCCATCTGCCCCTTGAGCGCCGGCAGGCGCTGGGACTTCCAAAGCTCGAAGAGTTCCCCGCAGGCCTTGAGGTCCCCGGCGCGGTAGGGCCTCAGCAGCAATGCCTCTTCCTTTACCAGGTGGTTGATCTCGGCCCGCTTGGCCCGGTAGGGGTCGCCGTGGACGCCGGCGATCTTCTCCTTGTCGTAGAGGTACTCGGTGAGGGTGGGACGGACGGCATAACCCCAGGCTTCGGCCTGGTTTCGCTGTTCTTCGGTAAGCCCCTCAACGCGGGACACGCCCTTTCCCGGGCCGTTCACCTTGCCCATATATTCAAAGGCCGTGGCCAGGGTTTCGCGGGTAAAGGGCCGGGGCGCCGCCGGCAAGTAAACGTATTTGTCGTAGAGAGCCACAACATAGGAAGCGGGGCCCTTCGAGGCCAGCGCATAGGCGAATTCATCCTGCCACATGAGCAGGGCGGGAAGGGAAACGCAGAGGAAGGGCGCTGGAAAAAGAAAGGACGAGGCTTTTTCCAAAGCCCCGTCCAAGGGTTCGACCGAATCAAAAAAATCAGCCTGGGGCAGATGAATCAACGACAAGACTAAAAAACCAAATCGCCACAGATGCACGCAGATACACACAGATTTGAAAAAAACAAAGAATTCAGGATTTTGGCCTTCTTCTTATCTGTGTTCATCTGTGTGCATCTGTGGCTAATAGTTATTGCCCCGTCAATACCCGCGCGATCTCGCGGCGCAGGCCGTAGCTGAGCCGATGCGCCCGGGAGGGAGGCCGGTAGTTTTGCAGGTACTGCGTCAGGTTGGCCAGGTCCACCACGCCGTGCTCGTGGCTGACCACGGCGGAGGCGTCGCCCTGCGGATGGGCGAAGACCACCACGCCCTGGATCCAGATCTGGGAGCATTCGTGCGCCCAGCGCTCGCCCAGGTTGGTTTCCAAATGGCTCCTCAGGTGGTAGATCTGGGTGGCCACCTGCTTCAGGGGGTTGTAAAAGCCGCGCTTGTAGCGGGAGCGGGTCTTGCGGGCCCTCTTGTGCAGGGTCCATTCGCGGTCCAGGACTTCCCCCGCGATGCGGCCCCTCAGGTACTTGGTCTCGATGACGAAAAGCGCCCCGGGGGTGATCAGCAGATGGTCCAGTTCCCTCGGCTTGTCGCCGGACTCGAACTGCACCGAGTGCAGCACCCGGGCGTTTTCCATCGTCATGTTGTCGAGGGTCCTGGCCGTCAGGGCCTCGCCCTCCGACCCTTCGCCCACGATGCGTCCCTTATGCCGGTAGGCGTTGAAAGCCCAGACGGCAAAGCCCAGGATGATCGGCACGAGGATATATTTCGACCAATGCTCCCGGAGGAAAAACCCGACGACCACGGCCAGCACCACCAGCGAAATCGTGATCCATCTCAAACGCGTCACCCACCGCATTGCGCGCGGGGGCTGCAACTTCTGCAAAGTTGCTACCATTCTTTACGCCTTTCCCAGCGACAGCTCGCGCACCTCCACAACCTCTTCCTGGAATTCGCTAATAAATTGAGGATATTTTCGAATGAAGGACGACAGGGTTGTGCTTTCCAAGTATCGCTGAATCAAATCCAAATAACTTCCCAACCTGGCGGCCACGGAAGGCCGCTTGAGGGCCGGACATTTCATGTCCGCCCCCACCACCACTTTCCCATGATCCCGGCTGTGCATGATCACTGCGGGGTACATCGAACAATCCAGGGGACGGGCCTCATAAACCTGGCAGGTATGATCCTCAGGATTGAAGAACGAACAGGCGAACCCGTGTCCGCACGCCACGAGCTGCGCCTTGGAAGGAAGGCCTTTCCCGGCCTCCCTAAAGGAACCTTCCGGCTTTAACTGCTCGGCTTGTGCCCTTTCCTCGGGAAAGAAGAAAGGGGAGAGGGCCGCCTGCTTCTCGGGGAAGCGGCAGCAAACAGGACAATCGAGGCAAATTTCGCTGGGGATGAGCTGGGGCAACTGGGGCTGCATGAACACCTGAAACAAGTGTTGAGTTAAGAGTGTTGAGTTTTGGGTTGATGGAATTTTCGGATTCACCAACGAATCCAAAAATAACCGGCACTCAGAACTTAAAACTCAGAACTCAAAACTGCCTTTCTAAAGGTTGTAGATGCCCACGCCGATGGCCACCAGGCCGCCGATGATGAGGACCGGTGCCAGGTTCATGGAACCCACAGCCAGGAACATATAACCCGCCACCAGGGCGCCCACGCCGGCGCCCAGGGTGATCTTGCCCGCCTTGCTCATTTTCGGTTCGATGGTTTGGGGTTTCGCGGTCTTTTCCGCCATGGCGGCTCCTTCAAGGGGTGGGTTGTCGAAGGGCAATTGTACCAGAGGGGCCCGTAAATATAGAGGGGGAAAGGACTTCGGCTGTCGGCAAACCTTCTTTCAGAGCCATTCCCCCTTTGAAAAAGGGGGTTAGGGGGTATTAGCCGTTATTCCAGAAAGGCTAACTTCCCCTCAATCCCCCTCTTTCAGAGGGGGAAGTGACATGAAACGCGATTAGGAGTTAAACGCTTTTGGCCGGTTTTATCACGTCCAGGCCGCCCAGGTAGGGCCGGAGAACCTCGGGGACCACGACGGACCCGTCGGCCTGCTGGTAGTTTTCCAGGATGGCCAGCCAGGTGCGGCCCACGGCCAGGCCGGAGCCGTTGAGGGTGTGGACCAGCTCGGGCTTGCCGCCTTCCCGCTTCACCTTGATGCCCCCGCGGCGGGCCTGGAAGTCGGTGCAGTTCGAGCAGCTGGAAATTTCCCGGTAGCTGTCCTGGCTGGGCAGCCAGACCTCCAGGTCATAGGTCTTGGTGGAGGAGAAGCTCTTGTCGCCGGTGGCCAAAACGACGACCCGGTAGGGCAGGCCCAGTTTCTTGAGGATGTCCTCGGCGTCGGCCGTCAGTTGTTCCAGGGCCTCCATGCTCTTGTCCGGCTCCACGAACTGGAAGAGCTCGACCTTGTTGAACTGGTGCAGGCGGATCAGGCCCTTGGTGTCCTTGCCATAGCTGCCCGCCTCGCGGCGGTAGCAGGGGGAGAAAGCCATGTACTTTTTGGGGAGGGAACCGGCGGGGAAGGTTTCAGAGCGGTGCAGGTTGGCCAGGGAGACCTCGGAAGTGGGGATCAGGTAGAAACCGTCCTTCTCGACGGCGAAGGCCTGTTCGATGAATTTGGGGAACTGGCCCGACATTTACATGGAGGCGTAATTGACCAGGTGGGGCACCACCATTTCCTGGTAACCCTTGGTGGTATTCAGGTCCAGCATGAAGTTGACCAGGGCCCTTTCCAGCTTGGCGCCGACGCCCCAGAGGCTGAAGAAGCGCGCGCCGGAGACCTTGGCGGCCTTTTCGAAATCCAATATCCCCAAGGCGGTGCCCAGTTCGTCGTGGGACTTGGGCTTGAAGTCGAACTTGCGCGGCTCGCCGACCTTTCGGAGCTCCTGGTTGGCTTCCTCGCCGCCCACGGGCACGGAAGGGTGGGGCAGGTTGCAGACCATGAGCTCCACCTCGTGGAAGTCCTTCTCCACGGCGGCGATCTCGCCGTCCATCCCCTTGATCTCGTCCGAAAGCTCCTGCAGCTTGGCGCGGTAGGGGGTGATGTCCTTCCCCTCCTTCTTCATCTTGGCCATTTCCTCGGAGGCCTGGTTGAGGCGGGCCTTGCGCTTGTCGACCGAAACGGTCAGGTCGCGGCGGCGGCGCTCCAGGTCCAGGTAAAGGGAGAGGTCCACCTTGGACTTGCAGTCCTCCAGGGCCTTGCGGACCTCGGCTTCGTGTTCACGGACGTATTTGGGATCGAGCATGGCATTCCTTCGTTGAAATGGAACGACATTTTATCCAGCGGCGGGCGGGACGCAACCGATTAAAGCTTCCTTAATACCGCGTCGACCTTGTCGATGGGGCGTTGGTCCTTGTCCTTGCGCTCGTCCAGCTTGATGATGGTGTAGACCCGTTTGGCCCCCTTGGTAAAGGGCAATTGGTGCATGGCGGCGGCCAGTTTTAAAAGGGTCCCGGCCTTGCCGGTCACGATGGTGCCCATGCCGTTGAGTTCGTAATGGACGCCCTTTTGCTTTTGGAGGTACTTGAAGATGTCGGCGACATAGGCGCTGACCGAGGTCTTGCCCGTGCCCAAAGGAATGACGCTGATTTCCATCATGGCCATGAATCCGCCTCCCCGTTGAATGATCGTGAAAGTATATCGGATGGAAAAAGGAATGGATAGACGGGGGCCGGGCGCTCAAAAGGTTGTGCGACAGGGTTAAGAAAGAATATACTTTATCCCTATTGTTCATCACGAATGGGAGGGTTTCATGCGCATCCTTCACCCGAAATGGTTTCTCCTGGCCGTCGTTTTGGGGACCACGCCCCTTTGGGCCGCCGACCGGACCGGCGCCCTGCTGGACGATTACGGCGACGTGAAGACCACCAAGGCCGACAAGGCCCTGAAGAAGGAACAGGACGATATCCTGAAGATGCTCAACGCAGGGAACAAGCGTCACGCGGCCAACATGGTGCACGGCAAGGACCCCCGGATCATGGTGGTCAGCTGCGCCGATTCCCACGTGACGCCCGAGACGGTCTTCCACACCCAGCCTGGGGACCTCTTCGTCAACCGCGCCTTCGGCAACGTGGTGGACAAGGTGGTCCTGGCCAGCCTGGAATACGGCGCCACCAACTTGAACTGCTGCGTCCTGGTGGTGATGGGGCATACGGACTGCACCGCCGTCAAAGGAGCCATGGACGAGCACGCCAACCCCCGCACGGAAGACCAATGGGGCTCCCTCAACCAAAAGGCCCTTTATGAACGGATCGAGCCGGCGGTGTCCGAGATCGAGGCGGTTCGGACCACGCAGGAAGCCCAGACCGGCAAGCCCCTGGAAGGGGCGGACTTGATCGAGGCCGTGGTCAAGACCAACGTCCTCAATACGATGCACGACATCCGGCAGAAGAGCCCCATCCTTTGGGGATTGGAGAGAACGGACAAATTGAGGATCGTGGGCTGCGTCTACCATAAGGACAGCGGCAAGGTGGAGTGGATAAAAGAGTAACTACCATTTAGAATTTAAAATGAAAAATGATGAATTTGGGATAAGACGATCCAATTTATTGGATCGTCTTTTTCATTGGAGGCAAGGTTGATCATCGGCGTACCCAGGGAAATCAAAGACAACGAGTACCGCGTGGGCATGGTGCCGGGCGGGGTGGAGGAACTGGCGGCCGCCGGCCACCCGGTTTTCATTGAAAAGGGCGCGGGCCAGGGCAGCGGCATTTCGGACGCCGAATTCAAGGGCGCGGGCGCCCGGATGGTTTCCCGGACGGAGCTTTTCCGCAGGGCCGAAATGGTCGTGAAGGTCAAGGAACCCCAGCCTTCCGAGTACCGCCTGATCCGCTCCGGGCAGATCCTCTTCTGCTATTTCCATTTCGCCGCCTCGCGGGAACTGACCGCCGCCATCCTCAGGACCCGGTCGGTGGCCGTCGCCTATGAGACCCTGCGCCTGGCCTCGGGGGAACATCCCCTCTTGACCCCCATGAGCGAAGTGGCGGGGAAGATGGCCATCCAGGAGGGCGCCAAATACCTGGAGCGCTCCATGGGCGGCAAGGGCATCCTGCTGGGCGGCGTGG
>JAJPJW010000154.1 GCA_021324075.1 Pseudomonadota bacterium | reverse complement strand
GCTGAAATAGGGAAATTCATTAATGGTAGATCCCGAGTTGCCCCCGAATGGAATCACTCGGGTGGGCCCCCAATAGTCATAAACGTGGTTGAAAAGAGGGGATAAATTTCCAGCGGCAAAACATTGTTGAAAGGCATCCATGACTTGTTTGGCGCCATCCGGATTTCCCGCGGCGGCGCATAAAAAACCGGCGATCCAGCCGCTCACCAACCGGCCGGATAACGCGTAAGCCAATCCAAAAGCCCCTGAAAAAACGAGGGCAAAAAGAGTGATCAAACCCAAATTGTAGGTGATGGCCGGGGCCAGCCCGAGAAATTTGGTCAGGACCCCCATCATCAGGTGTCCGTAATAAAACGAATAGCCGATCGGTTGGCCGGCCATCCACATGTTTTGGGGTGGAAAACTTTCGCCGCGAACGACCGAAGCCAGGAAGCCAAAATCCATCCCCGCTTCCCCGCCGCCGTTGTACCCCTCCCCCACCGGGTCGTGAATGTGCGGTATATAAATCTTAATCAAGGTAAACAAAAGGAACATTGCGGCAAAAGCACACTCCTGGACCATCCAAGCTTTGGACCATTTGGCATAAGCGGCTTTGATCGTCGAACCATCCCTCCAGTAACCCAACAAGGCCAAAACCACCAGCAGGATGAACCAAACCCAGCAGGAAGCAAAAGTAAAATGGTTGACTCGAATGCTGGTTGAAAACCAAACGACCCAGGCAAAAACAAAAAAACCCAGGATTTTACTCAAAGAATAAGCCCCCGATGGAAAAGGCGATAAAACCCGCAGGGTCAGCGGAAGGGCCATCCATCCCAAAAGGATCAAAACGATCACCCAACTAAACCAGGCCCGTAGTTGGTAACCCAAGCCATCTTCCGGAAGAATCATTGAGTCTTGGACGTTATTTTCAACAACCGGGTTTTTTGAAAGCTCTTGGAGGGCTTGAAGGGTTTGGGCGCTCGGCAACGCCGGAACGGTACTCGGAGCCTCGACTTTTATTTCCGGCGTCGGTTGAGCCTGGGGCGTTACGGTTGGGACCCGGGTCGGATGTTCCGGTTTCACCAAGGAAGCCGGCGGAGCTTGGGGCCTTGCAACGGCGGTGGCTGTGGGGGCCTGTGCATCCAACTGGGCTGAAAACCCGTGGTCATCCAGGTATTTCTTGCGATCGGCGATAAATGTGCCCACATTTTCAGGTGTGATGGTCAACATCTCGTCGCGTGTGATGCCTTTGACATAATCGTCCGAACTAAGCAATTTGATGACTATATCCCTGGGCACATCTTGGATCTTTTTGAAGATGTAAACCCTCGGATGGTCATAAACGGAAAAGGTTTCCTCGTACATATCATCCGGATGTTCCCAACCGAACAAGCTGGGGAAGTTATGGAATTCGCCGACCATCTTGTAACCCAAAAGTCCCGCCCACAAGAGTCGGAAATAACGGGAACTAACGGGATACATATTGAATCCGCGGGGCCGGAATTCAGGCGTTTCATCCACCAAGGTGTACCAAAGTTTTTTCGTAGCCAAACTGATGTAATCGGCTTTTTGAAGCGTGTCCGCGTAATAGTTTTTCTTAATGTCGTTATCGTCCGAAAGCGTGCCGCCCATGGGGGAATAGACGTCCACGTCGACATGGCGGTAATTGCCCGAATAAACCGGTTTTTCCAGGCGTGAATCCTGTTGGGGTGTCAGGTCCTGCGGAAGGCCGTCGTCGAACATGTCGGAGGCGATCGCCGACCCCTGGGGGATGTTTTTAGAAATCCAAACGGAAGCGTCAAACCAAGGATGGGGATGGGTATAGACATGCATATAGGCGAGGGAATAAAAAAGGCTGGATCCCACCACAAGTGTCCAAAGCGCGGGTTTTACGAAACGGCCGAATGAAAGGCGGCTGGCCCGCTGGGCTATGTCTGTTAAAAGCCTTGAGGCGAAAATACAAAAGGCGGGGACTAGGGGGGCCATATAACGGATAAACTTGGTATTCCAAGAACCGATAAAGCCAAAATAAGGAATAAACCAGGAAAGAACTAACAGGTCACCGAGAGAAAAACTCCATCCCTTATTGGTGGAAAAAGGCAGGGGCAGTAGGGCCGCCTGGTTTTTCGGACGAAACAAATCCCGGACAAAGCTCCCAAAGACCCATAACATCCCCAGCACTGCGGCCAAGCCCAAGGGCCACCAGAGCTCTACTTTTATCAGATTGCTCAACTGGTAAAAATATCGGGCAGTATCTTTGAATTGAAGGACATAACAGGCATCCGCAATGGAAACCACACCCCACTCATAGTTCTGCGATTCCATGAATTTCGGGAAGTCCAAGAGGGACCAGGGTGAAAACAGGCAAAAGAGAAAAACGGATAGGCCGCCCGCGCCGACCAATTTGAGCCACTGGGGCCCCTGGGCCCTAAGAACCTTGAACTCCATCAGGCCCCAAACCGTCAGCAAACTAGCCGCCGCCAGTATCCCCGCCGACAGACAAACCCAAATCATCGTACCAAGGGCGGGATTCAACCTAAAAAGGTCCTGTAGCACACCCTGGGACTTCAATATGACAATACCGGTGGCACCCCAAAGCCCGACCAATAAGGCCCAAACTTCCGCCGAATAGTAGTCGGACAATTCCCCTAATTTTTTCCCTTCTTTTTCCCAGTCCCTTTTGGTTTTTTTTGCCAATAGGACGGAATGGGCGGCCAAGATGATAAAAACGTAGTAAAGCGAACTCGTCTTCGCGGCCATGGCCAAACCAAAAGCGGCCCCCGACCAAAGATAACTGCTCCAATCGCCTTCTTCCGTTATT
>JAJPJW010000156.1 GCA_021324075.1 Pseudomonadota bacterium | reverse complement strand
TCAAAAATCCGAAAACGCGCAGAAGATCAACGGCCGCTTCATTCCCGTGGTCGTGATGGACATGCGGCAGGAGCAGGGAAGGAACAACGACGACGTCGCTGAGTTGCAGTCCCGCTACAAGGTGAGGGGATACCCCACCCTGGTGGTCCAATATCCCAACAACGGCGAGTCCCGCCAATTGGTGGGATTCGCCGGGGCCGACCAAACCATGGCCTTTCTGAACCAGTAATCGTCCGTCTCTAAAAATCCACCTTCCTTCCTGAACCTGCTAAACTACCGCCTTATTTCCAACCCCAAGGACAGCCATGGCCCGCATCGCCGCCATTTTCCCCAACGAAGGTTCCCAATATCCCGGGATGGGCAAGGAGTTCTACGCCAAGTCCCTGACCGTGCGGGATATTTTTGATAAAGCCGAGAAGGTGCTGGAGCGCAAAATCGCCAAGATCTGCTTTTTAGGCACGAAGGAAGAGCAGGAGCAGCTGGTCAATGCCCACCTGATCACTTTTCTTTGCGACTACGCCTTTCTTGACCCCTTGGTTCAAAACCGCCGAAAACCCGAGACCCTGACCGGCATCGGTGTGGGGGAAGTGGCCGCCCTAGCGGCCGCCGAATGCTTGTCCTACCCCAGCGCCCTGCAATATGCGGTTAAGCGCGCCCAGCTCTTGGAGAAGTTCGCCCAAAAATACGGAGGGGCGTCCCTGTTCATTACCGGCGCACCCCTGGAACAGATCCAGCCCAGCCTTGCCCGTCCGGAGGGCGAGCTGACCATCACCCAATACCTGGCACCCGACACTTTCATGCTCTGGGGGCCGGAGGAAGCGGCCAAGAGCCTGCAAGCCGAAACCCAGGGACTCCGACAGATCAAGACCAACCTTCAACCCCTCCGGGGGCCTCTTTTTAGCCCCAAAGCAGCCGAATTAGAGGGGGATTTGGACCGCCTGCTGACCGAATGCCTGGAGGGGAAACCCCTCAAAAACCCCAAAATCGCCTTCCATCGCTGCTCTGATGGGGAATATGTGGGAACTATCGAAATGGTGCGGGACGTCTTAACCAAGCAGTATTCGAAGCCGGTGGACTGGATCAAAACCGTGAAATCCGTCAACCTGAGGGGCTTTCGCACCTGGGTGGAAGTGGGACCGGGAAAGACCTACAGCACCCTGGTGCGCAAAATAGACACGGACAACCGGATTTCGAATGTCGAGGATTTAAAAAGCCTTTCCACCACCGTCAAAGTTACGGGATAGCCTAAGAGGTTGATCGACCAACTATGAAAAGCTTTATCTTCCTAACAATATCTTCTGTTTTATCAATTGTTTTTCTTATTGGCGTAACACACTTTGCTTTAGCCCAAAACACCGGCCTATCCACGCCTGTTCCCGTAGCAACGCAGGCGGCTTCGCCCCTAGGCAAACACAAGACCCGCAAGATCTCCAAAGCACTTAGGAAACAGAAAACACATCCGACTCCGACCGCTTTGCCGACCTCAACGCCCACCTCCTCCATTGCCCAAACCCCAACCCCGACGCCCACGGCCGGAAAACCGCCTACCCAGACCCCCACTCCCAACCGTACCACCAGCCCGGTGCCAACTCCTAAATTACCCGCCGTCACCACCATCCCCAACCCAGCTTATGGGGACAAGGTGATTTTCCGGGTGATGGCCAAAGGAACTTCAAAGGCCCAAGTCGTGGTTTATGACCGGTTTTTCACCAAAGTTACCGAACTATCAGGAGAAGGAGACCGTCTTTTCGACATCCTTTGGAGCCTTAAGAAGGTGCAGCAGGGACTTTATTATTACCAAACCCAAGTTACGGATAGCACTACAGGCCAGGCTCAGATGCTGCCTATGCAAAGTTTTGCCGTGATGAAAGATGATTTACCCACCGATCCTTAAACTCCCGTAGTCTTTTCCGCCCCTAAAAAGCAGGTTTAAAGTAAAATCCAACCGCAATCCACCCTATCGGAGTCCCTGAATGTCCGCCGTTCTGCCTGAAGTCCTCATCGTTGGCCGTCCCAATGTTGGCAAATCCACCTTTTTCAACCGTTTGACGGGCAAAGCCCTGGCTTTGGTAGACAATCTGCCTGGATCCACCCGCGACCTCAAAAGCTTCGAAGTGGATTGGAACGGCTCCGCCTTTATCGTGACTGACTCGGGGGGCTGGGTGCCCGGTGAGAAGGAATCGATCGCCCTGAAAGTGGGTGAAATGCTTGAAAAGAAAATCAAGCAAATCACCGCCTTGATCCTGATAGTGGACGGCCAAGAAGGGGTTACCCCGGCTGATGAAGTGATCGTCCGAAACCTGCGAAAATACGGTTTGCCCACCTGGGTAGCCGTCAACAAATCCGACCGGCCGGAAAAGAGGGACGAAGTGGCCGCCGACTTCGGAAAATTAGGGTTCGAAAACTGTTTTCCCATATCCGCCATGCACGGTATCGGCCTGGACGACCTTTTGGATTCCCTGGTCGCCGGCCTGCAAAAGATGACTCCCAAGGAACCCCTCGAGGGTGAAAAACGACCCCTTCGGCTGGCTGTCTTGGGCAAGCCCAACGTTGGCAAATCCTCCCTGGTCAATGCCATCTTGGGTGAAAAACGCATGATCGTGGACGACCTGCCCGGTACCACCCATGATGCCGTGCCCGTCATCATCGAAACAGGGGAAAATCCCCTGGTGATGGTCGATACGGCGGGTATCCGGGCCAACCAGAAGCAGGATAGCCGCATCGAGAAGCTCAGCGTGGAGCAATCCCTTTACGAACTCCAGACCTGCCAGGTCGTCCTAATGGTAGTGGATGGCGAAAAGGGAATTACCCACCAGGATGTCACTATCAGCCGCATCATCGCCGAAGCCTTCAGGCCCGTCATCATCGTGATCAACAAGTGGGACATCCACCCTCATGGGGCTGAACAAGCCAGGGCGGAAAGGATCGCCCGGAGGGAACTGCGACAAATCCATTTTGCCCCTGTTTTGTTTGTTTCCGCCAAAACCGGCCTCAATTTGGAGCGGGTTTTGCCCATGGTTTACTCTGTTTACGAAGAAAGCTGTCGCCAAACCCCCACCCGCAAGGTCAACTTGGCTTTGCAGGAAGCCGTTTCCAAACAATCGCCGCCCTTTCGGGGCGGCCACCAGATTAAAATACTTTACGGCTACCAAAGGGTGGGCCACCCGCCCGCCTTCGAGGTTTTTGCCAACCAGGCCGCCAGCGCCACCCCGACTTACCTGCGCTACCTGGAAACCGAGCTTCGCCGGGCCCTGGATTTTGAATCGACGCCCCTGCAGATTGTCATGAAGGAAAAAGAGGATAGGCACGATTACAACAAGAAGCCAGGCTTCAAGCGGAACTTTAATCCGAATGCCGAGCGGTATAGAAGAAAGAAAAAATCCGAGGATTCTCAGGGACCACAAGGAAAACCGAAGCCGAAAAAGAAACACCGTCCAAAATAAAGGGGTTTTGAATGATTGACGTACTTTTGCTGTTGGCCGCCTATCTGTTGGGGTCCATTCCCTTCGGGTATTTACTGGTCAAATGGGTGAAGGGCATTGACGTGCGCACCCAGGGTAGCGGCAATATCGGCATGACCAATGTCTGGAGGGTGGCCGGTGCCGGGTGGGGAATCGCCACCCTGGCCTTGGATATCAGCAAGGGCGTCCTGGCGGTTTGGTTGGCCCAGCATTTTGACCCCACGGACGACCTTTTGGAGGTCGGCTGCGGCTTGGCGGCCCTCATCGGGAATGTCTTCTCGGTCTTCCTGAAATTCAAGGGAGGGAAGGGCATCGGTATTTCCATCGGGGTGTTCTTCTTCCTTCTTCCCCCCGAAAGTACCGTGGGATTGGTTTTGTTCATCCTGGCCGTCCTGGCCACCCGGATGATCTCTGTTGGAAGCCTGTTGGGGGTCACTGGAATGGCCCTTATGACCCTTTATCACCAAAAAGGCCTGACCTGGTTTTCCGGGCTGGCTTTGCTGGCCACCGCCCTGGTCTGGTATACCCACCGGCAGAACCTCCAGCGCATCATGAACGGCACCGAAAACAAGATTGGTAAAAAGAAGAAATAGGGGCCCGGGAATACCATGAAACTCTGCGTCTTAGGCGCCGGTAGTTGGGGTATCGCTTTAAGTGCCCATCTGCACCGGGCAGGGCACGATATCCGGCTTTGGGAACATGACCCGGCCCGGGCCGAACTCCTTCAGCAAACCCGCGAGAACAAAATCCTACTGCCCGGCATCCTCCTGCCCGCCAACATCTTCGTTACCTCCCGGATGCAGGAAGCCCTGGAGGGTAGGGAAGGGGTGGTTTTGGTGGTGCCTTCCCACGTCGTCCGGCCGACTCTCCAAAAGGCCGCGACCGCCTGGCCTAAAGGCGCCTGGGTTGCCTGCGCCACGAAGGGGCTTGAGGAGCAAAGCCACCTGCGTATGAGCCAAGTTTTAAAGGAATACATTAAGGATGATAATCTTATTTCTGTGTTATCCGGCCCGAGCCATGCAGAGGAAGTTTCCCGGAAAATGCCCACCACGGTGGTGGCCGCCTCCACCCAACCGGCCCTTTCGAAAACCGTGCAAGGCGTCTTTCACTCCGATTACTTCCGGGTCTACACTTCCACCGATGTCCTAGGCGTGGAGCTTGGCGGCTCCCTGAAGAACGTCATCGCCATCGCCGCCGGCATTTCGGACGGCCTGGTGCTGGGTGACAATTCCAAAGCCGCCCTCATGACCCGCGGCTTGCACGAAATCACCCGGCTGGGACTGGCCCTGGGGGCCCAACCCCAAACCTTCGCGGGTTTGGCGGGCATGGGCGACCTCATCGTCACCTGCTGCAGCCGCCACAGCCGCAATCGGCTGTTGGGGGAAAAAATCGGGAAGGGCGCTAGCCTCGAACAAGCCCTGGCCGAGATGGTCATGGTGGCCGAAGGGGTGAAGAGTTCCCACGCGGCGGTGGACCTGGCCCAAAAGGCCAAGGTCGAGGTGCCCATCACCGAAGAGGTCTACCAGGTTTTGTTCAAGAACAAGACCGCGAAGGATGCAGTGAAGTCCTTAATGGCCCGGGCCGCCCGGACCGAGCAAGATCCCAACGTTTGGTAAAAAAGGAATAACCGTGACCCGCAAAGACCTCATCAAAAGCCTCCTTCGAATCGGGCTCACGAAACGGCAAGCCCGCCAGGCCGTGGATTCCTTCTTCGCCTCCATTGCCGCCGCATTGCAGGAGGGAAAGAAAGTTTCTATAGTGGGGCTGGGGTCCTGGGAATGGCGCAAAAGACGGGCAAGGATCGCCCGGAACCCCAAATCGGGCAAGCGGATCGCCCTGGCTTCCCGTGAAGTTCTTTTTTTCAAGCCCGCGCCCTTATTGCGGCAAAAACTGAAGGATTAGAGGGATCGGATGGCCGAAGAAGAAAAGCTCTTTTATACCATCGGCGAAGTGGCCCAATTGGTCGAAGTCAAGCCCTACGTCCTGCGCTACTGGGAAACGGAATTCCGAAAATTAAACCCCCAAAAATCCGTTACCGGCCAAAGGGCTTACCGCAAAAGGGACGTTCGAATGGCGCTGACCATCAAAAGGCTCCTTTACGGGGAAAAATACACCATCGCGGGGGCCGTTAAAAAACTTGAGGAGTTGGATGAGAAAGATGTGTTGGATCCGATGAACGGGGAACCGGCCGTAGCCGAATCCAGCCACCCCCAAATCCTTGCCCCCGTCAGCGGCAGGGAGGAAAACCTTCCCTCCATCCCCCGGGAAAAAGTCGTCGAAATGAAAAGCCTGATCAGCTCGACCCGGGCCATCTTGAAAAAATACGGCCTTAATTAACCTGCCGGGGCCCGGTCGGCTTTGTTTTTATTTGTTTAAAGAAGCCCCGTAAATATCGTTTTTGAAGCTCTTCTTTTCTTGAACAGGGCCCCTATTTCACCTATATTAACCCTCCCTTTAGGGAAGGTTTTCTGGACGGGGTGTAGCGCAGCGGCTAGCGCACTTGGTTCGGGACCAAGGGGTCGGAGGTTCGAATCCTCTCACCCCGACCAGAAACTCTTCTGGCTGGTCTTGTCCGTCCGTTTT
>JAJPJW010000222.1 GCA_021324075.1 Pseudomonadota bacterium | reverse complement strand
CGAAGACCAGAACGGCCATAAGGAGAAGGATAAAAAGGTTTTTCATTCGCCTGGTTGGACCCTGGGGAAATGTCGACGGGCTTATCTTAGCAAACTTGGGGGGGGTTTTGAAAACGAAACAAGCCGCGGGAAATGCGGTTTTATTGGAGGGTCGTCAATGTGAGCACGGCGCGGCGCTGGGGGTCCTCCGTCACGGCATTAAGTGAGGTCTTGAGTGGCTCCCGGTTGGAATAACCCACGGCATAAATCGCGTTGTCGGAGATGCCCAGCGACTTCATTAAATACTTTTTCACTTCAACCGCACGGTCATGGGACAGGGTAAGGACGTCTCCCGTTTCCGTAGGCGAGGTATAGCCCTTCACCACCAGCAGGCTCTTGTTGAGATAGGGCTTGATGGAGGCGGCCGCCTTGTCGATTTCCTTCCTTGCAGAATCCGTCAGTTCCGAACTCATGGCGTTGAAATAAACCGTGGTAAGGTTCAACGTCATCTGTTCCTGGCCGGAAGGCGCCTGGTAATCCACCTGCACCGGCACGGGATCGGTGGTGGAAATGTTCCCCGCTTTGTCCGTGGCTGAAAAGACGGCCGTCACGAAACTACCCGGTCCTACCGTCTTGCCCTGAGCGGTCGTTCCATCCCATTCCATGTCGGAAGGCGGCGGACCGGAGGCGTTGAAGCTCTTTAAATCCCGGTCATTCTCATCTTTCAAGGTCACTTTCCATTGGGAGATTCCGACGCGGTCCGCCGCATTCAGGCTGAAGTGGAAGGGCTAATTGGAACTGAAGTCCGCCCAGGGGTTTTGGCCTTTCAAGGAAAGTTCCGGAGGGGTGTTGTTCAGGAAAATTTGGAGTGCGTCCGTCTTCAGGGGATTCCCCGCTTCATCCTGGGCGATCAGCAGGCATAAATAAGTGCCGTCGGCCGACGTATCGCCGTCCAAATTTTTCCCATCCCACTTGACCGTCCTAGGAAGCTTGTTCTTACCCTGTTTCTCGTAGACAACCTTGTTGGTGGAAGACTCACTGATTTCAAAATCCCACGTTTGGACTTCGGAGGACCCTCCGGCGTTGACGGTGAAACTGATGTTTCCTTTGCCTTTTTTCGCCGCCTGGGTTGAAAAATACGGGTCCGTGGTTTGCAGCTCAAAATGGGAACGGGGGGAAAGGATTTCGACCGTTTCGAAATCATCCGATAGAACGTCATTCTTCCTGCCGAAGGTTTTGAGCGCGACGCGGTACTTTCCTTCCGGCATCGCCTTGCCAGAATCATCCAACCCGTCCCAGGCAAAAGAAGGCAGCAAGGGGCCGGTGCCCCCGAAACGGCGGATCACCGATTGGTTCGGGGCTTGGATGGTCACGAGCCAATGGGCAACATCCTTGGAATTGTCCCCGGGGAAGGAAATGGTGGTGGTTTTTTGCCGGCCTGATGGGGAAAAGACGGGCGGATCCACCGAGATCGTCATTTTGTTCAAGGGCACGCCCGAAACAGGTTTGCCGACGTTGGAAGGTGTTTCCACCAGCGCGGAAACGGCCCCGATGTTGATTTCGGAGGAAGAGCTGGAAACCGGGGTTGCCTCTGCATTTTCCTTTTTGCCCGCTTCCTCAAACTGCCAGATGAAGGATAGGAAATGGGCGGTTCCGGCGCCGTTGGTGGAGGCCCGGAAGGCGTAACTGACCTCATAGGGTTGGCTGGGATGGTAACCCGCTCCAAGGGTGAAATAACCATCGTTGTTGAAGAGGTCGTCAAAACCCATCCGGACCGAATAAAACCGGTCATCAAAAAACCGTTCGGCGCCCAACCTCAACCGGTTATGCATATCCGTGGTTTGGAGGGTCTGGTCGACGATGTCGTAGTCCATCTCGACGCGGGTGTCAGGGATGTCCTCGTAGGCGGCTCCCAAAACGAAGGTCCTCGTAACGGGTTGCTCTACCGTGTCGTTGAACCTCACTTCCGTGTTGGCATCCTTGACGGCCAAGGCGAAAGAAGCAACGGTTCCTTCGGGCCCCCGAAGGTCATAGGCCAGGCCCAAATCCAATCCCAACCCTTGGCCGCTTTCCAAAACACCCCCGGCTTCGGTGGACAGGGCCAGGTATTTCAGGTTCAAGCCAAGGAAAAAATCCCTGGCGGAATTCAATGGAAGGGCGATGGAACCGATGTAGGTAGTGCTGGAACCGGGAGCGCTGGGAAAATCGGAAAACTGGGAAAGGGCGAAAACCGTCCCATCTTGGAAGGGATAGAGACCCGCCGTGTTCCATTGGAAATCATCTGAAGAGGGGTTAAAACCAAAGCCCATTTGGGCCATGGGCTGTGTGGCCCTTGCCACCCCTGCGGGGTTCCATTGGATGGCGTGGGTTCCCCCCGCAATGGCGGCAACCGCATCCCCCATGCCGATACCCCAGGCATCTTGTTCTGCGCCGACGGCCAAACTATGAACAGGCAATAGGATTGCCAAGAGGAGGACGACTGATAGGCGTTGTAAAAAGCGTGGTAAATAGAAAGACAACTTCAAACTCCCACTAAAACATGCGGGGAAAAGGAACATCCCATCGCTATTCAATACTATAAATCATCCTTTCCACGTTCAAAAGGTCATAATTTTCTATGTTTATTGGAGTTTTTGGATAATGCCAACAAGGCTGGCGACCAGAAATTCCCTTAAAAACCCAAGTGCGAGACAGGCAAAAAGAGGCGATAAGTCGATTCCCCCCAGTTTCCATGGAGGCAGCAATCTTCGGAAAGGTCTTAAAAAGGGTTCCGCAATAACATAAACGGCCCGAACTAGGCCATTATAAGGGTCCGCGTTGACCCATGATAAAAGCACCCGAAGGAAAATAACCACGATCAGCGCACTGAAAAACCAATCCAAAAGGTTCTTCAAAGCTACAAGAAAAGCGGCTAAAACAAACATCTATTTCTCCTTGGTTTTGGGGGGAGTCAGGAAAACCCAGGTCTTTTCAGGAACCCCCAAATAATTCCGGGCGGCGTCCTGGACGTCCTGCAAGCGCACCTTTCGGATCAACTCAGGAAATTTTTCGACCCATGGTGCTCCCCAGCCCGACATCTGGTAGCGGGCGTAGGAACTCACCTGTGAACGGTTGGATTGGAAACCCACTTCATAGAGGCCGATCATGTAGGTTTTCGCCCTTTGGAGTTCCTGGGATGTGATTTTGCCCTGGGCAAAGGACCCTAACACTTTCAAGAGTTCCCTCTTGGCTTCGGTGGCTTTGGCCGGGGCACAGCCGATATAGATCTGATAAATCCCGGCCAAGGCACCGGCGTCATGGGCCGCAAAAACGCTGTAAGCCAGGCTTTTCTTTTCCCGCAATTCGATAAAAAGTTTTCCTCCCATGCCGTTTAAAAGGGTGTTCAAAACCCTGAAGGAAAAGTAACCCCTCGAGTTAAAGGAAGGCGCTTTGAATCCCAAGACAATGTTGGCTTGTTGGCTGTCACTCGGGAGGGTCACCGATTGGGACTTAAACGGATGTTTCACCGCTTCCAGCTTTTCGTTTGCTTTGGCGCTCTGCGGGGGGAGCTTACTGTTCAAGAATTCTTGAAGGCTCCTAGGCTCAAAATCACCCACTGCCACCCAGGTCAGGGGCACCCGGGTAAGGTGGTTCCGGTGCCAAGCGCGGATATCCTCCGCCGAAAGCTGCCCAACCGTTTCAACCGTCCCCATTGGCATGTGGGCGTAAGGGGTCGAAGCAAAGGAGATGAGGACCGACTCGAGCAAAGCGTATTCCGATGGGTCGTCCTTCAACCTTTCGATGGCCGCAATTTGAAGCTTTTTTTCCTTTTCGACTTCAATTTTCGAAAAAGAGGGTTCATAAAGGGATTCCAACATCAAGGCGAAAGCCTTGTCGAAATTGGGTTTGAGCACATCCAGTTGCAGTCCCCAGTAGTCCTTCTCCATGACCGGATCCAAATGGGCGGCGTAACTTTCGATTTCGTGGGAAAACTGCTCGTGCCCCCTATGGGCGGTCCCCTTTTGCAGGCACTTGGTCATGAGCGTGGTAATACCGTAATTCTTGGGGGATTCTTTTCGAAATCCCCCGGAAGCAAAGGCCCCCAGCGAGACCAACGGCAGGTTCGTACGTCTCTTGGCCCAAAGGGTGGAACCGTTTTCAAGCCTCAGTATTTGGATTTTTTCACCCCGGGTTCGGCGATGAACGCTTTTTCGGCCCTCCGCGGACAATCCCCTTCGAAGTATCTTCTCCCAATGGTCCGGCTTCTTTTCAATTTTTTCGGATTTGGGATGGTAAATCACCAGAGATCCACGCTGGGGTTGGAGATAGGTTTCGCAGACTCGTTTCAAATCCCCAGCATCCACCCCATCCAAAGCCTTGAGAAAGCTTTCCTCCAGCTCATATCCGCCTTGGAGTTCCCAAAATCCCAGGGTTTTGGCTTGGCCATCCATGCTTTGTTTCTCGAAGATCTTCGAGGCTTTAACCTTGTTCTTCACCTTGGCCATCTCAGCTTCCGGAACGCCCGACGCGGATATTTTTTCAACCTCGGCCATCATTTCCGAAAGGCATCTTTGGATCCGCGGGGCATCCGTAAGTCCCTGGAACACGACGGCGCCACCGTATTTGCCGGAAAAATACTCCGAAGCGGCTTCGTCGGCCGACTGGGTCTTTTCGCGCAGGGAAAGGTTAAAGCGGCTGGCCGCCCCATCCCCGAGGATTGCGGCGAGGACTTCCAGGGCGGCCGAATCCGGATGTTGAATGGGAACGGTCGGAAAGGCGAGCGACAGGTAAATCTGTTGGACATCCCCCGCTTCGGCGTGGACTTGTAGTCCTTTCGGTTCCCCATCCTCCAAAAAACGCCGGGCCGGCGCTTTCGGACGCCGAACGGTTTCAAAATTCTTCCGCACCCAATTGAGTACCTGCTTGGCCGAAACATTCCCAACCACCGAGATAACGGTGTTGGAAGGTACGTAATGCGCCCGGTAATAGGCCATCAAGCTTTCGCAGGGAACTTCCTTCAAGATTTTCATGTCGCCAATGACCGGCCAATGGTAGGGGTTCCGCTGGTAGAGGAGTTTGAAAAGGAGCTCCCAGGACCAGCTCCATGGATCGTCCTGGCGCATCCTCATCTCTTCAAAAACGACCTCTTTTTCCTTGGCCAGTTCGCCTGCGTCGAAAGTCGAGTGAAGGTAGGCATCAAATTCGATTTCGAGGGCTTTTTGGATCTGGGAGCTGGGCAAAACCACATAAAAGCAGGTGTGTTCATAACTGGTAAAAGCGTTCAGGTAGCCGCCGGCCGCCTCCACTTGCCGGGAAATTTCACCGACCCCCCTCTTGGAAGTTCCCTTGAAGATCATATGTTCTATCAAGTGGGCTATGCCCCGCTCGTCGGGTTTTTCATCGATGGAACCGGCCTCGATCCAGAGATTGAGCGAGACCACCGGGGTGGAGGGATCCTCTTTTACAAGAAGGGTGGCGCCATTCTTGAGCTTGTGGCGGAATACACCAACCGTCCCTGGGATTGATTTAGGTTGGGCCATTTATGGAAGTCCCGAGAATGGAATCTTGAGTCATCAAATGATCAGATAAGGAATGGTGCGGAAGGGGGGAGTTGAACCCCCATGAGGTTGCCCCCGCTAGAACCTGAATCTAGTGCGTCTGCCAGTTTCGCCACTTCCGCATGGACCGTCGGGTACTTCCGAAGGGCTTGTCTCAAGAAGGGGCGTAGTATAAAGTAGGCGTTAGACCCTGTCAAGCAAGGGGGCCTTTTCGGAAATCATGGTGTTTCCCCCGCCTACCCGACCATCCTTCCTGTTTTTCCCGGTTCTAAAATTAAATTGGTTGATCAATACATTGTGTTAAGGAAAAAAATTGTCTCGAAAAAGAAGTCATAAAAAGTCGTTTCAAGCTGGAAAGTCGCAAAAAAACAAGCATCACCACACCCAAGGAAAGGGGGGCGGAACCCATAAAAAACATCATCCGGGGTCCCATGCCGGTTCACTGGAACTCGTCGGCACGGTCCAGGCAAATGAAAAGGGCTTCGGCTTTTTCATACCCGAGGACGGCTCCCCGGACGCCTTTCTCCCCCCCCACCAAATGCAGGGTATTTTAAACGGCGATACCATCCGTGCCCGCGTTTTCAAAGACCCGCGCAAAGAGGATAAGTTCGCCGCCGAATTCCTATCCATTGTCAAACGTGCCCATGCCACCATGGTGGGGACGCTTTTCAAGGAGGGTGGCCGGGACTTCCTCAAACCGGACGATTTCCGGGTGACCCAACCGGTCATCCTCAAAACCGGCTTTCAAAAGGGCCTACCCGGCCAAAAGGCGGTGGCCACGATCACCCAATGGCCCGGCGGCAAGGGCTCGATGGAAGGGGAAATCACCGAGATCCTGGGCTTCCCCGATGACCCGGGCGTGGATATCAAGACCGTCATCCGGAAATATGACTGGCCCGAGCGGTTCCCAAAGCCGGTGGAAGCCCAGGTGGTCGGATTGCCTGAAAACCCCAGTGAGACTGATTGGCAAGGGCGGTTGGACCTGCGGGATATGCTCGTCATGACCATTGATGGTGCGGATGCAAAGGATTTTGACGATGCTATTTCCCTGGAGGTCAGCAAGGCCGGCAACTACCAGTTGGGGGTCCATATCGCGGATGTGTCCCATTACGTCAAGGAAGGCACACCGCTGAATGAAGAGGCCCAGGAGAGGGCCACCAGCCTCTACCTGGCCGATCGCGTCTTGCCGATGCTTCCCCACTCCCTTTCGGATGGTTTGTGTTCCTTGAAGGAAGGCGTTCCCCGCCTAACTTTGAGTGCTTTTCTGACTTACAGCCCTAAAGGCGAATTTATCAAGGCCGGTTTCGCCCAATCGGTCATCCAAAGCCGCTGCCGAGGCATTTACGAGGAAGTCCAACAATTCCTGAACGGAACGGGTTCCCCCCAAATCAACGCCAAATACGCCCCCTTCAAGACGGCGCTGGGGGATATGGTAAAGGTGGCCGGATTTATTCGCAGGCACCGCGAGGCCAGTGGTTCCCTGGATTTTGATTTCCCCGAAGTGCGGGCCGTTATCGAAAGCGGGAAAGTGGTCGATGTCCGCAAGAAGGACCGCCTGGAAACACACCGTTTAATCGAGGATTTCATGGTCGCGGCCAACGAAGCCGTGGCCACTCATTTGGAAAAATTGAAGATTCCAGCGGTTTACCGCATCCATGAGCCACCTAATGACAGCGACGTGGAGGAACTAGTGGCCTTCCTGGGAGCCTACCGGATTCCCTTCAAGGGCATGGACCTCACGACCCCCATCGGACTTCAAACCCTTATAAAGTCCGTGAAAGGCGGACCCTATGAGACGGTGGTTTCCAGCCTGGCTTTACGGTCCCTAAAACTGGCCGTTTATTCCACCCGCAACGCCGGCCATTTTGGGCTGGCCCTAAAATCCTACTGCCATTTCACCTCTCCCATCCGAAGGTTCCCGGACCTTATGGTGCACAGAGCCTTGAAAAAAGCGCTCAAAACGGAAAAGATCCCCCATCAGGCAAAGCCGCTGGATAAGATCGCACTGCATTGCAGCGAACAGGAACGTTTGGCGGAAAAGGCGGAGCGCGAAAGCCAAAAAGTGCTCCAACTGCGGTTCATGGAAAACAAGGTCGGCCAAAAATTCGAGGGACCTGTGCGGCATTTGACTCCCTACGGCGCCTATGTGGAGTTGAATCCTTATGGAATTGAAGGATTCCTGCCGCTGGAGAACATCAAGGACGATCTCTATCTGCTGGATGCTCCTTCCATGACCTTGAAGGGCAAGCGGGGGTCGAAAATCCAGTTGGGGGATATTCTCAAGGTGGAAGTTTTAACCGTCGACATGGTTTTCCAAAGACTGCTTCTAGCGAGAACTTATGGCTGAACGGGCGCCCTCCCTTCAAAACCGGAAGGCTTTTCACGATTATTTTGTCTTGGAAAGCCTGGAGGCCGGTATTGCCCTGGCTGGGTGCGAGGTCAAGTCCATCCGCAATGGGAAGGCCAACCTCCAGGATAGTTTTGCCCGTGTCGAGAAAGGTGAGATTTTCCTCTATGGGATGCATGTTTCGCCCTACGAGCAAGGCAACCGGTACAATCCCGATCCCACCCGGATCCGCAAATTGCTGTTGAACCGCGGAGAGATCAACAAACTGGCCGCCCGTATCCACGAAAAGGGCCTGACGCTGGTTCCCATCAAGCTTTATTTCAAAAGCGGCAAGGTTAAGATCCAATTAGCCCTGGCAAAGGGAAAAAACGTCCAGGATAAACGGGACAAACTGAGGGAAAAAGAAGCAAACCGCGACATTGACCGGGCGATCCGCAACCGGCAGCGGCGGTTCTAATTTTTAGACGGGGTTAGGCCTTGTTGGGGTTCAACTTGAGGGTCTTGATGAAGTTCTCTTCGGACAACGGATGGCTGAAGATATAGCCCTGCACCTGGTCGCAATCGTGGTTTTTGAGGAAATTCAACTGCCCATCCGTTTCGACCCCTTCCGCTACCACATGCAGCTTCAAGCTGTGGGCCAAGGCCACGACGGCATTGACGATGGCGGCATCGTTGGGATCCGTCGTTATATCCCTCACGAAGGACCGGTCGATCTTGAGGGTCTCTAGGGGAAATCTCTTCAAATAGCTCAACGAGGAATAGCCCGTCCCGAAATCATCGAGGGACAAATGCACGTGCATTTTCTTGAGTTCGTTCAGGGCGGAAATGGTGTAATCGGCGTTCTTCATGGCGATGGTCTCAGTGATTTCCAAACCCAGGTATTGTGGATCCAGGCCCGTCTCCTGGAGGATTTGGGAAATGGTGGCCACCAAGTTCCGTTGTTGGAACTGCCTGGCCGAAAGATTGACCGAAACACAGACCTTTCCATAGCCGGCGTCCTGCCATTTCTTGTTCTGGGAACAAACCCTGCGGACAACCCATTCCCCGATGGGGACGATCAATCCGGTCTCTTCAGCCAAGCCGATGAATTCGGTCGGAAAAACCAGCCCTAGGTCCGGATGTTGCCAGCGCACCAACGCCTCCGCCCCCACCATCCTTTGGGTTTTCAGGTCGATTTGGGGTTGGAAATAAACGACGAATTCTTCCTTTTCCAAGGCCCGCCGCAGGCTGTTTTCCATGAGCAACTGCTTGAAGGCGCTTACATTCATGACCGAAGCGTAAAGCTGGTAATTATTCCTCCCCTGCTCCTTGGCCCGGTACATGGCTGTCTCGGCATTTTTCAGGAGGATTTCAGAGTTTTCGCCGTCATCCGGGTAGAAAGCCATCCCGATGCTGGTCGTGACATGCAGGTCATGGTTGCCGAGCTTGAACGGCGTTCCAAGCAGTTCAATGATTTTTTGGGCGTGGCGGGTGGCTTCCTCGACACTCGTTACCTGGGGCAAAAGAAGGGTAAATTCGTCACCGCCGAAACGAGCGATGGTTTCGCTTTCGCTCAATACTCCCAAAAGCCTTTCCGAAACAGCCACGAGCAACTTGTCCCCGAGAATATGACCCAAGGTTTCATTGATGTTCTTGAAACGGTCAAGATCCAACACAATGACGCCCAACATCTGCTTGTTACGATGGGCGTGCTTCATGGCCTGCTCCAAGCGGTCCTTAAAAAGGGTGCGGTTGGGAAGGTTCGTCAATACGTCGTAATAGGCCTGCCGCCGAATGGTTTCCTCGGCCCTTTTTCGGTCCGTGATGTCCCGGGCAATAGCCTGGACAAAGCGTTTTCCGCCCCACTGGAAAACATGGGCGTTGATTTCGACGGGAATTTTCAAACCGCTCCGGGTAATGGTGGCTTTTTCAAAGGTGACGTGGTCCTGTTGGAGCAGTTTTTTAAAGACCTTGGGCAGGTCGTTCAAATCCTCCGGGGCCGAGATGTCAAAAAGGGTCATCCGGAGCAGCTCTTCCCGGCTATACCCTAATTTGACGCAGGCGATATCGTTGACTTCCACAAACTTGCCAAGAATCCCATCCTCGGAGATGCCGAATAAAAAGATCGAGTCGATGGCGTTATTGAATAAAACCCGGAATTTTTCCTCGCTCCCCCTCAAGGCCTCCTCGCCCTGCCTTCGGACAAGGGCACTGGCGAACATTTCGCCGGTAATTTTAAAGAGGGCCACATCCTCTTCCGTCCAGAGTTTTTTTGACCGAAGGGTGCTGAAAGTGATGAGCCCGATGAGGTTGCCAGCCGACACCATGGGAACGACCACAATGGACTGGACGCCTTTTAAGCGAAGAAGTTTCCGTTCCGCGTCCGCTTCCTCGGGCAGTTCCTCCGGTGAGGATATATGGACAACATCCATTTTCTTGAGTTTCTCGGAGAACCATGGGTAATCGGCTAAAAAAAACTCCTCATAGGCATCATCCGGGGACTGCAGATCAGGGTCGTGCCATTCGAAACTGGGCCCGGCCAACTTGCCCTGATTCTGTAAATACATCCGGATACGGTCCACACCAATGAACAGGCCGATGGATTGAAGGGCGTTTTGGATCCCCGCGTCCACCTGGGGCGGCGGCAGGTTTATGAAATGGGAGGAAAGGTTGGTGATCAATTTCTCAAAT
>JAJPJW010000005.1 GCA_021324075.1 Pseudomonadota bacterium | reverse complement strand
TACCCTCGCCATGCCTTTTGCCATGCTTCTAATCGGCGTTATCGCCTCCCTGTTTTTTTCCGTGACGACCCAACCATTCCGGTGGAATGAGGACTGGCTCAAGCTCTTGACGGCCGGTTTTTTGTTGGGGGGGATTACGTTTTTGAATACCTGGGAAATTCCCACATGGCTGGTCTTGTTGGGAATCGCCTACTTGGTGCGCAACCTATCGGGGTTGAATCCGAAAATTGCACATACGGGATGGAGATCGGTTGCCATTTGCCTGTTGATCACGCTAACCCTTTTGGGGTGGTTTTTCCGAAGCGGACTGGCCAGGTTGTTGTCCCCCTATTTGAGAATGGAAATTTCTGAAAACGCCTTGGGTGGGACGACTGGATGCCTGGCATTCTTCCTGATTGCGGGGTTGTTGGCCGCGATCGTTTGGCTTTTCCTCCAACGCTCCACCGGCATTTTTTCGAAACAGTTTCTGACGATCGGATTGTCCATTGCGGCTGTCCTGGTCGTGGCGGCAATCTTATGGATCCCCTATTTTGTCGGCTTCCACCCCCAACAAAACAAGATCATGTGGGTTAAACCGGATATTCGAACGAGCCTCGTTAATTACTTCAGCATCCATGGCTTCTTCCTCTGCGCCCTATTGTTTTGTTTTTTTGCGGCTTATTCCAAAGATTTACAAAATTGGCTTGCACGAAACGCCAAGTTCAAATTCGACCTTGATTCCGTCCTGGAAAAATTTATGGATTGGATAAACCGCTTTGTTTCCCCCCTGGGCGCGGTGGACGGCGCCTTGGCCATGGGACTTTTTTCACTGGCCGTCATTTGGGGCGCATCCTGGATCCACTGGGTCGAGCCCCCCGACAAAGCGTTTTTCTGCCAATTCTTGGCGACCGTGACCATCATTCCTTTGGCACTTGCCATTTATTTCAAAGACAGGTTCATTTTTTGGATTGTCGGAATCTCCGCAGCCTTCCTTTGGATGGTTGTCTTGATATTCAAAGGCATACATCTTTTCGAGGAAATGCCCCTCACCTTGGATTTGTGGTTTTTTTCCATCTTATGGCTTCTCGCCTTTTTCCACCTGGGCCTTGCGATCAAGACATTCCGTGACCGTTCGCTTTCTTTTTCCTACCTTTTAGTTTCAATGTTCTTCTTTATCACGGCGACGCTGGAAGTCTTTGTCATGAGCGAATATTTCGGGTTTGGCGACGGCATGCGGAACAATTCCATGTTTAAGTACGGGATCAATGCCTGGACCCTTGCTTCCATCTGTACGGGTGTTTTCCTGCCAAAGATTTTTGATGTATTGCGAGGCTCCTTTAAATCCTCCAAAAAGGAAGGCGAATGGCCCCGGAAAGTGCTGCTCTTCAGCTCGGGTTTCTTGGTCTTCGTTTTGGTCCGCTGCCTTTTGGACAGTTTTCTCCCAACTTGGGGTGGAATGGCGGTGCCCCTCATTGATGTAGTCCTTGTCGGCGGGTTGTTGGTTTGGGCCTTGGTGGAAAACTGGTTGAAAGACCCGGTCCTCAAGATAGCCACAATCGCCTTTTCGGTCCTGCTGATCGTATTATCGGTGTTATCCATGCCGCAGATGGCCGATGCCGGCGGGCTTTGGGCTTTCGCTCAACGGTGGTGCAATGGTGTGGCAGTGGGTGTTCTTTTCCCGGCCTTGCTTGCGTCCTTCACTGTCCTCATGGCCCATATTTTTTGGGAGGGAAGAAAGGATGAAGGGAGACGGTCCTTTTTCCTGAGTTGGCGACTTTTGACGGCCGTATTGGGTTTGTCGGTTTGTGTCTATCCCTTCAGCTCGACTTTGAGGAAGTGCCACGGTTTTTTGGATTCTTCCCGGAAGCAGTGGGTAGGTTACGCGGAAAATCTGACCTTGGACGGATTGGCCTACCTCCCCCGGGAAAATCCTTATGATGCGGCGGCCATCCGCTTTTTAAACAACCACATTCCCGACCAGCCCTGCCTGGTGGAATTCGTAGGGGAGGGGTACAACTCCTGGGGTTCGCGCTTTTCCATTTTTTCAGGTGTGCCGGCCCTTATGGGTTGGGATGGCCATGTCCGCGAATGGCTGACGGGGCGCCCAGGGATGGATGCGGATATCGAACAGCGCTTTCAGGCAACGGAACAGATCTTTAAAACCTCCGACCCCCAGACCGCCAAGAAATACCTGGATGCCTATGGGGTGAGGCTGGTGATGGTGGGGACGCTTGAGAGAAATGGAGTGCCTGGTCGAAGAGTCGGTTATCCCGCCGAGGGACTGGCCAAATTTCCTGGGTTTTTGCCATTGATTTACAAGAACCCACAGGTTGAAATTTACTATAATCCACCCCCGGTTCAGAATTAATCCTTAAATCAAATTTTGGAGTAGAGATGCTTTCTTTGTTGATTTGGTACCTGGCGGTGTTGGTGATGGGACTGGTCACTTATCCCATCGCTTTTGTCGCCTTAAAAAACCTCCCCGATAAGGGCTATGTCTTTAGCAAGGTAATGGCCCTTTTGTTGATGGGATATTTCTCCTGGTTGCTGGGTTATGTTTCCTTCAGCGGTGGAACCATTTTTATTGCTTTTCTCTTCGTGGCCGCCCTTTCGGGCCTCCTCCTTAAAACATGGATCGGGAAGCCTTTTAAGGAATTCTTCTCCAAAAACTTGGGTTTTTTCCTGTTGATGGAGTGCTTTTTTCTCATGGCTTTCCTGATTGCAGGAGCCTACAAAATGAGGACCTACGAGATCGCCGGAACGGAAAAACCCATGGATTTTGCCATGATCAACGGCATCCTGGCCTCCCCTTCCATGCCGCCACAGGACCCATGGCTCTCGGGCGGAAGCATTTCCTATTATTATTTCGGTTATTTCATTGTGGCCATGTTGTGCAAGGTCACGGGAGTTTCTTCGGGCGAAGGCTACAATGTGGCGGTGGCCTTGGTTTGGGCCCTGGCCGCTTTATGCACTTTTTCGGTGGCCTATGCCCTTACCCGGAGGTACCGCTATTCATTGCTCTCGGTGGCCTGCGTGGTTCTTTTTGGAAACCAGGATTATTGGCACCGGGCCATCCAAAGCTTCCAAGTGGGGGATTTGAGGATTCCTTATTACAATTTTCCAGCGGACCCCTCGGTGTCCAAGGGTCTTTCGGCCTTTTTTGGATTCCTGGTGAGCCCCCTGGATCATAATTGGGACTATTTCCAAGCGTCCCGCATCGTCCCGGTGCCGCCCACGGACAAGCTTATTAACGAGTTCCCGTCGTTCAGCTTTTTCCTGTCGGATCTTCACCCCCATGTAATGGCCATCCCCTTTGTCCTCCTCGCCATTGCCGTCGCCTATAACCTTTTGAAGGCGCCTTTGCCGGGCCTGGGCCTCTTTGGCGGCCAGCGGCCATGGCAGTATCTCCAGTGGGGTCTGGTGGCCCTTGTCTTCGGCGCCCTCTCCTTTATGAACAGTTGGGATTTTCCAACTTTCATGCTTTTGCTAGGCATCTGTCTTTTTCTCCAACAATGGTGGACGAATGAAAAGAATTTCATGGTTTGGGCTAAGGCGGTGGTTGTCGTTGGTGTGCCCATCGTCATCGGGGCATTCCTGTTTTACCTGCCCTTTTATTTACGGTTCCAATCCCAGGCCAAAGGCCTTGGGTTGGTCAAAGACCGGACGGATCTTTACTATCTGGCGGTTATTTTTGGTTTGTTCTTCATCTTGGAAATTCCCGCCGTCGTCGGAAAAGCCCTCGGAATCCGGGGTGATAAAAGCCAGAAAGCTAAAACCAAACGTTTGGAAGAATTGGAATGCGTGGTTTGCGGTCGGGAAGGATCAGGAAAAAAGTTTTGCGGCTATTGCGGCGGCGAACTGGCGCCTTCGGTCCAAGCCGAAGTCACTCCTTTGCCTGACGATGAAACCCGGAATTTACTTCAGAAAGCGGGCTCGTTTTTTTATACCGCGTCCGATTCCACTCGCGGTTGGGTCGCTTTAGGTGTTGTCCTTCTCCTCTTGGCGGGGTTCAACTTCTCACCGCTGAATGCTTCGACGATCCTCCTGGGACTCTTACTCGCCTTCTTTTGCCTTTTGGGGCTGGCTTCAAAGTCCGAGACTAAGGAGATGACCTTTACCCTTTTGATGGTCTTAATCGCCTCTCTTCTCCTTTTTGGATGCGAGGTCCTTTTTATTCGCGACCATTTTTCGGACAGTGCGCTTTACCGGATGAACACGGTTTTCAAATTCCATTACCAGGTGTGGATTTTATTGAGCCTGGCGGCAGGCCCCTGGTTGAAGTGGTTGTTGGAAAACCAGTGGCCCCAATGGGTTTCCTGGAAAAGGTTTCTTTGGCTGATTGTGACGGTTTTTGCCTTTTTGGGCGCCGCTTTGTATCCTGTGCTGGCCTTTTCAGCCCGCATGAGGGGCTCATCCCCGGATATGGCCACGATGAACGGCGAGGCCTATTACGAACATAGCTATCCCACGGATTACCAGGCGGCCCTTTGGATCAAGCAAAACGTCAAACCGACGGGCGGGAAGGTACCGGTTATCCTGGAAGCCTGGGGCGGGTCCTACCAACAACAATATGCCAGGATCGCAACGGTCACGGGCTATCCCACGGTTTTGGGTTGGGATTTCCACGAAGCCCAATGGCGGGGTTCCTGGGATCAGGCGGCCGTCCGCGGCCAGGATCCAAACGATACGATCTTCCGCCGCCGGTCCGATGTGGACGCCATCTATACTTCGCCCGACCCGAGCCAAACCCGGGATCTACTGAAGCGTTATGGCGTCGATTATGTCTACGTCGGGGATATTGAGCGGGAAAAGTACAAGGATCACCCGGAAAACTTGGGAAAATTTGCCAGTTTAGGCCAGGTTGTCCAGCAGTTCGGCAATTCCGTGCTTTATAAGATTAATCCGTAACCCTTTGCCGGACAAATGTGAGGCAGATGGATGGGACGAACCCGAAAATTTATTCGATGGAGGATGCCATGTTGAAGATCGGCGAAAGGGAAGTGACAGCCAAGGAAATTGCCGGCTTGGCTATTTTAGGGGTGGTCGTCGTGACCCTCCTTTGGTACATGCTGGGGAATAAGCCCAAGCCCAAAATCGGGACTCCTGGACAAGGGCTGGTCCTGATGCAGGGCGGCCAACCGGGCGCCGGTGCGGGACAATTCGCCTATCCCCGCGGTATTGCAGTGGACAGCCAGGGTGACTTTTACGTGGCCGATAGCCGCAACAACCGTATCCAGAAATTCCGGGGAAGCGATTGGCAGTATCTGACGGAATTTGGGGGTCTTTTCGACGAGGCCAAATCCGCAAATGGGGACGTGAAAAAACTGACCTCGGAGGCCCTGGGTAAAATGCATGAGCCGAACGGCGTCGCCGTCGGCCCCGATGACAATATTTATGTGATCGACACTTGGAACGGCCGCATTGAGATCTTTAGCTCGAAGGGCCGGGTTAAATCCGCCTACACCACTGATGACGGCTTTTTTGGCCCCCGTGAAATTGTGGTGGACACCACCGGTGCTTCCTATGTCGCCGATACTGGAAAACACCGGGTCGTCAAATTTGATAAAAACGGTAAGAAGCTCATGGCCTGGGGAAGCAAGGGAGACAAGGAGGGGCAGTTTAACGAACCG
>JAJPJW010000209.1 GCA_021324075.1 Pseudomonadota bacterium | reverse complement strand
CTCGTCCCGGCCGGAGAAAAAAGCCCTGGCGGGGCTCACCCTTTTGCTCACGCTGCTTTGTTTCGGCCGCAGGACGCCCCTTTTTCCCCTCTTCGTGAAGTATTTCCCCCTCTTCGGGAGTTTCCGGGGAGTCAGCAAGCTCCACATCCTGGCCACCCTTTTCACCGTGGCCCTGGCGGCCATGGGCCTGGATGAAATTTTCAAAAAACCGGAAGTGCTCAAAAGCCTGGCCAGGGGAACGGGCTGGGGGGCCTGTGTTTTCGGCTTCCTTTCGCTCCTTTTTTTCGCCACGCCCCGCCTCGGCTTGGGCCGGCTCTTCAAACAATTCCTACCCCACGCCGATGGCATGGCCCTCAACCTCCTGGCGGCCTGCGTGATCCTGGCGGTGGTCGCCCTCCTCGCGCGCCTGGCGGCACTCAGGCCGGCCTGGCGGTGGGGTTTCCTAGGCCTGGCCTTCCTGGAACTCTTCACCTTTGCCTGGCAGAACCGGCCTTCCTTCGACCTTCAGGCCCTGCAGGAGAAGGTGGCCCTGGTCGGCCAGACCTACCAAAAGGACCCGGGGGATTACCGGGTCTGGGTGGACCTGGGCAATTACACTTTGGGAACCCCGGGGTTTGACGTCTGGGGCGAGGACCCCCTGAACACCTACCGTTACGCCCGCTTCGCCGCGGCCACCCAGGACTACGACCTGGCCAACGACGCCCTGCGGCTTTATTTTTTCCAAAAGTTCACGCCGGCCCTGGAACTGCTGCGCCTGCGCTATGTCTTCCGCGACCAAGGGGACCATTTCAGCGTGGAAAAAACCCGGTTGAAAGAAGTGCCCCGGGCCTACCTGGTGGGCCGGTTTGAAGTGCTGCCGCAGGACCAGATATTGGAAAAAACCGTCCGCCCCCTTTTTGACCCGCAAAAGGAAGTACTTTTGGAAAAGGCGCCCGGCTTGGCCCCTTCGGGGGAAGACCCACAGGGAAAGGTCGAGGTGCGGGACCTGACCACCGACCGGCTCGAAGTCAGGGCCCAATGCGCAAAGCCGGCCATCCTGGTCCTTTCGGATAACTATGCCAGGGGCTGGAAAGCGGAACCGGCGGAGGAAGGGGCCCCCAAGCAATACCAGGTCCTGCCGGCGAACGGCTTCCAGAGGGCGGTTCCGCTCTCCGCGGGGGACCACCATTTTTACCTGGAATACGACCCGGCGGCTTTCGAGGCGGGAAAATGGGTTTCCATCCTCGCTTGGGCCGTTTTTTTAGTCTTATTTCCACTTACAATGAGGGGCCATGAAAACCGTCGCTGACCTGCATATGCATACCAACCACTCGGACGGGACCCTGAATCCCACCGAACTGGCCCGGCTGGCCCGTGCCCAGAATGTGGACGCGGTGGCCTTGACCGACCACGACACCGTCACTGGGATCAAGGAACTGGTGGAGGAGACCAACCGGCTTGGATTGGAGGCCATCGCGGGCGTTGAGCTCTCGGCCAATTTCCATCCCGGCACCCTGCACATCCTTGGCTATGGCTTCGACCCGGAAGGTCCCATCCGCGGAAAGCTGGAACGGTTCCAAAAGGCCCGGGAAGAGCGCAACCCCCGCATCCTGGAAAAACTCAAGGCCCTGGGCATGCCCCTGACCCTAGAAGAAGTCCAGGAAATCGCCCAGGCCAAGGGCCAAGTGGGCCGGCCCCATATCGCCCGGGCCCTGGAAGCCAAGGGCTACGTGAAAAGCTACAAGGAAGCCTTCGACAAGTACCTCACCAAGGGCGCGCCGGCCTATGTTTCCAAGGCGGCCTGGAGCGCGGAGGAGTGCATCGACATGTTGCACGAATCGGGTGGGGTGGCGGTGGTGGCCCATCCCGTCCAAATGAAACTCCAGGGTATGGAGCTTCGCACTAAGATAGGGGAACTGGCCGGGTTGGGCCTGGACGGCCTGGAAGTGGTGCATCCCGACCACAAGCCGGAGGACCGCGAAACCTTCAAACAATTGGCCGGGGAGTTCGGCCTGTTGACCACGGGCGGCAGCGACTTCCACGGAGACCACAAGCCCGGCATCCAATTGGGCCAAGGCCGGCCGCCCTACGAATTCCTGGAGCGGCTGAGGGAAAGAATTAAAGAACGGAAAGGCAATTAGCCACCAAGGTCACCAAGCGCACCAAGAAAGATGGACCCAAGAATTTAAGGCTTTGCCGTTCTTGGTGAACTTTGTGACCTAGGTGGTTAAAAAGGTTTTTCATGGATGAAATAACGGCCGAACAATTTTTGGAAAGCGCCAAGGCGTGGAAACCCGAGGGGGATTTCGAGACCCGGGTGGACAAGCAATTGCGCGCGGCCAAGGCCCCAGAAGAACTGGTCGGCGGTTTGAGCCAGGCCTTGCACCGCTGCTCCGAGGCCACCTACGACTACATCCAGTACATCCACGAGCTGGCCACCACCAAGGAGATCGACCGCAAGAATTTCCTTCCCCAAGTGGCCCGCCTGGTGGGGATGATTGGGGCCATCCGGGAAAGCGGCACGGAATACCGGAAGGCCTTCCGGAAATACGACGCCGTCACCCGGGAAATGCTCTCCAAGGACCATTTCGACACGGTTTATTACGACGCCATCCAGGGTGTGGACATCCGGGTCCTCCTGAAGAAGGTCATCGAGGAGGTGGAGATCGTCCTGCAGTCCTTCTCCCTGGTCAGTGGGGACCTGTCGGGCGTGCAATGCATCGACCTCTACGAAAGCAGCATCCGCTTCCAGCTGTTCCTGCAGTATTTCCTCAACCAGCGCAAGTTCACCACCGAGGAGCTGTGGTCCATCCTTTTCGACGTCTCCAACCAATTGGAGGAAATGGAAGGCCTGTCGGTGGAGCCCACCGAAGACGAACTTCGCGAACTCCACGAGAAAATCCAAAAATACAAAACCAATTAGGCGCGTTTTTCAGCTTCGGCGGGCACAAACTGCGGGAACATCGTCATCAAATCGGAATGGTCAAGCCTTCGTAAGCCGCGATGGTATTGGCGAAGAGCTTCTTGGCGTTTTCTTCCTTCTTGGCCACGGCCGCGTCGTCGTGGTTGGGGTCGTGGTGGTAAAGCACCAACTGCTTGACCCCCGCTTCCTTGGCCACCTGGCAGGCCATCTCCGGGGTGGAATGGCCGAAGCCCTGGGTGGAAACAGCCCCGGTGTATTGCTCCACGGTGTATTGGGCGTCGTGGATCAAAAGGTCCGCCCCGCGCGAGAACTGGATCAGCCGCTTGTCCCCCTCCACATAACCCTCGATGTCCGTGGCGTAGACGATGGATTTTCCCGCGTACTGGACCTTGTAAACCAGGGTACCGTTCTTGGGGTGGTTGTAGGCCCGGTACTGGCTGACGATGGCCTTGTCCTTGAAGGTGGACTTGAAGTCGGACTGCAGGTTGACCAGTTCGGCCTCCTCGCCCTCGGCCAGGAGGATCTGGTCGAAGGGTTTGAGGGTGGAGACCTTCTTCAGGGAGTGGGTTTCCTTCATGTCGATGGGGAAGAACATCTGGTCCATCATCATGTCCAGCACGTAATCCAGGCCCGTCTTGGAGCCCACGGGCCCGTAAACCGAGGGGCCGAAGATGGACAGGGAGGTATCGCCGATGTAAAGGGGCGGGAAAAAGGGGAGCCCCATGATGTGGTCGTGGTGGGTATGGGAAATGAGGACGGTAACGGCCAGCCGCTTCACCTTGTCGCGGTTGGCGAAGAAGTTGCGCACCAACTGCTGGCCCGCGGCGATGATGCCCGTGCCGGCGTCCAGGAAGATGGTGTGGTCCAGGACGTTGACCTGGACGCAGGAGGAATTGCCCCCGATCTTGAGCGTGGTCGGCCCCGGGACGGGGATGCTTCCGCGAACCCCCCGGAACGTGACAGTGAAATCCTGAGCCATTCAACCCCTTCAACCGGCGGATTCAGGCGGAAAAACAACGGCCCATTATTTCCAAAAACAACCAGTTTGGCAATGTTTTAGGCCTCTGAGTCGGGCAATGGACGGCCCCCGGGCAAGGGGGGACGCCTCAAGCCCCTTCAGGGCTCCCAGCGGGCACGGGGGCCGCAATTTTCACAGCTTGGAGCGGTTTCACCCGCCTTGAGATAGACGCTCACCGTACGGTTTTCTTCGGCGCAGGTCACGCAAAGGTGGGGCCCGGTATAGAGGATTTTCTCCCCCGGCTTGCGGGGGGAGATGTCGATATTCATCCTGTTTTTGTTGTCCGGGTCCAGGGGCGTTCCGGAAGGCAGGGTTTCCATGGGCCTCAGTATAAATATCCGGGGCGGCGTTCCGCCAGCAGGGTGTAGTTTTTTTCCGCCAAAGCCCGGGTTATTTTTTCCTCGTTTTGAAGGTAAAAGGACTTGGCGAAGGGTTTTTCCACGAAGACATAACAAGTTTGGAAGAGCAGGGCGGACAGGACGAGGAGCACCAGAAGGCGCCGGGGCCAAACCTTTTCCCAGAGGCTTTCCCAGACGTAGAAGGAATAAAGCATGACCAGGGGCAGCATTTCCACGAAGGTGTTCACGTCGGGGTTCTTGATGGTGAAGAGGAAGCAGCCGTAAAACCAGAGAAAAACCAGCCAGGTCAGGTTACGGATGAAAACCCATTCGGGGTGGGCCGTTTTCTTGACGAAGAGGAAAGCCCACAGGACCAGCACCTGCAGGAACCCCATGTACCAAAGATAAAGGCCGGGAACCAGGAGCCAATGGTCCTTTAAATATTGGACCCGGCCCGCGGTGCTGATGCCGATGAAGCGAGGCATTTCAAAGCAGGCCAGGGCAAAGAATTGGGCCAGGGTTTTGAAGAAAGCCGCCATGTTCTGGGAGTTGAACCCGTAGAAGAAGGTGGAAGCCTGGTGGGCGGGCTGGTAACTCCCCATGAGGAAGGTGGGAAGGAGCAGGAAAAAGAAAGGCAGGAACCCGAGAACGAAAAAAGCCGGGGCCGTGGGTTTGCGGGACTCCTTCCACTGCAGGTAGAACGACAAGGCCAGGAGGGGGAGGAGCATGACCCAGGTGCGGTGGAGCTGCACCCACCAGGAAAGGCTCAAACCCATGAGCCCGTTCGCCAAGGGATAGGGGATCTTGCCGAGCCGGTAGGGCGGCAAGGACTCGAAAAAGGCCACGAAGAAGAGGCAGGCCGCCGGGATGGAATAGGAAAGCTCCATGATGTTGGTGGTGTAATGCACGCACCAGGGGGCGACCAAAGTCCAGGCCAGGACGAACCAGACAGGGAGCTTCGGCAGTCGTTGTGAGATATACCAGGCCAGGAACAGGAAACCCGCCATCGAAAGAAGGTTGGCCAGGATAAAGGGCGCCGCCGGCGAGGCCCAAAGGCGGAAGGGAAGGCCGATCAGCAGGCCCTCCAGGGCGCCGGGATCCTGGGTCAACAATTCCAGGTTCTCCGGAGGTTTGATCACGTCATTGCCGTAATAGGGCCAGAGGCCTGTGGTGGCGTATTTCACCCCGAGAAGGTAGGTTTGGATTTCATCCGACATGGGTTGGACGGGTTCGCACCAAAGACCGAAAGCCAGGCGGAGGGCGAAAAAAGCCGGCAGGACGAGGCACCATTTCCAGTATCGGGACATCGAGAGGCCTCTCTTGCCGGAAAAAGAAAAGCCCCGCTTCAGGGAGGCGGGGCTTTTCTTCAACGGCTTTTGGAAGGTTACTTCACTTTTTCCTTTTTCGACCCCTTGGCGGCCTTCGGGCTCTTGGCCGCGGCGGACTTGGCTGCCGGCGCCTCGGCGTTCTTGTGCTTGGTCCAGTTCAAGAGGCCGCCCGCCATGATGATTTCCTTCTGGCGTTCGGTCAGGCCGTGCACCACCTGCACCGTCTTGCCGTTGGTCAGGTCCTTCACCGGGAAGGGATGGTCCACCTTGATGACCTGCTTCAAGTCCGGGATCTCCAGCTTGTCGCCCTGGGTCAGGACGTCGTATTCGGAAGCCTGCACGAAGGTCAGGGGCAGGATGCCGAAGTTGATCAGGTTGGCCCGGTGGATGCGGGCGAAGCTCTTCACGATGACCGCCTTGAGGCCCAAATACATGGGCGCCAGGGCCGCGTGCTCGCGGGAAGAACCCTGCCCGTAATTCTCGCCGCCCACCACGAATCCGCCGCCCGCCTCCTTGGCGCGCTTGGGGAAGGTGCCGTCGATGATGTTGAACACGAATTCCGAAATGGCCGGGATGTTGGAGCGAAGGGGTAATACCTTGGACCCGGCGGGCATGATGTGGTCGGTGGTGATGTTATCCACGACCTTCAAGAGCAGTTCGCCCGACAGGTTCTCGCCCAGGGGCTCCTTGATGGGGAGGGGCTTGATGTTGGGCCCGCGGGAAACTTCCACCTTTTTGGGGTCCTTGGCCGGGGGGATGATGCCGTCGTCGTCCCAGACGAACTTGTCCGGCACTTCGACCTTGGGAGCCTTGCCAAGGGTACGGGGATCGGTGATCTTGCCGGTCAGGGCGCAGGCCACGCAGGTTTCGGGCGAGGCCAAGTAGACCTTGGCGTCGCGGGTGCCCGAACGGCCCTCGAAATTTCGGTTAAAGCTTCGAATGGAGACGGCTCCGGAGGAGGGGGCCTGTCCCATGCCGATGCAGGGCCCGCAGGCGGACTCGATGATGCGGGCGCCGGAGGCAATGATGTCGGCCAGCGCGCCGTTCTTGGCGATCATCTCGAAGACCTGCTTGGAGCCGGGGGTGACGGTCATGGAGACGGAAGGGTGGATATGCTTGCCCTTGAGCATCTTGGCCACGGCCATGAGGTCCCGGTAGGAGCTGTTGGTGCAGCTCCCCACGCAAACCTGCTGGACCTCCACGGTTTTGAGCTTGGAGACCTCGATCACGTTGTCCGGGCTGTGGGGCTGGGCGATCAAGGGCTCCAGCTTGTTCAGGTCGATGATGAGTTCCTCGTCGTAGGTGGCGCCGGGGTCGGGGGCCAGGGGGGTCCAGTCCTTGCCGCGGCCTTGGGCCTTCATATATTCCCGGGTTTGTTCATCCGAGGGGAAGATGGAGGTGGTGGCGCCCAGTTCGGCCCCCATATTGGTGATGGTGGCCCGCTCGGTGGCCGAGAGGCTCTTCACGCCCTGGCCCGTATATTCCAGGATCTTGCCAACCCCGCCCTTGACGGTCAGCTTGCGCAGGACCTCCAGGATGATGTCCTTGGCCGTCACCCAGGGTTGCAGCTTGCCCTTGAGTTCCACCCGCAAAACCTTGGGCATGGTCATATAGAAGGGGCCGCCACCCATGGCGACCGCCACGTCCAGGCCGCCGGCGCCGATGGAAAGCTCGCCCAAGCCGCCGCAGGTAGGAGTATGGGAATCGGAGCCCAAGAGGGTCATGCCGGGCACCGCGAAACGTTCCAAGTGCACCTGGTGGCAGATGCCGTTTCCGGGGCGGGAGAAGTAAATGCCGTGTTTCGCGGCGACGGACTGCAGGTAACGGTGGTCGTCGGCGTTTTCGAAACCGGTCTGGAGCATATTGTGGTCCACATAGGATACGGAAAGCTTGGTCTGCACTTTGTCGATGCCCATGGCCTCGAATTGGAGGTAGGCCATGGTGCCGGTGGCGTCCTGGGTAAGGGTCTGGTCGATCCGGATGCCGACTTCCTCGCCGGCAACGGGTTTGCCAGAAACCAAATGGGCATTGACGATCTTTTGGACTAAATTGAACCGCTTGGCGCTCTCCGGCATGAATTCCTCCGAAAAATGATGGATGTATTAAGGATAGGCACAACCCGCTTGTTTTGTGAGGGGCCATTATGGTTCGCCCTCCGCCCCCAATTCAACCCCAATGAGGCAATCGGATTTGCCGAACCGACAGTTTGGTGGCAGTTATTAAAAAGTTATCAACAGGGCAAAAATCATTGATCCTTAAGGAAAAAAGGAGGGAGTCGCTTTACCCTCATTGCCCATATTCCTAATATATCGGTCATAGCCCGATAAAAATGGAATGAGGGTGACATAGGTTTCTTTAATTTGGGACAAGGGGTCCTAAACTTGTTTGGGGAAACTATGTAAAAAGAACGGAGATAAGCCTATTTTAGTGCGGCAAGGAGGAAATGAATGTCGACAACCACCCTCAAGATCGAAGGAATGACCTGCAACAACTGTGCGCATCATGTCCAAGAGGCCCTCATCTCGGTGCCGGGCGTTGAAAAAGCCGATGTCAGCCTGGCCCAGAAGCAGGCTGTCGTCGTCTCCGAAGGCCCGCTGGATTTAAGTGCTGCGGTGCAGGCTGTGGAAGAGGAAGGGTATAAAGCCAGCCTCACTTGAGCTTGAATTTTTAATTTTGAATGTTGAATTTTAAATTATGGTGATTTTTGTAGAGCGAAAATGCCATTAATTAAAAATTGAGAATTAAGAATTCAGAATTTCTAAGGCCCAAATGCAACAAAACACTGTTGAAACTCCTCTTCAAGCGCCTACTCAAGAGCCAAAAGAGCCCCAATCGGTCATCTTGGCCGTGGAAGGCATGACCTGCGCCTCCTGCGCGGCCCGCATCGAACGGAAACTGAAGACCGTCCCCGGCGTAAAGAACGCCGCCGTCAATTTCGCCTCCCAAAAAGCCTACGTGCAGACCGAAGCGTCCCCCAACGTCCCTGCCTTGGAAGCGGCGGTCGAAAAGGCCGGTTATTCGGCCAAACCCTATTCCCCCCAGCCCCAAGCCGCCCGCCTCTACGAGGCCGACCAGCACCAGATGGGGTGGCGACTGGTCTTGGCCGGGCTGCTCGTCCTGCCCTTTTTAGCCGAACATCTCCTAATGGCGTTCAAGCCTTTCACCCTCTCCCCCCTGGTCCAGTTTTTCCTGGCCACCCCCGTTTTTTTCGTGGTGGGCTGGCCTTTCCACAAGGCGGCCTTGAAGGGCCTGAGGTACGGGGAGGTGACCATGGACAGCCTCATCTCCCTGGGTTCCTCCGCAGCTTATTTCTGCTCCCTACCGGCATTGGCCCGGTACCCGGTGGAGACCTATTTCGACGCCTCGGGATTGATTCTCTTCTTCGTCACCCTGGGGCGGTACCTGGAAATCCTTTCCAAGCGCCGGGCCAACCGGGCCTTGGAACTGTTGATGAACCTCCGGCCGCGCATCGCCCATGTACTTAAGGAGACCCATCAAGTGGACCTGCCGGTCGAGATGGTGGTGGTGGGTGACAACCTGAGCGTCCGTCCCGGCGAGGCCATCCCCGTGGACGGCTATATATTGGAAGGAAAGGGGCGGGTGGACGAGTCGCTCCTGACCGGCGAACCCATGCCGGTGGAGAAACGCCCGGGCGACAAGGTTTTCGCCGGAACCCTGAACGGCACCACCACCCTCAACCTCAAGGCCCGGGAAGTGGGCGAACAAACGGCCCTGGCCGGGATCATCCGGCTGGTGGAGGAGGCGCAGGGGTCCAAGGCCCCGGTGCAAAAGACCGCCGACAAGGTGGCCGCCGTCTTCGTGCCAGTGGTCCTGGGCCTGGCCCTGGCGACAGTCCTGGGCTGGGTTTTCGCCGCGGGCCGCCCTTGGGGAACGGGGCTTAGCCACGCCATTGCAGTGCTCGTCATCGCCTGCCCCTGCGCGCTGGGGCTGGCCACTCCCATCGCCCTGATGGTCGGCATCGGGGTGGCGGCCAAGCGAAGCATCCTCATCCGCCGGGCGGAAGCCCTTGAAAAGTCCAGCCGCGTGGACGTGATGGTGTTCGACAAGACGGGGACCCTGACCGAGGGCAAACCCCGGCTGGTGGACATGATGATCCTCGACGGGCTGGAGGAAGCCAAGCTGCTGCGCTACGCCGCGGCCCTCGAAATGGGCACCAACCACCCCCTGGCCTCGGCCATCCTGAAGGAAATCATGGTGTTGGACATGGTCGTGCCGTCGGCCGAGCGGGTGGTGGAAACGCCCGGCGCGGGGTTGCAAGGCATGGTGGAAGGCCACCAGGTCGCCATCGGCACTAAGGCCTTCATCGAATCCCTCGAGGGGATCGTCCCCTCCCCCCAGGTCCGCGCCAATATCGAGGCCTACCGGCAGGGCGGCCAGACCGTTTCCCTCATGGCTTTGGACGGCAGGATCAGCGCCATCCTGGTCATGGAGGACCCGCCCCATGCCGATTCGAGGGACGTCATCCAGAAACTGCGGGGGTTGGGCCTGAAGGTGCACCTCCTGACCGGCGACGGGGAAGTGGTGGCGCAAAAGGTGGGCGAAAGGGTGGGGGTGGACCTGGTGAAGGCCGGAATGGACCCGGGCGGCAAACTGGATTACATCCGGGGCCTTCAGCGGCAAGGCCTCAGGGTCGCCATGGTGGGGGACGGTTACAACGATGCGGCGGCCTTGAGCGCGGCGGACCTGGGCATCGCCATGGGGTCCGGCACGGATGCGGCCAAAGAAGCGGGCGACATGGTGTTGGTGCAGGGCGGTCTTCCCAAAGTCATTGAGGCCCTGCAGCTTTCGAGGGCGACGTTCCAGATCATCCGGCAGAACCTCTTTTGGGCCTTCGCCTACAACCTGGTGGCCCTTCCCCTCGCCGTCTTTTTCCAAGTGCCGCCGGCCCTGGCGGCCCTGGCCATGTCCCTTTCCTCCGTGACGGTGATTTTGAACGCGCTTAGGCTTTACCGGCTTAAGACGTGATTTTGAATCGGTAATTTCTTGTGCAATTTTAAATCCGCCCCGAGTGGTTTCACGTCACAACATTAAAACCATTTTCGTTCCGTAAAAGTTACCAGTGAAAAATTGACCCCCCTTGTTGCGGCCGATATAGTAACCGCACTCGAAAACTTTTCCCGTCATTTGAGACTATCGGGCCGTTCGTATGAAAGACAACCATGGATCAAAAAGCCCTCACCGTGATCGCCCCCCTTCGCGCGCAGGATTCCTCCAGCCTGGAGGGCCTCAAGACTTTCCTGCGGGGGATGGGCGAAAATCCGGAGACCAACCCGCAGCTTCCCCTGGGGAAATCCAGGTTGATCCACTTCTGCCGGTTCATCGTGATCGACGGAGTGGACGTGGACACGGGGGACCAGGACGACCCCCTTTTGGCCTTTGAGAGCAATTACGACGGCGACCTGGACGGCCACCTCCGGGAGATGATCGACATCGGCGGCCCGGCCCTGGACCGCATTTGGGGCCATTGCGAAGGCTACCCGGACGGGGGCGTGAAGGACTATCCGGCCTTCCGTTCCTTCATCGATCAACGCTCCATCCCTTATGAAGCCTTCTATATCGCCTACCGCGGCCAGACCCTGGAGAAGGTGCGCCAGAACACGCGCATCCGGGAAAGGATCGAGAAGCTCCTGGGGATGGACCAGGGCGCTTCCAGCCTTCCCTACGCGAGTATCCGGGCAGAGGGTTTGAAGGAAGAACCCCTGCTCCCGGTGGTGAAAAAACCTTTTTCGATCGACTTAAACCGGATCGGCCTCCTGGCGGGGTTGGCCCTGCTGGCCCTGGCCGTCGCGCTTTACCAGTGGGACCCCCGGCTGGACTACAGTCTGCTCGCCCTACTGGTGGTCTTCCTGCTTTACCTGCGGCTCAAGGAAATCATGGACCCGGCCGACCCGCCCACGCCCTTCAACGGCTCAGGGGAGCTGGTCCGCGTGGAAGACCGGATCGTCCAGAACCAGCTGACCCACATCGTCCGCATCAAGCCCGGGCCGCTCCGTTTCCACCTGCTGCGGCTCGTCTTCTGGGGCATCAACCTGCTGGCCAAGATCTGCTTCAACAAGGGGGACCTGGGCGGCATCCCCAGCATCCACTTCGCCCGGTGGGTCATCCTGCGGGAAAGCCGGCGCGTTCTTTTCATGAGCAATTTCGACGGAAGCTGGGAAAGCTACCTGGGGGATTTCATCGACAAGGCCAACGCGGGCCTGACGGGCGTATGGAGCAACACCCTGAATTTCCCCAAGACCTGGTTCCTGGTCGGCCTCTTCCAGAGCGGCGCGGCCTATGAGGAGGAGTTCAAGGGCTGGACCCGGCGGCACCAGATCGAAACCCAGTTTTGGTACAGCGCCCACGCGCAGGAATCGGTGCGCAACATCTTCAACAACGTCGCCATCCGCGAGGGCCTGGAGGGGACCCTGTCCCCCACCGAGGCCGAAAATTGGCTCGCCCGGTTTTAAGGGCTTTGCCCTGATTTTTTTAAGGAGGAAGCATGGCCGGCCTCGAGTTCAAGGATATCCAGGGCATCCTGCTGGACGGTTACGACCACCTGCCCGCCTCCCGTTACTTTTTCCTGAAAATCGAGGAACCCGCCCTGGCCAAGGCCTGGATGGGGAAGACGGCAAAGGCCGTCGCCACCGCCGCCCAATTCCGCCAGAAACCGGCGCCTGCCAGCGCCCTCAACCTGGCCCTGACCTACCGGGGCACCCGGGTCTTGGGACTTTCGGAGGACTATGGGCTTTATTTTTCCGACGAGTTCCAGCAGGGCATGGCCGATCCCCAGAAGGCCCGTGTCCTGGGGGATACGGAGGACAGCGGACCGGGTACCTGGGCCCTGGGCGGGCCGAACAACGAGGAAGTGCACGCCCTTCTCATGGTCTACGCGGGGAATAAGGCCGACTTGGAAAAGCTGGCCCTGGAACAAGAAACGGTGTTCGCCTCGTCGGGCCTCAAGGTGGTTTTCCAGCAGGAGGGCCTGAAGCGGGACGACAACAAGGAACATTTCGGCTTCCGCGACGGCATCTCCCAACCGGTCGTGGAGGGCACAGGCCAGCCGCTCAACGGCGAAGTGGCGGAGATCAAGGCCGGGGATTTCATCCTGGGCTATGAGAACCAGTTCTCCAAGATCCCCCTTTCGCCCCTCCTGCCCGCCTCAAAGGACCCTCAAAATATCCTGCCCGTGGCTTCGCCGCAGGATTCCCGCAAGGACCTGGGCCGCAACGGCACCTATCTGGTCTTCCGGGTACTGGCCCAGGACGTGCTTGGGTTCTGGAACTATTTCAAGGGGGAGGCGGACAAACGGGGAAACCCCACGGGAAAGGCCAGTGCCGACTACCTGGCCTCCAAAAGCGTGGGCCGCTGGCCGAGCGGGGCGCCCCTGGAGCTTTCCCCCCAGCAGGACGAAGGCGAGAGGCAAAAAAATTACCAGCCCCGCAACGACTTCCAATACAACTCCACGGACGACCAGGGCCTGAGATGCCCGGTCGGATCCCATATCCGCCGGGCCAACCCCCGGGATTCGCTCCACAACATCGGGGTGCAGAACGAGGATGAGCGCCAAAAATCCCTGACCATGGTCAACCGGCACCGCATTTTACGGCGGGGCCGCCCTTACGGCGACTACATCGACCACCCGCTCCAGGTCAAGGAAGCCCCCGGGGAAAGGGGCCTGCTTTTCATCTGCCTGAACGCCAACATTAGCCGGCAGTTCGAGTTCATCCAACAAACCTGGCTGAACAATCCCAAGTTCGACGGGCTCTCCGACGGCAAGGACCCGGTGGTGGGCGCCAATGACGGCACCGCCTCCAGCCAGATGGTGATTCCCCAGGGCCATTACCGCCAGGTGCTCTCGGGGATGGCCCGGTTCGTGAAGGTGAGGGGCGGGGCTTATTTTTTCCTCCCGGGCATCCGGGCGATCCAGTACTTTTCCCAGCTTTAGTTTTCCTTGAGGAGGTGTTCCGTGGGTTCCTTTTCCGACAAGCTTCACGAAGCCGAAGGGGAGTTGGCCGGCTTTTTCCGCGGGGCCTTCCGCGAGGGTGAAAAGCTGCTCCAGGACCTTTCCAACCTGGCCGAGATGGTGAAAAAAGAAATCGCCGCCTGGATCGCCCGGCCCGAAGTCCTGCGGATGCTCCTGGAGGACCTCCAGCGCCTGCGCCCCAACTTGGTGGTGGGCCAGAAGGCCTTTGTGACCAAATACGCCGACGTATTGGAGGTCCTCAAGGCGAACGGCAACTTCACCGTCGCTTCCATCTATGCCGACAAGATGCGCCGCACCAGCGGGGATTTCATCCTGGGCATGGAAGACACCCCCCAATACCGCCGGGAAGCCGGCATCCTGCACGCGGCCATCCATCCCGACGACTTCGCCCGCATCCGGGAGTTCGACCGGGAATCCACGGAGGCGATCATCACCCAGGCCCTGCCCCAGGGGCGGATGGACGTGGCGGGCGGGCTTTTCCGCCAGGTGCCCGCCCGCCTGGTTTCCCGCTATTTCGGCGTGCCGGGGCCCGACGAGCCCACCCAGATGCGATGGATGAGGACCATCTTCTGGGAAATCTTCCTCAACTTCTCCAATGACCCCCAGGTGGCCCAGGCGGCCGAACAATCCTCCGCCGAAATGAAGGCCTATTTGGGTTCCTGGATCATGGCCCGCAAGGCCCTGATGGCCCAGGGCCGGGCGCCGGACGATTTCCTGACCCGCCTGCTGGCGCTGCAGGCCCAGCCCGAGACCCGGCTGGACGACGAAGGGGTCGGCCGCAACGTCGGCGGGGTCGTGGTGGGGGCGGTGGACACGACCTGCACGGCGGCTTCCCAGGCCCTGGACGAGCTCTTGAAGAGGCCCGACCAACTGGAAGGCGCCCGCCAGGCCGCCTTAGCGGGGAACGACGCGCTCTTTTCGGCCTATGTCTTCGAGGCGCTCCGGTTCCACCCCTTGAACCCCCTGCTGCTGCGGCATTGCGAGAAGGATTACACCCTGGCGGCGGGCACGCCGCGCCAGGCGCTGATCCCCGCGGGAAGCGAGGTTTTCGCCATGACCCTGGGCGGCATGATGGACCCGGAGGTCTTCCCCCACCCGGAGGAATTCCGGACCGACCGGCCTTACGAGTCCTACATTATTTTCGGCTACGGGCAACACCGCTGTTTCGGCGAACCCATCAACCGGGTCCAGGTGCCGGCCCTTTTGAAAAGCGTCGTCGCCTTGAAGGGCCTGCGCCGGGCACCGGGCGAGGAAGGCCAGATCCATTACGACGGCCCCTTCCCGGACCGGCTGGTGGTGGAATTCGACGGAAGGTAGCCCTGCCGGAAATTTTTTACCCGGCCTGTGACGGCGGGGATGTGAATTAAACAGGAAAAAAGGCGGGACGCTCAGGTCTTCTTTTTACGGAGACTCTTTAGGTGGGCAAGGGCTTGTTTTGCGGCATTTTCGAACATGTGGGTGTTGCCCTGCATTTTCGTTAATAACATTCCGCCTTCCATGATCGAAATGCAAAAGTCGGCCAAGGCTTCCGGGTCGGCTTCCGGGATTAATTCACCTGCCGTCTTCCGATCCCCGAAAAATTGGACCAGCTGGCCACGGCCCCATTCAAAAAAGGCGATGACCTCCCTTCGCAAATAAGGTTGACCGCTCGAAATATCGTTGCCGATCGTACCGATGGGGCAAGAGCGCTCAAAATCGACCGACTTCTGAAAATCAATATATTTCTGAAACCACTGTTCCATGTCCTTCCAAGTTTTGACGTTGTAGCCGGTGGGTGTTTTGCCTTCGCGGACAATCTCATGCAGGTATTTGAGCGAGGCTTGGATGAGGCCGTTCTTGGTTTTGAAGTAGTGCGAAAACTGGCTTTTGCCGGTCCCCGATTTGGCCAGGATCTGGTCGACGCTGGTCGCGTTCACGCCTTGCCGGTGGAAAAGGTCGGCGGCCGTTTGAATCATTTTGAGACGGGTGTCGGATTTGGCCATGGCTCATTATACTTGAATTGATTGTACTGAATGGTACAATTTTAAAAACCAATTTTGGGGGAGTCTTTCATGAGAAAACTGATCGCGGCGTTGAATATGACACTGGACGGATTTTGCGACCACACGGCCATGGTCCCGGCCAAGGGATTGCACCAACATTACAACGACCTCTTAAGCAACGCGGACACCCTCATCTACGGGAGGACGACCTACCAACTGATGGAAAGCTTCTGGCCATCTGTCGCAAAAAACCGTAACGGCGGTAAAGTGGAGAATGAATTCGCGGTATTGATCGACAACATCCCGAAAATCGTTTATTCCCGAACGTTGAAAGACGTCGTATGGAAAAACTCAACGTTGAAAAAGAAGATCGATAAAGAGGAAATCTTGAAGCTCAAGCGGCAAAAGGGCAAAAACATCCTGGTTGGGAGCCGCAGTTTGATCGTCGCCTTCGCGCAACTTGGCCTGGTCGATGAATTCCAAATCGGCCTTATGTCGATCCTTTTGGGAAATGGTCTGACATTGTTCAAGGACATCAAGGAGAGAATCGACCTCAAGCTCTTAAAAACAGAAACGTTCGGCTCCGGTGCCGTGGTTCTTTATTACGAGCCGGCAAAGAAATAAGCGTGTCGTCCGGCCTTTTTAAACGGCTTGGCCGGCCACAAAACCCGAGGCCCAGGCCCACTGGAAATTAAACCCACCGAGTTGCCCCGTTACGTCCAGCACCTCACCAATGAAAAAGAGGCCGGGTACTTTTTTGGCTTCCATCGTCTCGCGGGAAATCTCCCGGGTGTCCACGCCGCCCTTCATCACCTCGGCCATCCGGTAGCCGAAAGTGCCGGCCGGAATGAAGCGGTAGGCATGAATGTCACGGGCCAGGGCCAAAAGCCGTTCATCGGAAAGGGCTGACCAAGCTCCCCGGGCTTCGGCATTCCAGGCGATGCGTTCGGCCAGCCGGCGGGGGATGCGCTCGGAAAACCAGACGCGGAACTTGCCCCGGCCTCCCGCGGCCCTGTCTTTCTTCAATTGGTCATAGGTTGATTCAACGGTGAATTCGGGCACCCAGTTGACCGTGATTTCCTGCCCCGGATTCCAATAAAGGGAAGCGTTGAGCATCACGGGGCCGCTGAGCCCCTTGTGGGTGATCATGAGGTCTTCCACCAGGTTCCAATCCCCGCAGGAAACGCCTACGCGAAGGTGGATACCCGCCAAATCCTTGAAGCGGTCCATTTCCCTTTCCGGGAAGGCCAGCCCTACCAGGGCGGGGGAAGGTTTAATTATTTTCAGGCCGAATTGGTTGGCGATTTTAAAGCCCAGGTCGGAAGCGCCCAGTTGGGGCCAGGACAATCCCCCGGTGGCGACTACCAGCCGCTGGGCTGAAAAGATTTCTTCGCTTGAGCGGATGATAAAAGAGTCTTCCGAATGGGTTATCTCTCCCACCTTTTGTCCCAGCAGGATTTGCACACCCTTTTCGCCGGCCCGGGTGACCAAGAGTTCGATGATATCCTTGGCGCTCTTGTCGCAGAACAACTGGCCGTCCTTCTTTTCGTGGTAGGGAATAGACCGCGATTGGACCAGGGCGATGAAATCCTTCGGGGTGAACCGCGAGAAGACGGCCGGGACGAAAGAGGGATTCGTCGTGACATAGTTGGCCGGAGTGGCGTGGAGGTTGGTGAAGTTGCAGCGGCCGCCTCCGGAAACCAGGATCTTCGGGGCAGGTTTGGGGTTTTGCTCCAAGACGAGGACTTTCCGGCCCCGCGCGGCGGCTTCACGGGCGCACATCAGGCCCGCCGCGCCGCCCCCAAGGATGATGACGTCATAGGGTTTCATGCGCCTAAGATAATGGAACCAAGCCCTTCGGCCTATCTTTTGATTCTTCTTCCCCCTCAGCCCGACCTTCCCTATCAGGGAGAGGGCAAAGCTTCTCTTTCTTGACGGTCCCTGGAATCTTGCTATCCTAAGCCGTTCAAATTTCCCAACGAGGTGCTTCATGCAACGACGGTTGATGGCTTTTACCGCCCTGGCGGCCCTGATCCTGGTCCTCTCCTGTGGGCCCAAGCTGAACCCCAACGAGATCCGCATCGGGGAATACGGCTCCCTCACGGGGGCCCAGGCCACCTTCGGCATCTCCACCCAGGACGGCATCCAACTGGCGGTGGACGAAGCCAATGCCGCCGGCGGGGTGAACGGCAAGACCTTGAAGGTGACGGCCCTCGACGACCAAGGCAAGCCCGAGGAAGCGGCGGTGGTGGTGACCAAGCTCATCACCGAGGACAAGGCCCAGGTCATTCTGGGCGAAGTGGCCAGCTCGCTTTCGCTGGCGGCGGCGCCCATCTGCCAGGACCACAAGGTGCCCATGATCACTCCCTCTTCCACCAATCCCAAGGTGACCCAGGTGGGGGACTACGTCTTCCGCGTCTGCTTCATCGATCCTTTCCAGGGACAGGTCATGGCCGATTTCGCCATGGCCAACCTCAAGGCCAAGACCGCCGCGGTCTTTCGCGACCAGAAGAGCGACTACAGCATGGGCCTGGCGGATTTCTTCATCAAGCGTTTCAAGGACAAGGGCGGCAGCATCGTCCTGGACCAGAGCTATGTGGCGGGCGACGTGGATTTTAAGTCCCAGCTCACCACCATCCGTGAAAAGAAACCGGACGTGATCTTCGTGCCGGGTTACTACACCGAAGTGGGGCTGATCGTCCAGCAGGCCCGGGAATTGGGCATCAAGGTTCCCCTGATGGGCGGCGACGGGTGGGACTCCTCAAAGCTTTACGAAATCGGGGGCAAGGCCCTGGACGGCTGTTATTTCTCCAGCCATTATTCACCCGACTCCACCGACCCGAAGGTGCAGGCCTTCGTGAAGAAGTACCAGGCCAAATACGGGCAGGTGCCGGACGCCCTGGCCACCCTGGGCTATGACGCCGCCGGCGTGCTGGTGGCGGCCTTGAAAACCGCCAAGAGCCTGGAGGGCGCGGACCTGCGCGACGCCATCGCGGCCACCAAGAATTACAACGGCGTCACGGGCTCCATCAGCCTCGATGCCGACCGCAACGCGGTGAAGCCCGCGGTAGTGCTGAGAATTTCCGGTGGGAAGTCCTCCTACGTCACGACCGTCAATCCCTGAGCGACTGCCACGACCATGGGTTCCTGAAGGCCCGGGTTTCCCCGGGCCTTTTTTATTTGGAGTCCCAGCGGTGGGACAAGCCAGGACCGGAATTCTTTTGGGCATTTTTAGGAGCTTTTTCCGGCGGCGCGTTTATTAACTTGCCAAGGTCCTCAACTGGTGGTTTATTAAAACCCCTGGTTCGTTCCAGGGTTTCCACGAGGAGCACCCATGGACCCGGAAAAGCACCCGCTTGTTTCCAAACCACCCGCCTTCAACCTGCGCGAGATCATTGAGGGCGGCCTGGTGGAGCCCCATTTCCAGCCTATTGTTTCCTTAAACCGCCGCTCCATCATCGGCGTGGAAGGCCTGAGCCGGGGACTTCACCCCGCCACCCGCCAACTGATCCCCCCCACTGAACTTTTCCACCAGGCCATGATCCAGGGCCTGGAAGCGGACCTGGACCGGGTTTGCCGGACAAAAATTATGCATGATTTCCGGCAGGTTGTGGCCGAATCCCCCGATTTCTTTTTATCGATCAACCTGGATTCCTCCGTTTTCGACCAAGGAGTGCAGGGGCAGGACCACCTGGGACGCCAGGTCGCCGAATTGGGGTTGGAGCCGGGGCATATCGCCCTGGAGGTCATCGAGTCCGAAGTGGAGGATGTGAAGGAGTTGCAGCGTTTCGTGGAAAACTTCCGGGGGCACGGCTTCCTCATCGCCTTGGACGACGTGGGGGCGGGGCATTCGAACCTCAACCGCATCCCCCTCATCAAGCCCGATATCCTGAAGGTGGACCGTTTCCTGGTGCAGGACATCCAAAGGGACTTCTACAAGCAGGAGGTCCTGCGCTCCCTCCTGAACATGGCCCGCCGCCTGGGCACCCTGGTCATCGCCGAGGGGGTGGAGACCGAGGAAGAAGCCCTTTTCCTGCTGGACATGGACGTGGACATGATCCAGGGTTATTTTTTCGCCCGTCCCCAGCGCCGTGCGCTCCTGGAGAAAAAGGCGGTGACAGACCGCATCGAGGGGCTGGGTGAAGCCTTCAAGAAGACCTTCCTCAAGCGCATGGGCGTGCGCAAGTTCAACATGAACCGTTTTTACGCCATGATCATGGAAGCCCAAATGGAACTGCGCATGAAGGGCCTGGCCCATTTCGACGGGGCCCTGAAGGGAATCGTGGGGAGGTCCCCCCTCGTGGAAGGGGCCTTCGTCCTCAATGAAGAGGGGGCCCAGGTTTCGGAATATTTCTTCAACGGCAACGGCCACGCCCGGCGCCGTTCGGTGGTCTTCCAACCCTTTCCAAAGGGTTCGAACCACACGATGAAGGATTATTATTTTTCCCTCATGGACCCCAGCTCCAGCAAAGGCAGTTATGTCACCGAACCCCACCTTTCTATGGCGTCGGGGACGGGTTGTGTCACCATCTCTTCGTTTTTCATGAATGAGGAAAAGAAACGGTTCATCCTTTGCCTGGACGTCAACACGCACGCCCTGGGCGACGAAAACGCAGGTTAGGGAAGATCCCTGTCAATCTTGAACCGCAGTTTTCGGCCCTAAAAACTTTCCGGCAAAAGCCGGTAACCCCTTCGGTTTTTTTCTTTGAAAGGGTTAAACCAGCCAGTCCTTGTGCGAATCAACCGGAAGGTTTGTTGTCGTTTCGGCTTATTCCGCCCTTTTCCCGGATTTAACTTGTAAAGCTTCCGCACCGGTGGTTTATTTGATTTCCCGATAAAGCAAGGGTGTGGTTGGCTTTGAAGGAGACCTCCAATGGATAAAGGCACACTGACTCAAGGCGCCCAACCGGCTATTTTCAACCTGCGTGAAATCATCGACGGGAAATGGATCGAACCCCATTTCCAGCCCATTGTCTCGCTCAAACGGCGCTCCATCGTGGGGCTGGAAGGCCTCAGCCGGGGCATCCATCCCACTTCCCGCGGTCTCATTCCCCCCCATGACCTTTTCCATGAAGCGGCCCAGCAGGGCCTGGAAGTGGAACTGGACCGCCTCTGCCGCCACAAGGCCCTGGACGATTTCCGGATGATCCACAGCCTCACGCCCGACCTGGTGCTTTCCCTCAACCTGAACACGGCCATCTTCGACCAGGGTGTGACGGGATCGGGCCATCTGCGCACACAGGTCTATGAAATGGGGCTCCAACCCCAGAACATCGCCATCGAGATCGTCGAATCGGAAGTGATGGACCTGAAGGAACTGCAGCGTTTCGTGAAGCTTTACCGCAATTACGGCTTCCTGATCGCCTTGGACGACGTGGGAGCGGGCCATTCGAACCTCAACCGAATCCCCCTGATCAAGCCCGACATCCTCAAGATCGACCGCTTCCTGGTCGAGGGAATCCACGAGGATTTCTACAAACAACAGGTCCTGAAGTCCCTCGTCGGCATGGCGCGCCAGTTGGGGACCCTGATCATCGCCGAAGGCGTGGAGACCGAGGCGGAGGCCCTGCACCTTTTGGACATCGACGTGGACCTGGTCCAGGGCTATTACTTCGCCAAGCCCCAGCGCCACGACCGCCTGGAAAAAGAGGCCGTCTTGCAAAAGGTCGGCGACCTGGGCGAAGCCTTCAAGAAACACCTCTTGGGGCGGCTGGGCGTGCGCAAGTTCAACATGAACCGCTTTTACGCCTACCTCTTCGAGATCCAGATGGAACTGAGGGAAATGCACCCCATCCATTTCGACCTGATCCTGCAGCGGATGGTGGAGCGCCTGCCCAGCGTGGAGAACATCTATGTGTTGGATGAGTCGGGGATCCAGGTGACGGAAAGCATTTTCAGTAAAAACTTCAAGCCCCACCGCAACCCGGTGGTCTTCAAGCCGAGCCCCAAGGGCTCGGACCACAACTTCAAGGACTATTATTATTTCCTGATGGAATCGGGGCTGAACAAGACCAGCTACCTGACCGAGCCCTATCTCTCCATGGCCTCGGGCAACAACTGCGTGACGCTGTCCTCGGTCTTCAAGAACGTGGACCGCAAGAAGTACATCCTCTGCCTGGACATCAACACCGAATCCTTGAGCGTCGATCCGGGCCAATAAGGTTCCCGGAAGGGGACCTTCACTTATCCTTCCGGCTGCAGTTCGATCAGGCTCACTTCGGGCGTCAAACCGAACCTCACCGGCAGGGCCCAATAGCCCGTCCCGGGCGTTACGTAAAGATGGCAGCCTTCTTCGTTGAAAAGCCCCATGTGGTGTTTCATGAAGAGCTTGGCCAGTGACCAGTTGAGCGCCTTGAAGCCCACCTGGCCGCCGTGCGTATGGCCGCTTAAGGTCAGGTCCACCTTCCTTTCCTTTGCCTGCTGGAAACCCTGGGGCTGGTGCGCCATGAGTACCACCGGCACTCCCGCGGGCCTGCCTTCCAGGGCCTTGTCGAAATCCGGCGCCACGGACCCCCACTTGCCGATGCGCCGGGCGCCCTGGTCGCCCACGCCGGCGACCCAAAGGGACGCCTCCCCTTTTTTGATCACCATGCCTTCGTTGACCAGCATCTGAAGCCGGCTGTCCTCCAGCACGTGAAGGGTTTTCTCCGGGTTGGCGTAAACGTCGTGGTTCCCCAGAACGCCCAGGGCGGGCAAATAGGGGTCGAGCACTTCCAGGCTTTTGAGGAACTTGGGCAGGTAGACGGCGTCGTCATCGGTGATGTCGCCGCAAACCAGGAAAAGATCCGGGCTGGCTTCCTGGGCCACCCGCGCGAACTGCCTCAACCGCGAGGGGCGGGTAAAAAGGCCCACGTGCAGGTCGGACACCATGGCGATCTTGAAGCCCGCGAATTCCGGGGGAAGGTTCCTGATGGGTACGGTCACCCTCTCCAGCTTCACGGTGAAGAGGGCCTGGAACAAGCCCACCAGGGTGACGAAGGCGATGGCGGCCAGGAAAACGGTCGAAGGGACCACCGCGAAGGGGGGGAAGGGGACGCCCCTCCACATGAAACCCGCCAGCCAAACCAGGCCCAGCAGGAGCACGAAGACGGAATAAAGGAAGATGAGCAGGTTCCAGAACACCCAGAAAGGCGCCAGGACCGCCCTCAGCAACCTCAGCACGGGGCCCGAATGGCCCTGGAACATGAGAGGCACCAGCAGCCAAAGCAGGTTGCCGAGCACGGCGGACATGAAGAGGGGGAAGTGCCAGCGCGAGGGATAGAGGGAAAAGCCGGCCCAAATGGAAAGGGCGTTCATGAGGAAGAAGAGGCTCAGGACGAGGTTGACGATGAGGACGGTTCGTTTGGTGGCCAAATTCGCTCCGGTAATAGAAAAGGCCATTTATATTTAAGTCAATCGGGGGCGTTGTCAAGGGCGTGGAGCGGCTTGTTTTTATGTTTGGCGCACAAGTGTTCGAAGGTAAAATTCCTTAACAAAAAAGTAAAAGATGTCATTGCGAGGAATGGGCCCCGAATGGGGGCTCGGTCATGACGAAGCAACCCCAGTTGAAATAAGCCTTTTCCCGGGCGTTTATTTTTGGACTGAGGTTACTTCGTCTTAATCGCCCTGCTATTCGCAGGGCACTCCTCGCAATGACAGCTATAAGGACTTAAATGGAAGGTTTTCTCCAACTGTTGTTGAACGGCACCGCCCTGGGTTCCATCTACGCCCTCATCGCCTTGGGCTATACCATGGTTTACGGCATCCTGCGGCTCATCAACTTCGCCCACGGCGACATCGTCATGGTGGGGGCCTACGCCGGCCTCTTTACCGCCCTGGCCCTGCACGTTTCGGACAACCCCACGCTGGGCGGCTTCCTTGCCGTCATGGCCGCGGCCATGGCCGCCTCCGCCCTGTTGGGCTACCTCATCGAGCGCTTCGCCTACCGGCCCCTTCGCAACGTGCCCCGGTTAAACCTGCTGATTACGGCGGTGGGGGTGTCCCTGCTTTTGGAAAACCTGGGCCAGGTGGTTTTCGGGGCGACTCCCCGGGTTTTCCCAACCATCATGCCGAATATCCCCCTTTTCCAATCGGGGGAGCTTTCCATCACCAACCAGCAGGTCACGGTGTTCGGGACTTCGCTCTTCCTGATGTTCGCGCTGGAGTGGATCGTGCAGAGAACCAAGCTGGGGCGGGCCATGCGGGCGGTATCCCATTCCCATGAGACGGCCTCCCTGGTGGGCATCCCTACCGAAAACATCATCAGCATCACTTTCGTCATCGGCTCGGCCCTGGCGGCCGCGGCGGGCATCCTGGTGGGCATCTCCTACCCCCGTGTGGACCCCCTGATGGGCGTCATGATCGGCATCAAGGCCTTTGTGGCCGCGGTTTTGGGCGGGATCGGCAGCATCCGGGGGGCGGTGGTGGGCGGCTTCCTCATGGGCATCTCCGAATCCATGGTGGTGGGCTACGGCTCCTCGACCTACCGGGACGCCCTGGCCTTCGCCATCCTGATCCTCATCCTCATCTTCAAACCCGCCGGGTTGTTCGGCAAATACCAACCGGAGAAGGTGTAGCGCCATGTCCTTTCAAAGATGCGTTGGATTGGAAGTGGTGGATGAGGCCTTGTACCAGCAATACCGCGAAGGCATGATGCCCATCCTGATCCGCTATGGAGGCAGCTTCCGTTACGATTTCACCGTCGCTAAGGTCCTCAAATCTGAAACTCCGGCCCCGATCAACCGACTTTTCGTCATCGCCTTCAAGGACAAGGCGTCCCATGAAGCCTTTTTCGCCGACCCGGAATACAAGAAAGTGCGCGAAAAGTTTTTCAATCCTTCAGTGCGCAACAGCACAGTCCTAGCGACTTATGAAATTAACCATTAAGGACGAGTGGCTTATCCAGGTTATCTTCCCCCTCTGAAAGAGGGGGATTGAGGGGGAGTTAGCTGTGATGTGCTTGGCAATAAAGACTAATACCCCCCTGCCCCCCTTTTTCAAAGGGGGGATAAAAAGGGCCCTAAGGAAATTAGACCTGTGAATTCCAACCTTAAATTGATCCTCGTTCTCCTGGGTGTTTCGGCGGCGGCGCAGGGCCTGGGAATGATCCTGCCCGAGTATTACGCCCGGCTTTTCCTGGAAGGGAGCATCAACGCCATCCTGGCCGTGGCCTTGAACCTGGTGAACGGTCTTTCGGGTCAGTTTTCGCTGGGCCAGGCGGGTTTCATGGCGGTGGGCGCCTATGTCTCGGTTTCAGTGGACGTCTTCCTCTTATCCTCCTTGCATGGCAGTCCGGCAGGAGCCCAAATCGCCCTTGTTCTTTCCTTAGCGGCGGGCGCCCTGGCCAGCGCCTTGGCCGGCTATCTGGTGGGGCTTCCATCCCTGCGGCTGAGGGGGGACTACCTGGCGATCGCCACCCTCGGATTCGGCGAGATCATCCGGGTCGTTATCCTCAACATCCAGGCGGTGGGCGGCGCCAGGGGATTCATCGGAATTCCCACGACCACAACGACTTTCCTGGTGGTATTCGTGCTGGTCCTCTGTGTCCTGCTGACCCACCGGTTCGTCATGTCGTCCCATGGACGGGCGCTTTTGGCGATCCGCGAAAATGAGATCGCGGCGGAGGCCATGGGGGTCAATACGACCTACTATAAAGTCCAGGCCTTCGTGGTTTCGGCGGCGGTCACGGGGGTCGCGGGCGGGCTTTTCGCCCATCATCTCTCCATCATCACGCCCAGTTCCTTCGATTTCATGGAATCGGTCACCATCGTCGTCATGGTGGTCCTGGGCGGCATGGGGTCGGTTTCAGGTTCGATCGTCGCGGCTTTTCTGATCACTTTCCTGCCGGAAGCCCTGAGGCCCCTGCAGGACATCACCCACGTCGACCTTCGCATGGTGATCTACTCCTTGGTGCTCATCCTCATGATGCTCCTGCGGCCCAAGGGCATGTTTGGCCGCAAGGAATTGTGGGAAATGGTCAAAAAGCGGGCCGCAGGTTCCAGATGAAAGTCGGCTTGAAAAAGGCGTAGGGGCCCTTTAAGCTCCTGCCTATGAAAACCCGCTTGTCCGCCCTTTTTTGCGCCCTGCTGTTGTCGGCCTTTTTGCTCCAGGGCTGCCCGTCCAACAACAACCCGGCGGCCCCGGCGCCCGTCACGGTCGTGGAATTGGTCACGGCCACTTTTACCGGAACCCCAACCGCCTCGCCGACGGTCACACCCGGCGGGCCGGCCACCGCCACGCCCGTGCCCCCTCCCTCCGTCATCAACGGCTATTTCTCCACCGACGAAAACACGGCCTTGATCCTTTCCAACTCGGATTTAAACACCCTTACGTCAGACCCTAACGGGGACCCGCTCATTTTCCTCTTCCCCGGCCCCCCGAGCGATGGGACGGTGTCGTTGACCCACATCAGCCACACCAACACCGTCACCTATACGCCCAACAACGGTTTTTACGGCACGGACATTTTTCCCTTCTATGTGCACGACCAGGCCACGAATGAGGATTCCCCGGTCCACAGCATGGTGGTCACCGTCGTCTCCCTTGTGACCAGCACTCCCACCCAGACGGCCACCTCCACCCCTACTTCCACACCCACCGCGACGCCAACGGCGACGCCCATACCTCCCCCGGCGGTTTCGGACAGCGGCTTCAGCGACGCGGCAAATACGACGTTGAATGTCCCCAGTTCCTCCATGACCGCCCTTATCACGTCCGATCCGAATGGGGACCCCCTGACCTTTTCTCTCGTCGGTACCACTTCCTATGGAACTTTGACTCTTAATTCCGACGGCAGTTTTACTTATACGCCGGGTACTTTTTTCACCGGGACGGATAGTTTTACCTTCCAGGTATACGATACGATCACGGGCAAGTATTCCAGTACCGCGACCATCACCATCACCGTGTCCTAGTCCCCGGGACTCCCGTCGGTGCTGGTCGGGGTTATGAGGAGTGGCTGACCTGTCCCGCTGTTTGCAGGGCGCTTTTGAGCTCGCCCAGGGTGCCGGTGCCCACCGGCAGGCCGTTGCGGTAGGCCACCCGGAGGCCCAGGGAGGACGGGACCTTGGGGCCGGTGGTGAGGATGCCCACCAGGTTGAGGGGGTCGGCCGCCGACAGAAAGATGGGCGCGGAATCCTCGGGCGCCCGGCGTACCGCGCGAAGGGCTTCCACGGCTTCGGGAAGGGCGTATTGCTCGCCCACGAATCCGCCCACGAACCGGCCGCCGCGGATCTCGCCGCGGGCTTCCAGCCGCCGGTAGACGCCCAACAGCTGCCACCAGGGCTGCCGCTGGGGTTCGCGGGCGAGCAATTCACGGAAAACCACGCCGTAACGGCGCAGGAACTGCCGGGCCTGGGCTTCGGTCCGTTCTTCCTCGCCCAAGGCCGGTCCTTCCGATTGAAGGACGGCCCAGCGCCCGGCCGGCGCGGTTGCCAGCATCGCCCGGCCGCCACGCCGGTTGGCCCAACGCCTTTGCCACCGGGGATTTGCGGTGCCCAGCAGGCCCCGCAAACCGGCCAGTCCGTCCCCCGTGACAAGCCCCAGGCTCACCAATTCCCAGAGCGCTTCTTCCACCTGGGTTTTCAAAATCCCGGCCTTCCTGGCCAGGTCGGTGGTGAAGGAAGCCCCCGAGGTTTGCAGGATCTCCAATACCTGCTTCGCGACCGGCCTCAGCCGGGCGATCAGCGCTTCAGGCGGGGGTCCGGGTTCGAGGTAGTGCGGCAGGTCCCCGCGCAGGACCAGCGAAAGCGCCGTATTGCGCTTGAGCGGGGTGTTGTGCCGCGGCTCGTCCGTTTCGCCCTTGTCCTTGGGACGGGTGAGCCTTCCCCACAGGACTTCCCCCGAAAGGCAGAGCCGGTCCAAGGCCGAGGGGTCGTAGAGTTCGATGCGGGCGGGAAGGACGTCCCTTTCCCAGGAGAGGGCCGGAAGTTCTAGCCCCTGAAGCTGGTGCAGCACGGCGCGGAGCCCCTCGTCCCCGTGCAGGCGGCGGCCTTCGCCGACATGCTGCCAGTTGAAAAGAAAACGGGTCAAATCCGCCGGGGTGACCGGCTCGATCTCTTTGCGCAGGATGGAGAGCGTCATGCGGTTGATCCGGGCCAGGAGCCTACGGTCGCACCACTCAACTTCCCCCCCGGCGGATGCCGCCGTGAATTGCCCCTGAAAAACGTTCCCGGCCCCTTCCAGCAGGGCCAGGGCCGTTTGAACCTTCCCGACGGCAAGCCCCAGGCGCTTTGACAGGGCCTCCGCGGTCACGGGGCCGAGGATTTCCATCCAACCCTGTATGGCGGCTCGGACCGCTTCCGACGGGTCCGGGGAGGGGAACTGCGATGCCGCCGGCCTCACGTCCGGTTCCAACACCGCGGGGCCCAAGGCGGCTTCCGCCTGGCCGACCCGTTCCGTAGCCACCAGGGCGCGGGTTGGGGGCCAGTGGGCCCAGGCCGCCCGGCCGCCCGCAAGCAAAGGGCGCAACATCTCTTCCCAGGGTTTGGCGTCGGACTCCGGCAGCCAGCCGATTCCCAGGAGCAGGTCGTGTAATTCGTCCGCATCCCTGACATCCGGCCAGGCTTCCGAGCGCACCGCTTCGATCGCGGCGGGGTCCAGGCGGCTCAAACCGGGCTCGCTTTCGGGCAATACCCTCCGGAGCGACACCGCCCGCGCCCGCCTCTCCTCCAGCGGCGCGTCGTCCAGGAAGGCGTAGGGCCGGGCATTGAGGATCTCGTGGCAAAAAGGCGAGGGTGCGGGGGATTCGACGGCCCGCACCTTGATCTCCCCCCTCTCGATGCGCCCCACCACCTCCAAAAGCCCCTTCAGGTCCATGGCTTCCTGAAGGCAGTTTTCCACCGTCTCCCGCACCAGCGGATGGTCGGGCACCTCCACCGGGCCCGAGCGGTTGTCCTGGCAGGCGATCTGGGCGGGGAAGACCGCGGCCAAAAGGTCCTCGGAGCGCATGCGTTGCAGCGCGATGGGCACCTTACGGCCGCCTAGCTGCCTCAAAAGCGCCAGGGCGCGGGTGGCGTTCCAGCGCCAACGGTTGGTGAACATGGGCGCGGCCAGCAGGGCCTGGATGAGGTCTTCCCGCGCGGTGGCGGTACGGACGAACCTGAAGACGGATTCCAAAGGGAAGCTGTGCTGTTCGCCGAGGGAAAGGATGAGGCCATCGTCGGTGGCCGCGGCCTGCAGTTCGAAATCGAAGGTCACACAGAACCTTTTGCGCAGGGCCAGGCCCCAGGCCCGCATGATGCGGCCGCCGAAGGGCGCGTGGATGACCAACTGGGTGCCGCCGCTTTCGTCAAAGAAGCGTTCGGCGATGATTTCCTCCTGGGTGGGCAGGGCGCCCAAGGCGGCCAGTTCCTCGCGGAAATATTGGACAATTTGTTGGGTGCCGGTTTCGGAAAGGCCCGTTTCAGACGTGATCCAGGCCGCGGCCACGGCGGGGTCGCCCAGCCGCTTGGCGACCTCGCTTCTAAACTGCGAAACCTCCTCTGAAAGCTCCCGGGAACGGGCCGGCGCCTCGCCGAGCCAGAAGGGGATGGTGGGCGGGGCCCCCTGGGCGTCCTCCACCCGGACCCGGTTGGCCTCGACCCGGCGGATGCGCCAGGAGCGGTTGCCCAGGGTGAAGATGTCGCCGGCCTGGCTTTCGATGGCGAAATCCTCGTTGATCCGGCCCACGAAGGTCTCGCCTGGTTCCTCCACCACGTCGTAATCCCCGGTGTCCGGGATGGCCCCCCCGCCGGTGATGGCCGCCAACCGGGCGCCGCGCCTGCCTTTGACGACGCCGTTCACCTGGTCCCAATGCAGCCAGGCCGACCTCCGGCCCCGCCGCGTGGAAAGCCCCTCGGCCAGCATCCGGAGCACTTCGTCGAACTCGGGCCTCGAAAGGCCGCGGTAGGGATAGGCCCGCCGGGCCAGGTCGTAAAGTTCCCCCTCGCCGATGGGTTCAGCCGCCGTTTCGGCCGCCATCTGCTGGGCGAGGATATCGAGTGGTTTTTCGGCCATGACGATCCGGTCCAGTTGCCCGGCTTTCACCGCCCGCACGGCCGCGGCGCTCTGCACCAGCTCGTCGCGGGTCATGGGGAAGAGGATGCCTTTGGGGACCGCGCCCAGCCAGTGGCCGGCCCGGCCGACGCGCTGGAGCAGGGCTGCCAGGACGCGCGGGGCGCCGATGTGGCAGACCAGGTCCACCGTGCCCACGTCGATCCCCAATTCCAGGGAGGCAGTGGCCACCACCACGGGCAGTTCGCCCGATTTGAGCCTTTGCTCGGCTGACAGCCGGGTCTGCTTGGAGAGGCTGCCGTGGTGCGCCGCCACCTTGCCCTCCCCCAGCTTGGCGGTCAGGCGGTGGGCGATCCGTTCGGCCAGGGCCCGGGTGTTCACGAAGACCAGGGTCGTCCGGTGCAGGGCCGCCTGCCGGGTGATCTCGTCGTAGACCTCGTCCCACTGCTCATGGGGGGCGATGGGACCGACTTCCCGGTCGGGGACCCAAATGGAGAGTTCCATCTCGCGTTTGTGCCCCACGTCCACGATATGGCAGTCGGGCCGGCCGGCCTTGTCCAGGCGGTCCGCCCCCACCAACATTTGCGCGATGGCCTCAATGGGCTTTTGGGTGGCGGAAAGCCCGATCCGCTGGAGCCTTTTGCCCGCCAGGCGGTCCAGCCGCTCCAGGGAAAGGGCCAGGTGGCTCCCCCGCTTATCGCCGGCCACGGCGTGGATTTCGTCCAGGATCACCGTGCGGGCCCCCTTGAGCATGGCCCGCCCCTTCTCGGAAGTCAGAAGGATGTAGAGCGACTCGGGCGTGGTGATCAGGATGTGGGGAGGGCGGCGCAACATCTGCACCCTCTCCTTGGCGGGCGTATCCCCGCTGCGCACGGCCGTCCGGATCGCGGCGCAACGCTTGTCCAGAGCCGTCAGCTCTTCCAGGGGCCGGGCGAGGTTCTTTTGGATGTCGTTCCCCAGGGCTTTGAGCGGGGAGACGTAGATGGTATGGAGGGCGTCCTCCAGGCCGCCGTCCAGGGCGCTCCGTACCAGGCCGTCCAGGGTGAAAAGGAAAGCCGCCAAGGTCTTGCCGCTGCCGGTGGGCGCGGCAATGAGGGTGTCCCGGCCCGAGGCGATGGCCGGCCAACCCAGTTCCTGGGGGGGCGTGGGGCGGCCCAGCCGCTCGCCGAACCACCGGGTGATGAGCGGGTGAAAGGAGTTCAGGTCGAATGGCCCGGGTTGAACGGGCTCTGGGGTCGTCATCGCGGTTTTTCCGATCCTTGTAAGGCGGGTTTGCTTGAGAAATGAATTTAAGCACGCGGGGAAAAGGGTCAAGCCTTGCTCCCGGGCCTTTCCCATTTTGGTTGTTTACCGGGTAAAAAGCAAAGTCGGCGGGAATGGAAAATGGAAGAAAAACGGGGAAAGCGTCCTCGGCCCGGTTTTAACTCTTTATTCCTTTTTTCTTACGTGGCTGACGTGGTTGGCGAAATGCAGGGGATGGAAGTTCGCCCATTGGGTTTTATTCAAAGGTCCCAGGATGGGATGCTCGCTCCAGGGGCCCTCGTGCTTCTCAAAGTCGCCTAGGACCTTGCGGAAAGCCGCAAGGGCTTCGGCCTCGTTCCCCTCGATGCGGTCGGAGGGCGGTCCCTTGATCCCCCGGGGGATATAACCCCGGAAAACGAACAAGCGGTAAAGCACGGGGCCCAGCAGGTGTTTTTTCCAAAAGGGCATGTCCCGCTTCACGCCCTTCATGCTGCCTTCCACTGCCTTGGTTAAATGGGCCAGGATCTGGTAATAGGACCAACTGCCGGTGGTTTCCACGGGTCCCCGGCTTAAGTGGTCGAGTTCGGCGCGGATATCCTCGAAGTTTTTGCATCGCAGGTCGCGGGGCATTTCATTTCTCCTTCAGGGATTCGGTAAAAAGGGTTCCGGGGGTTCCACCTGCCGGGTTTTTCCGAGTTTTGAAACGAAAAAACCTTCCACATCGGGTGTGGGAAGAACGCGGACGGACTTTACCACCGATGGGTGGAATTTCAAATCCCCCCAGGCCGCCAGGCCCCGGGTATGGGGAGGGAGGGGAAGGGCAACGTCCTGGATTTCGAGGGCGTCCCCATAGGTTTCCAGGGCCCATTGCAGGAGCATTTCGTTTTCTTCCGGCGCGAAGGTACATGTGGAATAAACCATCGTGCCGCCGGGCTTCAGGGCCAGGAAAGCGGATTTGAAAAGCCGCCGCTGGTCCTTGGCCATTTTGCGGTTGGTGTCGTCCTTCCAATAACCGTAGGTGGAAGGCGTGTCCAACTGGAAGCGGCCTTCCGAACTGCAAGGCGCATCCAACAGCACTCGGTCCATCTTCTCAAAGTTTTCCTTCCAGACCAATCCGCCGTCACCCGCGGGCAGGACCTCAACGGCGGAAGCGCCCTGCAGGGCGGCATTGGCCTTGAGTTTTTCCACGCGGATGGGGTTGTTGTCGTTGGCCAACAGCCTCCCCTGGTTTTTCATCAGCGCGGCCAATTGGGTGGTCTTGCTCCCGGGGGCGGCGGTCAGGTCCAGGACAATCTCGCCCGGCTGGGGTTCCAAGACCAGCGGCGGGACCATGCTGGAGAGACCCTGGACGTAAATTTCCCCCCGCGTGTAAAGGCCGGTCTTTTCCAGGTCTTTCTGCCTTCCCTTCCTGAGAATGAAGGCGTCCTTGTACCAGGGAACGTTTTCGATCTTGAACCCCTGGGGTTCGAGCCGCTCTTTGAGGGAAGCCGACGAAGTCTTGAGGGTGTTGATCCTGAAAGTGGTGGGGCGTTCTTCGGCGAAGGTCTTGAGGACCTTGTCCCATTGGTTGGAAGGGATGATCCGGCGAAGTTTTTCCAGGAATAATTCGGGCAAGCGGGCGGATGGCATGGGTTCCAATTATAGCGATTGCTTTTACAGGGACAAAAAGAAAGGGCCTCCGAAAGGAGGCCCTTTCAAAAACACTGTTTGAAGCGGAGCGCTTTAGTGGACTACGACTACCTTGCCGGATTGGGTCAAATCCCCGGCCCTTAAGACGTAAATATAAAGACCGCTGGCGACCTGGCTCTTGGAAGTATTGGTCAGGTCCCAGGTGAGCGTGTTCATGCCGATTGCGCCCTCGGTGTTAATTGCGGCGACCTTTTCACCCGTCACGCTGAAGAGGTCCAATTCCAGCGGCACGGCTTCGCCCAGGTTCACCTCAAACTGGATGGG
>JAJPJW010000047.1 GCA_021324075.1 Pseudomonadota bacterium | reverse complement strand
GAGCCCAACCGTGCGGCGATCACCGAATTCGTTGGAAGCTTGATTTTTTTCAAGCGCTTTTCCTTGAATTCCTGGAGGAGGAAAGAGGCCAGGCGCTGGTCCACTTCCCGGAGCGACAGGGACTCGACCAAGGCGGCCGTTTTCCGGAGGCGGGCCGCCAGCAGTTTTAACGCGGACAAGGCGATGGAAGGGTGCAATAGGCAAAGCCGTTTGACGTTGCTTTTGGAGATGAAAAGAACCTCACTGTCCTCTTCCGCCATGACCGTGGAAGGGTAAGGGCGGTCATCAAAAACAGGGACCTCCGCAATGGTGGTTCCGGCCCTTTCCACATGGATGATTTGTTCCCGGCCCTCGGTATTTTCCCGACAAGCCTTTAACGAGCCTTTCGAAATGACAAAAAGCCCTTTGGCTTCCTCCCCCGCGATAAAAAGGGTTTCCCCCCGGGCCAGTTTCCGTTCCACGCAGGCGTCAGCCAGGGCCTTAAGTTCACCCTCGGATAAGGACCCAAAAAGCTCGGTTTTCCGCAAAACGTCCGTTTTTTCCATGGCGAATCATCATAACGGGCCACTCTTATCGCCTCAAGAACCATCGTTTTAATGACTTAGGTCACGGCTAGTCCCCATTCCCACGTGTAATTTAAAACCATCAAAGCAAAGGAGGCGCCCCATGCCCATTGAAATGACAATGACCGTCGGAGAAATCGCGGTGGAATTTCCAGCTGCGATACAGGTTTTTGAAGACCTGAAAATCGATTACTGCTGCGGAGGAGACCGAAGCCTGAAAGATGCCTGCGCTTTAGCCGGCGTTTCGGTGGAAAAAGTCGCCGAGTCAATGGAAAAACGGAAACCCCAAACCCCGTCGGGGGATAGGGAATCGGATTGGCGGCAAAAATCCATGACGGAACTTACCAACTACATCCTTGAAAAACACCACCTCTTCACCCGCGCCATCCTGGGCCGCTTGAAAGAATTATCCGTTAAGGTGGCGAGAGTCCATGGAGCCCGCCATCCGGAATTGATGCGGGTGGAGGCGCTTGTCGCGGACATGGCAGGGGAAATGGAAGGCCATATGGCCAAAGAAGAGGAGCAAGTGTTCCCTTATTTGACGGCGGTCGAAAAGTCCGGGGGAAAAGAAGGAGTCCCCAATCCGTTCCAGGGAGGGCCCCTGGACAACCATCCCTTGAAGGTTTTGATGTGGGAACATGGCATGACGGGAGAGGAATTCCTGGAACTCCGCCGCCTGACTCGGGATTTCACCGTCCCTGAGGACGCCTGCCAATCCTACCGTTCTCTATATTTGGGTTTAATTGAACTTGAGGAGGATTTGCACCGGCATGTCCACCTGGAAAACAACGTTTTATTCAGGAAAGCCGTGGAACAAGGGATTTTGGACTAGAAAAGGAGGAAGAGATGAGGAGGGAAAAATTCTTGTGGCCCATTACGCACGCGCATCATTACGGCTTAATGGCCGCCAAGGCCATTCAAAGGAAACTGGAGGAAAAACCCGCTGGAAAAGATCTCGGGAAACTAAGGAGAGAGACGGCTAACTTTTTCGATGCCGACATGAATTCCCACATCGGGTTGGAAGAGGAGATGCTGGGCCAGTTGGCCTGCCACACAAGCCCGGCCGACCCTTTCGTGGAAAAAGCCCGCCGGGAACACCGGGAACTTCATGGACTGGTGAAAAAGGGGGATGCCCGGTCGCTGGAGCTTTTCGCCGAAAAACTTATCCGACACATTTATTTTGAGGAAGACAAACTGTTCCCGGCGGTTGAGGAGCAGTTCACGCAGTCCGAAAAAGAGTGGCTGGAAACGGAAATCCAATTCAACATCCATAATTGGTCTAAGACCGCCGCGTTTTCACGAAACAATCCCGGGAGGAAGCCGTGAAACTGGAAACCACCAAGACCGTTGCTGAAATCGCCGTGGAAATACCACGGGCCATCCCTTACTTCGAGCAAAAGGGGATTGATTATTGCTGCGGGGGCCGCCAAAGCCTCCAAGAAGCCTTTACGAAGGCGGGTGTGGCAGTCGAAGAGGCCCTCGGAGTATTGGAAGGCATTGCGCGCACAACAGACGGGGAGGTTCCCGCCCAATGGCCCAGCCTCGCCTCGCTTATCCAATACCTCGTGGACAAGCACCACGCCTTCACGCGGGAGCAGTTGATCCTGACGGGAAAGCTGGGTTCCAAGGTCTTTTTGGTCCACGGGAAAGGTCATCCTGAATTGTCCGGGGTAAACCGGGTTTTCAATGAAATGGCGGAGGAATTAAAACACCACCTGCTGAAGGAAGAGCGGGTGGCTTTCCCTTTCTTAAAGGCGCTGGAGGAAAATGAGAAAGGGGCGTCGATGCCTTTTACCCTTAAGGCTTTCCAGATGGGGCCCCAACAAATACTCAGGGGGGATCATGAGGCGACCGGGGAGCAACTGGCCGCTCTTCGCCATCTGACCCGGGGGTTTACCCCGCCCCCAGATGCCTGCGTGACTTTCCAAGCCTTTTACAGGGCTTTGGCGGATCTGGAGGCCGATCTTCACCGGCACATCCACTTGGAAAACAACCTGCTTTTCCCCATGGCGGAACAATTGGTGGCCCGCGTCTAAGGCCCATTGATCGAACGGTAGTAGGGGGTTTTTGGGGCAGGAACTTTATGCGCTGGATCATGTTGTCCCAGCCACCGTTTTTTTATATTGGCCTCCATTTCCACGAAAAATAAATTGGAGACCGATTGCTATGGAGCGCGCCAGTCTTTTGGGTGTCTTTTCAAAGTTCACGGGCAGGCTGACCCAGCTGTTTCCCAAGGCGGGCGCCAAGGCCCTGGACGCCACCCTCTATCCCCTTATCGGGAATGGCCTTTGGGCGGATTATTTCAACAGCCGCAACCACGCCGCCCTGATGAAATTGGAAAAATTCGAAAATCTTTTGGTGGTCTCCGATATCCACATCGGGGACGCCGTGCTTTTCCAGACCGCGGTTTCGGCCCTGAGGGATTTCTTTCCCCGGGCCCGGATCGACTATATGGTCAAGGAATCCGTAAAAAGCCTCCTGGAGGGCAACCGGGAAGTTTCGGAATTATGGCCCGTTTTCACGGGGGGCTCCTTCCCCAACGAGCGGGACCGCCTGATCCTGCGGGAAATGTCGGCGGACTACGACGTCATCTTCAATTTCTGCCCCTTTTTTTCCTCCTCAAGCTTTCCCCAACCCGGGAGGGTCTTCCATTTCGCGTCCCATGCGCCGGTTATGGTGAGGAACGAGCGCTCCCCGGGCCTTCCCAACCATATCGCCTTTCAAGCCCATTGGTTCATTTATGGACTGTTCTCGCTTTTTAGGCCCATCCAAAGGGCCAGGCCTTTCATGGGCCCGGAGGTCTTTCTCCCGATGGAAGCCGTCCAGGAGGCCCGCCATTTCCTCAAGTCCCATGGCATCAACGATTCAACCCCCATTGTCTTCCTCAACCCGGATACGGCCTCCCCTTACACGCGTGTACCACTGCTTTTTCAAACGAAACTCCTGGAAGGACTGGCGCAAATGCCCTGCCGGGTCCTTTTGGGGGAGGGCCACACGGAGAGGGGAATCGGTGAAAAACTGCGGTTGGCCCTTCCGCTTCTGCAAAGGGAAAGGATCCTCCTGGTTCCTTCAAACCTGTCCCTGGAGGCCTATGCCGCGCTCATCGAT
>JAJPJW010000103.1 GCA_021324075.1 Pseudomonadota bacterium | reverse complement strand
GTGATTTCCACCACGACGACCCGAAGTTCCGGCAGTATTACGCCTGGGCCGATTTCCTGGTGCTGCCATCGTTTTATGAGAGCTTTGGATTGCCCCCCTTGGAGGCCATGGCCTGCGGGGTGCCGGCCCTGGTTTCCAACCTGGCGGCCCTGCCGGAAGTTTACGGCGACGCCGCCCTCTACTGCGATCCTTACCATCCAGGGGATATGGCCCAAAAGCTTTTGAGCTTGTCACGGGACCGGGGCTTGAGGCAAAGGCTCATCCGTAAGGGTAAGGTAAGGGCGAAAAGGTACAGCTGGGAAAAAAGCGCAGACCAGATCCTAGGCGTGATCGAGGGCCTTTTCTGAGGGGTTTGGATAAACCGCCAGGTTTATCGTGAGGAAGAACAAGAGCCAATAGTCCAGCCGGGGGAAGTTTGAGGAAAGGTTGTAGTTGATCCCAAAAAGGACAATGCCTGCCGTTGCCAGGATCACCCAGGTTCCCTTATCCATCCGGCGGGGAAGGGAAGCCCCTAGGGTGCACAGCACGCCTAAAAGAAAGCCCGCCAATCCCAGGAAGCCCGATTCCAACCCTATTTCAATCCAGGTATTCAAGGCACCCGGCGCCATACCGCTGTCAGCGGCAAGGGGTTGGTAACCCTGTCCCAACCAGGGATGCGCCAGGATGGATTGGAACCCCTTCAGGAGTCCCAGGAGCCTATCCCCCTCGCTGGTGTGGGGGGTCAGGATGTGCTGCTGGATTGTGGAAGGGCCATAGGGTCCGGCCAAATAACCCAGGAAGAACCGCTCCTGGGCGGACGTCAGGAACAGTCCCAGGACCATTCCGGCAAAAAGGATCGTTTTGAGGAGAAGGGCCCTTTTTTCCCGGAGGGGACCCAGGAGCGAGGCCGTTCCCAGGACGGCCAAAACGAAGGCGCAGCCCAGGATGCCTCCCCGGGAGGAAGTCAGGAAAACAGCGGCAATGACCAGCCCGGGGACCCATCCCGAATACCAACGGGTTCCTTTTTCCAGCAGGATGAGGAGGGGAAGGGACAAGGCCAGGGCACCGCTGAGGTAGTTGGGTTCGTAATAAAAGGCGCAGGGCCGGTAAAGGGGAACTCCATAAGGCCGGTCGCCCAATTGGCCGATGCCCAAGGGAATATCCAAGCCGAAGGGATGGGCATGCAAGAGGTAACTGCTGGAAAGGGCCAAGTTGCCGGTGACCTGGAAGAAGCCTGAAAGCACGAAAAGGCAAAGTGATTGGACGAGCACCCAGGCGGCCAGGGATAGGATCCCCCACCGGAACCCTTTTTGGACCGTGGAAGGCCAAGGCCAACCCAGAAGTAATAGGGCCGCCCCGCCGAGGTTGAAGGCGGCCCAACCGAGTTTCAACAGTCCCAGTGCCGGATGGGAGGAGAGGCAGGCGGCCAGGACATAGACCAGGGCAAAAGGCGTCCAGGCAAGGCCGGTTTTTTTCAGCAAGTAGCGTCTTTCACGGGAGGGCCCGTTTTGCCGGAACAATTGGAAGACTGAAAAGACGGCGACACCCAGGAGCAACAACTGGCCCCAACGGAAATTAAAACCCCGGATCCTTGTCGTGAAGACCAAGTCGGCGCCGCAAAGAAAGAAGAGCGCGGCAAAAAAGAACGGCGGGAGGATGGACGAAATGTTTTTCGAGGGAGGAACGGAGCCGTTGAAAACCGAAGCCGGTTGGGTTGTCGTTGAGGCCATGGAACCCTGGACATTCCGTCTTTAAAACTGACTGCGTGCCTGTATACTACCAAACCATCGGCGCAATGACGGGAACTTTCCCAAGGAGTTCGGCGTGATCATCGGCATTGACGGGACCTGCCTGCAGGGCGTCCGCACGGGAGCGGGATGGTACCTGACCCACCTGCTGGAAGCCCTGTCCCACATCCTGGAAGAAGACAAGATCATCGTCTGGATGAACAACCCGACGGCGGAGGAAAGGGCCCGGGTCAACGAGAACCGCTTCGTGGCGGTCAACGCCACCCATTATCCCGCCGGTGCCCTCAAACTTACTTGGAACACCCTCGGCACCCCCACCATGGAAAGCCTCGTCGGCCGCCCGGCGGACCTTTGCTTCTACCCCAACTATCTCCCCATCCCCCAAAAACAGGGAAAAAAGGTGCTTTTCGTGCACGACATCACCTTTCTCACCAATCCTGAATTGTCCTCCGAAGAAATGGCCAAGAGCCTCAGTTCGAATCTGGAAAAACACGAAGAAAAGGCGGACCTGGTCCTTACCCCTTCGGACTATAACCGCAAGGAGATGCTCAAACATTTTAAGCATCTTCCTGAGACGAAGATAAGGGTTATTCCCCATGGCCTGCCGGACGCTTTCCGCAAGCCCGCCTCCCCCGAAAAAATCAAGGCGGTGCGGGAACACTACAACCTTCAAAAATCCTACTTCCTTTTTGTGGGGCAGTTGGAACCCCGGAAGAACCTTTTGCGGTTGGTTCATGCCTTCCTGCTCTTCAAACAACAATCCCACAAGGACCACCAACTGATCCTGGCCGGCTCCAAGGGTTCAGCCGGGGAGGATTTCATGCATTTCATCCTTTCCCCCCAGTTGGCGGACAAGGTGCGATGGCTAGATTACGTGAAGGAAGAGGACCTTCCGGCCCTCTATACCGGCGCCGAGGCTTTTCTCTTTCCTCCTGTGAAGGAAAGTTTCGGGATGCCCCCGCTGGAAGCCATGGGCTGCACGACGCCGGTGGTCTGCTCCAACGCTGCGGCCATCCCCGAGGTGGTGGGCGACGGGGCTTGGATGATCGACCCCGCCAACGTGGGGGAATGGACCAAGGCGATGGTTCGGATTGCGACGGAGCCGGCCTTCGGCCAACTTTTGCGGGAAAAAGGCAGGTCCCGGGTAAGCCTGTTCCAGATGGACAACACCGCCCGGCAAACCCTGGCCGCGTTCAAGATGGCCGCCCAAGCCCGTGGCTAAGAAAAAAGCGAAAGTTTCAAGGGCCCGGCCGCGCGCTGCCCGATCCAAGCCCGTTGAAAACCCTCCCGCCCCCCTAGCTGCCGTCCCCCCGCCGAAACCGCCCCTGCGGGCCCGGCCTGCCCCGGCCCGGTCGCCCTTAAGGGACCTGGAGAGGAATTTTGAGATCGGCCTTTCCCACCCCAAGGTGTCGGTCATCATCGCCACCCATAACGGGGTGGACGCCCTCTGGCACTGCCTTTTCGCCCTGAAAACCCAGACCACCGCGCCCTACGAAGTCATCCTGGTGGACAATGCCTCGGAGGACGCCAGTGTTTCCTTCGTCCGTTCCAATTACCCGCAGGTCCGCATCCTGGAATGCCAGGAAGATTTCGGCCCCGCCATGGCTTTCAACCTGGGTGTCAAGACGGCCACCGGGCACCTGGTGGCCTTGCTCGGCCCCGATACGGTCGTTACGCCCGATTGGTTGGGGCGCATGGTGAAGGACTTCCAAAAGGGTTGGCCTCGGTTCGGCCTCCTCACTGCGACAGTCCGGGGGGAACGGGAAGGGAAAGGAACAGGCCGCACCCTCAATATCGTGGGAAACCCGGTGGAGGGTTTTGGGACCGACCCGCAGGAAGCCTTTTGCCCCGGCCAAGGGACGGTTTTTTTTCCGCGGTTCCTGGCGCCGGAAGGCCCTTTTGACGCCGACTACTTTTTTTGCCGGGAGGACGCCTATCTGGGCTGGAAATTCCACCTATCCGGGCATGGCACAGGCCAATCCCTCGAAACCAAAGTTTTCTTAAAGGAAGAGGACGCAGATTACCCGGACTGGAAGACCGTCTATTTCTCGAGCCGTAACCGTTGGTTGAACCTGTTCTTGTTTTATGAATCCGGGAACCTTTTAAAGATCATTCCTTTCGTATTGATGGAAGGGGTCCTGCGGCTGGGGCGGAGCCTGGGGGTCGGCTTCAGCGCTTTTTGGGGCACGCTGTGCGCCATGGTTTGGATCGCCGGGCATCCCCGGTTGATCGCCCGGAAACGCCAGGCGGTCCAGGAGAAAAGAAAAGTCCCGGACCGGGATATCCTCCGGTATTTAAGCGGGCGCGTTGTCCGGGACGGCGGAATCCTCTCCAGGGCCCTCAACCTGGTTTCCCTGGCTTATTGCCGCCTGGTGGGCCTGGAAGTGTTGGAATGGCAGTAGGTCCCAACAAAAAACTTATCATTTCATTTTGTTCCATGTAAACTCGGGGTTCTTTAACCCTCCCGGAAGGACGCGGCCTTGGTCAAGAACGGCAAAAAAGATTCGACTTTCATCGACGACCCGCAGCGCTGCGAAATTTGCAACACCACCCTCACGCTTTACCCCAAGGATTTCGCCCCCTGCCCCCACTGCAACCGGAAGGTCTGCCGCCAATGCTGGGGCCATGTCTGGGCCACCAAGGCCTTCACCGCCGAGAATTGCGCCCATATTGCCGAAAACGACGGAAGGACCATGTCGGCGGTGGGCGGGGGAAGCAACAAGCTGGACTGGGACTGGCCGAGGGCCTTGTTTATGCTGGCCTTGGGCGGCCTGGCCATCGGCATCCTGGTTTTCCTCTATTACCTCTTCAGCTAGTCCGCTGGTTCCATCCTTTCAGCCGGAGAAAACGAAGTGCGAATCGCCCTGGTCCACGACTGGTTGACGGGAATGCGGGGCGGCGAAAAGGTGCTCCAGTGCCTGCTGGAGCTTTTTCCCGGCGCGGACGTTTTCACCTTGGTCTACCGCCCGGAGCAGTTCGACGGGATGTTGGAGGGGCGCCGCGTCACCACTTCCTTCCTGCAGCGCCTTCCCTTCGGCAAAACCCGCTATCAATACTACCTTCCCCTTTATTGGGGGCTCATGGGCGGGTTTGACCTTTCCTCCTACGACTTGATCGTTTCCTCCAGTTCGGCCTGCGCCAAGTGGGTCCGCAATCCCAAGAAGGCCCTGCATGTGTGCTATTGCCATACCCCCATGCGCTACATTTGGGACCTCTTTGAGGATTATTTCGGCCCCTCCACCTCCCCCTGGGTCCGTTGGCCCGCCGAGTTTTTCCGGCCCTATTTGCAACGCTGTGACCTGAAGTCCAACGAAGGGGTGACCCACTTCCTGGCCAACTCCACCGAAGTCCAGGGCCGCATCCAGCGCCTCTACGGCAGGGAATCCCAGGTGTTCCATCCGCCGGTGGATGTGGACCGGTTCAAGGCCAAGAGCGGCCCCGGCGAATACTACCTGGTGATTTCGGCCTTGGTCCCTTACAAGAAGGTGGATCTGGCGGTCAGGGTCTGCACGAAACGAAACCTGCCCTTGGTGGTGGTGGGGAAGGGCAGTGAGGAAAAGCGGTTGAAGGCCATGGCCGGTCCCACCGTCTCCTTCAAAGGATGGGCTTCGGATAACGAAATTCCGGCTTACTATGAAAAAGCCAAAGCCCTTCTGTTCCCGGGTATGGAGGACTTCGGCATTGTGCCGGTCGAATCCCTGGCCGCCGGCTGCCCCGTGATCGCCTTCGGTGAGGGTGGGGTGAAAGACACCCTCAAGGACGGGGAGACGGGTGTGTTTTTCCAGGAGCAAACGGAGGAAGCCCTGGGCGCGGCCATGGAACGGTTCGGGACGATGACCTTCGACCCGGCCGCCCTTCGGGAGAAGGCCATGCCCTTCTCCAAGGCCCGCTTCCTTTTCCGGATGCAGGTCTATTTCCGGCGGCTCTACGGCGTGCAAGTCCAGGAAGAGAACCTCAAACTCTGAAAAGTAAGTTGGCAGTCCGCTGTTCGCAGTTGGCAGTGAAAACTATTCAGCGGAGTAGATATGCCTTCAGACCATGAAAAGTTATTGGTTTGGCAGAAAGCAATGGTTTTTGTTACTGATATTTATCAAACGACCCAAACGTTTCCAAAAGAAGAAATGTATGGTTTGACCAGCCAGATGCGCCGTTCGGCCATTTCCATTCCAAGCAATATTGCGGAAGGAAAAGGAAGGTGTTCCCCAGGCGAATTCCGGCAGTTTTTAATCCACGCCCGGGGTTCTCTTCTGGAATTGGAAACCCAGGTTCAAATTGCCGGGAATTTGGGTTATTTAAAGCCGAAAAGAGTAGATGAACTAAAAGCAAGGGCGGTGGAAATTGGTAAAATGCTCAATGGTTTGATAGACGCAGTAAGCCGTAGGAAGAACCTGTGAACTGCCAACTGCGAACCGCGAACTTTTTTGGAGAACTATGAAGCTTCGAATTCCATCGATCTTTTCAGCGGTCAGCTTCATCGGGGATGGCTTGTTGGTGGCCGGTTCCTTTATTTTGGCCAACTGGATCCGCTTTAATTCCGGCTGGCTGGTGGTAGGGTCCGTGACACCCTATGTCCATTACCGTTCCTTCTTATTGTTCTTCGTCGCGGTCCACCTGGTGGTTTTCAAGTATGTCGGCCTTTACCGCAAACGGCGCGGTATTTCGGGGGTCGATGAACTTTCCAAGGTCATCCAAGCGGTCTTTGTTTCCTCGATCCTGATCGCCGCCGCCACATTCCTCGTCAAATTCTTCGCTTTTTCCCGGTTGGTCATCGGTTTTTCGGCGGGCTTGGTGGTGGTGAGCGTCTGGCTGGAGCGGGTCCTCTTAAGGCGGGTTCAAATCCTGATGCGGCGGCGGGGGGTGGGTGTCACCCGCATTTTCGTCGTGGGCACCGGCGAAACGGCCAAGGTCCTGTTGCGGCGCATTACGCAAAATCCGGGCTTGGGTTACCGCATTATCGGCGTTGTTTCGGAGGGAAAAACCTCCGGTGGGATCGAGGGGTTCCGGGTTTTAGGTTCCTTGTCCCAATTCGTCCCCCTGCTCGAGAAACACGACCCTCACGAGGTCATTTTCGCACTGCCGGCCTCTTCCCATGGGCAACTCATCCCCATGCTCGTTTCCCTCCAGGGAACCACGGTTAAATATAAGATCGTTTCGGACCTGTTCGGCCTGATCACCAGCCCGCTGGAAAGCGACGTGTTGCTGGACATGCCCGTCTTTGAAATGAAGGAAGCGCCCCTCAATTCCTGGCACAACCGTGCCATCAAACGGGTTTTCGACTTTGCCCTCGCCCTCTTTGGTGTGCTGGCCTTGAGCCCCGTCTGGATTTTGATCTGTGTCGGCGTCAAGCTTTCCTCGCCGGGACCCATCTTGTTCCACCAGAAAAGGGTGGGGAAGGACGGCCGGGTTTTCCATATGCGTAAGTTCCGGACGATGGCCGTGGGTTCCGAAACGGTGGCCTTCACGGCCAAGAACGACCCGAGGGTGACAAGCTTCGGGGCTTTCCTACGCAAAACCAGCCTGGACGAATTGCCCCAGCTTTTAAACGTCGTGACGGGCCGCATGAGCTTGGTGGGCCCCCGACCCGAGGTGCCGGGGCTGGTGGAGAAGTTCCAAAAGGATATCCCCCGTTATTTCGAACGGCACCAGGTGAAATCCGGCATCACGGGCTGGGCCCAAGTGAACGGCTTCCGGGGAAATACCTCCCTGGAAGAGCGGGTGAAGTACGATATTTATTACATCGAAAATTGGAGTTTAACCTTCGACATCAAGATCATCCTTCGGACCATCCTGGACATCCTGGAACATGAGCATGCCTATTGAGGTAGCTGGTTGCTCGCAATCCGTTGGTAATTTGGGTTCAAGCCCTTAAAAGGGACGTGCAGTCTATGGATGAAAAAGCCAAAAAACAGCTATCGATAATTGTTCAGATGATTCTTCTGGGGGGGCTTTTTTCTTCGTACTGGAAAAGTTTTGATTGGACCCACTCGAAAGTTAATTTTTATTCTTTCGTTTTTCTTTTTTTAATTTTGCTGGGCCTTACTTTTTTCAGGCTGATTTTGCTATCGAGAAACATTGAAAACTCTAAATTGAAATTTGTTTATTTAGCTTTTTTGATTATTTTTATTTTGATTGTTATTGGCTTGCCCCAACAGTTAAAAGTCTTGAAGAAAACAAAGGAAGATGCTGTTGTGGACTTTATGAGTTCCGTTAAAAGCGCGGTTTTGAATTATCGCGGCGACAATTTTGGAAGATGGCCGGAAAGTTTGGATAGCTTGGTCCCACATTATTTGAAATTGATCCCGAAGGACCCGGTTGTTGGAAGTCAAAAAATTGTCGCTGTATATGACGGGACTGGGGGATGGGTTTATGACCAAATTAAGGGAGAAGTCAGCCCTAATTTTCCCGCCACAATCCAGGATGGGAAATATAGATTTCAATAGTGTAAGGTTAATGATTCGCAATACCCACGGAATGAGGCTCCAGGTTAAATGAAAATCCTTGTAACGGGCGGGGCGGGGTTTATTGGTAGCCATGTGGTGGACACTTATGTGGAAGCGGGCCACCAGGTGGTGGTGGTCGACGACCTGTCTACGGGCAAAAAAGAGAACCTGAACCCCAAGACCAAGTTCTATCAAATGGATGTCCTGGACGACAAGCTTCAGCACTTGATGCAGGACGAGCACATCGAAGTGGTCAACCACCACGCGGCCCAGATTAAGGTGAAGGCCTCGCTCGAAGACCCTTATTTCGACGTCAAGGTGAACGTGCTGGGCTCGGTGCTGTTGTTAGACCTCTGCCGCAGGGCAGGCGTGAAAAAGTTCATCTACGCCTCCTCGGGCGGGGCACAATACGGCGAAATGAAAACGGTGCCTTTCCCGGAAACCCAGGCTTCCAGGCCCTTTTCGGTTTACGGGGCCAGTAAATATTCGGTCGAACTTTACGTGGATGTCTTTTCCCAAAACTTCGGGCTGGAATACGTCATTCTGCGCTATGCCAATGTCTACGGTCCAAGGCAGGACGCATTGGGAGAAGGCGGGGTGGTGGCGATTTTCACCCATTCCATGCTCCATGGCGGTGATTTCGTCATCTTCGGGGACGGGTACAATGTCCGGGATTATGTCCACGTGAAGGATGTTGCCCGGGCCAGTCTTTTGGCCCTGGATTATCCTCACAACGACGTTTTCAACATTGGCACGGGGGTAGGGACCACTACCAACCAGCTTTTTGAGACCCTGGCCAAGGAAACGGGACATTCCCAACCGGCCAAACACACGGTGGCCCGGCTGGGCGACCTTCAAAAAAGCGTTTTGGATGCCTCCAAGGCCCAAAAAATGCTGAAGTGGGAACCGAAATACGATTTGACTGCAGGTTTGAAGGAAACGGTCGACTACTACAAAAAAGTTAGAAGTTAGGAGTTAGAAGTTAGGAGTTTAAAACTTCTAACTGATAACTCCTCACTCCTAACTCAACACGGAGTGTTGAATGAAAGCCATCATCCTCGTCGGGGGCCAGGGAACCCGGATGCGACCCCTGACCGACCACCTGCCCAAGAACATCGTCCCTCTTTGTGGGGTGCCCTTCCTGACCTACCAGATTGAGTTTTTGAAAAAGGCGGGCATCAAGGAGATCGTGTTTTCACTGGGCTACCGGCCGGAGGATATCCGCAAGGTTTACGGCAATGGGAAAAAGCTGGGGGTGAAAATCCATTACGCCATCGAGAAGGAGCCCCTGGGAACCGCCGGGGCCATCAAGAACACGGAAAGATTCGTCAAGGGTTCATCGGTGGTGGTGCTGAATGGGGATATCCTCACCGACATCCCGCTGAAAAAAATGATCGCCTTCCACCGGAAGAACAAAAACCTGGCCACCCTGGGGCTGGTCCGCGTGGAAGATCCGACGGCTTATGGTTTGGTTCTGCTCGATAAGAAGTCCCGTATCCTGAAATTCCTCGAGAAACCTACCCTGGAAGAAGCGGTGGCCGATACCATCAACGCCGGGGTCTATTGTTTTGAACCGAAGATTTTCAACTTCATTCCTGCGGGTGTGAATTATTCCTCGGAGCGGGCCCTGTTTCCCCATCTCCTCAACGCCAAGGAACCCTTCGGCGGTTTTGTCTGGAAGGGCTATTGGCAGGACATCGGCACCCCCCGCAAATACCTGACTACCCATTGGGATGTCCTGAATGGGGCTTTTGACGTCCCCAAAAAATTCACCTCAAAAAAGAAGAAGGTTTACTTGGGTCGCGGGGTCAAGATTGGGAAGAAGACGGTCCTTCAAGGACCCGCCATCCTGGAAGAAGGATGCGTGGTAGAGGAGGGCGCGAAGATACTGCCTTATGCCGTGGTCGGCCCCAAGTGCAAGGTGGGGAAGAACAGCACGGTTTCCAAAAGCGTCCTCTGGGAAGGCGTGAAAGTCGGGGAAGGGGTGAATCTGGACGAAGTGATCCTCGGACGCCGGTGCCAGGTGCCCTCCCATTCCCAAGTGGCGCCTGGAAGCGTCCTGGGGGATGACAGCCAGCTATGAGCCTTCCGGGATACCAGAAAGCCGCCTCCTTTTCCGAAATACCCGACGGCGGCACGATTGAAGTGGAAGTGGGCCCCCTGCCCTTGTTGCTGCACCGCCGTGGTGAAAAGGTCTTTGCCACGGGCGTTTATTGCCCCCACCAGGATTTCAGGCTTTATCCCTCCAATTGTTCCGGCGACACCATCCTTTGCACCGCCCACGGTTACCGCATGAATATCCAGACCGGCGCCTGCCAGGACGAACCCGACCTGTTCATGGCAACCTATGCGACCCGGGTTGAAAACGGCGAGGTCTGGGTGAAGTTGTATTGAAAGGGTGCTACCCTCGTTATAGAATCCGTGCCACTCCAATCCGTGGAAAGGGACATTTCATGAGCCGGTTGAAAAACTTTGGCGGCGCTTTCCTGTCGTTGTTCCTGCTGGCCGTTTCGCCTTCTTGGGCCGATTCCGTCGCCCAGAGCGCCCCCCGCCCCAAGGCGTTCTCGCTTTGGCCCGCCACGAACGATGCGGATCCGACGACCTTTACCAAGGCCGCCCCGGTTTTCGAAACGAAGGGAAAACCCTGGAAGTTCCCCTTTGGCCCCAAGGTCCAGGTGAAGATCGACGCGACCCAGGTCCTCCATAATGTCACGCCCTACCAGTTCGGCAACAACGTCGCCTGGTGGGACAGCAAAGACTGGTTCATGGACCCCGACCGCGTGGAGAAGGCGAAAGAATCCGGAATCCGGTTCTGGCGCTGGCCGGGCGGCAGTTCCTCGGATAATTATTTTTGGGACGGAAACTACCAGGGGCACACCAAGGACAGCGGCGGGGCCGATACCACGACCATGACCCAGCCCTGGGCGGTTTCGACGGACCAGTTCATCGATTTCTGCCGCCAGACGGGGTCCGAGGCCATCTTCACCGTCAATTATGCGGCTGCGCGCTATGGCAGCGCACAGGAGGCCGCCGACCTGGCCGCCCGCTGGGTGAAGCATTGCAACATCGACATGAAATTTAAGGTGCGGTACTGGGAAATCGGCAACGAGGTTTATGGGTCATGGGAAGAGGGAAATAAAATGGCCGGCAAGCCCCAGTTGACCGGGGACGTTTACGGCAAGGACTTCCAGGTCATCGCGGCGGCCATGCGGAAGGTGGACCCGGACATCTACATCGGCGCCGTGTGTGTTCACACGGACGACGGAGGGGATTGGACGGGCTACCATTGGTGGATGCGGGACCTGTTGCCCCAACTCAAGGGCCGCGCGGATTACATGATCCTGCATCAATATTTCATGTGGCCCTTCCAGGGCGACATTTACCTCGACCCCTCCAACGACGTGCTGTTCGGGAACCTCCATAAACTGGGCGACGCCTACGGCGCCGTGGGCCAGATGGAGGCCAAGTACGCCCCGACGGAAAAAGGGGTTCCCATCGATTTGACCGAGTATAACCTGGTCAACGCCTCGCCCCACCAGACCATCGAGCTGATCAACGGCCTTTTTACGGCCGAGGTCCTGGGGGAAAGCGTCAAGGTGGGCTACGTCAATTCCAATTACTGGGATTGGAAGAACGGGCTGGACAAGAAGTTGAACGGCGATATGGCCATGCTGGCTTCGGCCGATAATTCGGTCCCCGACGCCACTCCCCGGCCTTCCTATTACGCCTTCGCCCTTTACAACAAGGCCTTCGGGGACAAGATGATCGCGGCGGATAGCGGCGACCCCAAGGTGAAGGTCTATGCCAGCCGCTTTTCGGGCGGGGAACTGGGCCTGGTTATCGTGAATGAGAACGACACCAACGAAAACCTGAATTTTGATTTCGCCGGTTTTACGCCCCAGGGCAAGCTGATGGGATGGATCCTGACGGGCAAGGGTTTGAACGAAAAACAGGTTTCTTGGAATGGGGAAATGGGACCCCTGGGCGGCGGCGGGCCCTTCCCGATCAACACCATTCCGCCCTACCGGGCGACCTTTAAAGCGGACAAGCCCCTTCAATTGCCCATCCTGGCCCATTCGGTCACCGGGGTTGTCCTCTATTAGAACGTGGCTTTGAGTTTCGAGTGTTGAGTTCGGAATTTAAAGGCTTTCGATTTATATTCGAAACTCAAAACCAATGTTTTGACGCCGTTTTTGTGCGTTGACCGGCTATCTAGGCCCCGGCCAAGGGCCGGGGGCTGGCCGTGTACTTGGCCGGGTTATAACCCGGCCAAGTGGCAGCTCGGTCCAAGTACTCCGCGCGATGTCATGGATTACTGATTTTGATCCGCAAGGACTGAAAGCTTCCCGGGAGAGAGCTGTCCCTTGACGCTTCGGGACCCCTCCCGTAAAATCGTTCTCTGCTATCGATCGGCTTGACCCCCCAAGGAGTTAGGATGCCTTTTCCCGTTAAATTTTCCCTGAAATCAGCCTGTCTTCTTTTCCTTTTAACGGCCCCTTTGTTCGCCGACGACCAAACAGGCCAGTATTTCCTCGACAAGGGAAATGTCTATCTCAAGGAAAAGCGCACGGAAACCGCCATCCAATATTACAAAGAAGCCCTGGAACAGAACCCCTACAATGCCGAGGCCCACAACAACTTGGGCGAGCTTTACGCCAAAAAGAACATGCAGGACGACGCCATGGAACAGTTCGACAAGGCCCTCGAACTGCAGCCCAACTACCCGCAGGCCCTGAGCAACAAATCCTACGTCTACGTCCAAAAGAGGGTCTTCCCCCAGGCCGCCCTTTACGCCCGCAAAGCCCTGAAGATCGACCCCAACCTGGGCTCGGCCCACTACAACCTGGGGATGGTTTATTTGCTCCAAAAGCAGTACCAAACCGCGATCCCGGAGCTCAAACTGGCCGTCAGGTCTTTCCCGGATAGTCCCGAGGTTTATGAGCGGTTGGGGGATGCCTATGTGGGGCAATCGCGCAATGAAGAGGCCCGGGCCTATTATTGGCAGGCCATCCAGGCCGATCCTTTGGATGCCAGCGCGAGGACCAAAATGGGGGATGTGGACCAGGCCATGGGCGACGACAAAAAGGCCATCGAACAATACAAGGCCTCGGAGGACCTGGACCCTTCCAGTGTCGAGGCCCATTACAAGATGGCGGACCATTACGAGGGCATCCGGGATTGGGACAATGCCTTGAAGGAATACCTCCTGATCCAATCCATGGATGAAGAGCAGGCCCGGGCCCACAAACAGTCGGCCCTCATTTACGAGCGGCAGGAAGAAGTGGGCTTGGCGCTTTACCAATGGGGGAAATACTTGGAAATCGTCCCCAACGATCCCGAGGCCAAACAACACGTGGCCGACATCCGCAAACCCCTGCTGACCAAGAAGCAGGTGGAGGAGTTGGGGAAGCCGAAAGGCACCTCCGGTGTCCCGCCCGCCGCCCCCGCTTTGCAGGCCCAGGACAATAGTGCTTCGGCCAACAACGGCACCACGGTGGCGGCGAACCCTTCGGACAATGGACAGGCACCCTCCTCCGCCCCGACGACACTGTCGGCCCCTCCGGCCGGGGCCTTTCCCACGCCAACGCCTTCTACCCAACTGGTCCCGGTGGATCTCGCCCAACCTTCGCCCACCGCCGAAATTGCGACGATTCCTCATTGAGCTGTAACCCCCAAACGAAGGGTTGACGGGGGCCTTTCTTCCCTCGGCGCCCGCTTGAATTCATCCGCCGGGGCCCCTATTTTGATAAAAATTTAAAAGGAACCCTTTCTTCATGAAATTCGCAGTCATTCTTCCGGTCTACAACGAAGCCGCCACCCTGGAAAGGGTGGTGCGGAAGCTTTCCGAGTTGAAGGAAGCGGATGTGGTCATCGTGGACGACGGTTCCACCGACGCCACCCCTTCCATCCTGGAGCGTATTTCCGTCAAGGCGGTGATCCGTCACGCGGAGAACTACGGCTATGGCCAGTCCCTCATGGACGGCTTCGATTTCGCCAAGAACCACGATTACCGGTACTGCGTCACCATGGACGCGGATGAGCAGCATGAACCGGGCTTCATCCCGTGCCTCCTGGAAAAACTGGAGGACTTCGACATTGTGTCCGGGAGCCGCTATTTAAATCCCCTTCTTTCCAGCGACACGCCGCCCCCAGAACGGTTGGAAGTCAACCGGATCATCACCGAACAACTACGGCACCTGACCGGATACAACCTCACGGACAGTTTTTGCGGTTTCAAGGGTTACCGGGTGGAGGGTTTAAGGAAACTCCATTTGACCGAAACCAACTATGGTTTTCCCCTCCAGGCTTGGCTGCAGGCCGCCAAGGCGGGGTTGACCGTCACCGAATGCGCCGTTCCGCTGATTTACATGGACCACAGCCGCAATTTCAACAACCAGTTCGCCAACCGGGATGAGCGTTTAAACCATTATTTGCAGGTGATGGAAAGGGAAGCCCGGCTGCTGGGCCTTCCCCAGGGTGTTCCAACCCGACAGAAGTAAAGAACCGGTAATGCCGGGGTGGAATCCCTTTCCGGCCCCAAATCTCTGTACGTTTAAACCCGCTTTCCCAGGTAAAATAGGGAAGTCTTCCTGGCGATTATCAAGACGGATGTCTGCGGACTTCTTTTGAATAAAGGCTTGGCCATGACCGTGCCGACCGACAAAATTCCGAAAAACAACGGCGAGTTTTACTTTGACCCGCCCCTGTCCCAATGGAAGGAAGAAGCCCTCCGCAACCGGGAGAGGCTGGTGAAGGAGACTTTTTGGGGCCAATCGGCCCTCAAGGTCCGCGCCGAACTCAAGCTCCCCACCCACCATCCGCTGATCCTTTCGGGCCACCAGCCGGTCTTTTTCCACCCCGGCCTCTGGGCCAAATGCCTGGCCGCCAGCACCCTGGCGGAAGCGGTCCAGGGCACGGCCTGCCATAAGCTGACCGACACCGCCCTGCCTCCCGAACACCTCCATTACATGCCCGAGGTCGAGGAGGACGGCCACGGCCGCAAGAAGATCCTGGAGTTTTATACCAACAAGGACCTCAAACAGCAGGAAAGGACGACCCCTTACTGCTTCCTCCCGGCCCCGGACCACGCCGCCCTCGAGAAGATCCTCAAGGACGCCGAGGTTTACGCCCCCGCGGCGGTGAAGGCCAACATCAAGCACTATGAGGCCAAGCTCTTGAAGGAACTCAAGAAGGAAGCCACGTGGAACGACTTCCACCTGGGCATGGTCAAGATCCTCGACGAGCTGTGCGGCACCCGCCGGCTTTACCTGGAGGCCCACAAGCTTTGGGGCACCCAGCCCTTCTACCACTTCGTGGCCCAATGGCTGCTGAACCTGCCCGAGCTCAACGACGACTACAACCAGGCCCTCAATGAGTACCGAAAAAAATACGGCATCACCCATGACCTGACCCCCATGCCGAACCTCAAGTTCGAGAGTTGGTGGTTCGAGATACCCTTCTGGGGCGTGACCCGCAACCAGCGCCATTCCCTCTGGGCCAAGAACGACGGCAAACATATCGTGCTGAAGATCAAGGGCGGGGACGGAACCTACTCCCTGGCCATCGACAACCTGGAAGTGGAGCTGGGTACGCTCAACCTTGCCATCTGGCCCAAGGCCATCCCCCAAACCCTCTTCTGCCGCATGTACCTGTGCGACTTCTTCATCCACGGCACCGGCGGGGCCGTTTACGAGGAAGTGGGGGACAACCTTTTCACCAAATTCTTCAAGCTCAAGCCCCTGACCTTCGGCGTGGCCACGGCCACCTACCTGGTGGACCCGGAGGGCGTGAAGGGAATGGAATCGGTGGTGGCCCATGAGGAAAAGATCCTGTGGTGGGAGAGGGCGCTGGCCAAGAACCCTGAATACCTGTTCACCAAGAAGGATGTCTGGGAAAAAGAACTGCCGTCCTTCATCCAGGCCGGTTTCAAGAAATGCCTGAACAATTCCTACTTGAAGAACCTGGCCGAAACCAAGGGCAAGTGGCTGACCGCCCTGCAAAACCCGACCTATAAGACCGAGGCTTCCTACAAGATCAAGGAAATCAACCATATCCTGTATGAGGGCCTCACCGAAGCCATCCAGGCTTTGGAAAAGGGTCTGCTGGACATCGAGAAGGTCAAGCAGCCCAAAGAAGTCCTTTCCCAGCGGGAGTACCCCTTCTATTGCTATTCGCCGGAAACCTTTACCGATATGAAGGAAAAAATCCGTGAGATGGCCCACCCTGCGGAGGCCCCTGCGGGAAGCGCGGCCACGGAAGCGGCGACTCCCGGCCTCTAACGCGGCCGCCAAGGCCTAAGCCCCGATCTTACCCACCGAAATGGAACCATGAAAACTTCTGAACAGGTTTTAACCTTTCCACGCCGGCTTTTTGACGACCTGGGCGCCTTCCAGGGTTTTTCCGCCGACCACTCGCGGTATTTGGACGCCATCTTCCAGAGCAGGGAACTAAAGTTCGTCCTGCGCGAGTCCGCGGAAAAGGACTTCAGCCTCAAGCAACTCATTCCCTACGTCCTGATCGTCCGGGACGGGAAGGTGCTTTTTTACGTCCGGGGAAAGAAGACGGGCGAATCGCGCCTTCAATTAAAGGGATCGGTGGGAGTGGGCGGCCATATCAATCCGGTGGATGATTCCCTGTTCTCCAGTGCCAGCGACGGGCTGAAGGGTTTTTATGACGCCGCGGTGGAACGGGAGGTCGAGGAAGAAGTATCCATCGGGGAAGTGCTTTCCAAAAGGGTCGTGGGGCTCATCAATGACGACACGAATGATGTCGGCCGGGTGCATTTGGGCGTGGTCCATCTTTGGATAGTAGGCCCAGGCGAGGTCTCGAAAGCCGAAGGGGCCATCACCCAATTGGAGTTTTTGACGGCGGAGGAAATATTGTCCCGGAAGGATGTGGACGTTGAAAGTTGGTCGAGGTTTTGCCTCGCCGAAATCCCGAAGATCGGGGATTTACTTTAAGTGGGCATGACGATCCCGTCCCGCCCTGTGGGCTTCAACCTGGGAGGCTGGCTTTCCCAATCCTCCTTAACCGACGAACACACGAAGACTTTCCTTTCGAAAAAGGATTTCAAGGCCATTGCCGATTGGGGTTTCAACTCGGTCCGCCTTCCGGTCGATGGGCAGTGGCTTTTTCAGAAGAAGGGCCGGGGGCCCCTCCATAAAAAACGGCTGGTTTTTTTGAAGAAGGTTTTGGGCTGGGCGGGGGACGCCGGGCTCCTGACCATATTGGACCTGCACCAGACTCCCTGGCATTCCTTCGGCAAGCCTGAACTTGAAAATTTGTGGAAAAGCGAGGAAGATCTAACCGCTTTTTGCGGGATTTGGGCGGAGCTGGCCCACGCCCTCAAGCGCGTGAAAGCGCCCCTGTGGTTCGACCTGTTGAACGAACCCACGGCCCGGGATCCGGAGGATTGGAACCACGTTGCCTCCCGGCTTTACCGGGTATTGCGGATGGAAGACCCCAAGCGGGTTTTGGTGATCGAATCCACCTTTTGGGCTTCGGTTTTGCGCCTGAAGGATTTGGCCGAGGCGGTCCAGGGCCCGAACCTGGTCTACAGTTTTCATTTTTATTTGCCCATGTTGGTGACCCACCAAAAGGCCCCTTGGTGGAAGGATGGGCATCCTTACGGGCAGGAAGTGCATTATCCCGGGCCCATCCCAGAGGCTAAGGAATACCTGGCCAGGGAACTGCCGTCCGGCACAAGGTCCGTCCTGGAATACGAGGGCAGCCGTGTTTGGAACCGGGACATGCTACGCGAAAGCCTGAAGCCGGCGGCCGACCTGATACGGGCGGGAAACCTCCTTTACTGTGGTGAGTTCGGGGTTTATGAAAAAGCGCCCCGGGCCACCCGGCTGAACTGGACGCGGGATACGGTAGCTGTTTTGAAAGAGTTGGGAGTGGGTTGGTCTTATTGGAATTACAAATGGCTGGACTTCGGGGTCTGGCCAAAGACCGGGGAGAATGAAACAGCCCCCTTGGACCAGGAAATGCTGGATATCTTAAAAACGGGGATCTAAATGCGAATCCGAATTTTCTTTGTCATGGCGGCGGCTTTCATCCTGGCCGGTTGCGGCGGCCGGGAAACCATCAAATCCGGCGGTGAGCCCCAGGCGGCCGCCACGCCGACGGCTAAACCCGGGGCAGGTCCCCAGGCGCCTTCCCTGGTGGACGTCAAGCCGCCGGTAGGCGACGTGGATTACCAACAGGCCGTTTCGGAAGTGGGCCAGTCCGAGATCAGCCGCCGCAATGTCGAGTCCTTCTTAACGATCGCCCAGTACCAATACAACCACGGTAACCTGGCGGATGCCCTCAAGGACTACCAAAAGATCCTCCTGGTCGGCAGCAATGCCGCCCAGCCGGACAAGTCGCAGTATATGGTGGGCCAGATTTATTACGACAAGCAGGATTACCTGCCCGCCCTGTCGGCCTTCCAGAACGTCCTGACCCAGTATCCCAAGTCCGCTTACGCCGGGCAGAGCCGCCAAATGATGGACTTCATCCTGACCTATTCCCTGAGCCTGGATGACTTGAAACACTTTGTGGAAAACTACCCCAACTCCCCCCTGCAATGTTCCGCGCTTTTCCAACTGGCCAGCAAGGAAGCCCAGGGCGGCTTCCAAAACGAATCCGTCGAGCATCTGAACCAGTTCCTCCAGCAATGCCCCCAGCATCCTTCGGTGGCCGCGGCCCAACTGCTTCTGCAGGCCCAGCAAACCCAAGCCCAGGCGAAGACCTGGAAGATCGCGGTCATGGTGCCATTGACAGGCGCTTACGCCCCCTTTGGACAGTCGGTCTTGAATGGCGTGAAACTGGCCGTCGAACAGGCCAACCGGGCGGGCGGTAGCAAAAAACACATGGCCATTGTCGTAGCAGACACGGGGAGCGACGGCATGAAGGCCGTCACCGAATTCCAGGACCTGACCAAGGACGACAGCCTGGACGCCATCATCGGGCCCGTGGCGCCGAGGGATATTGAAGCTGTGGCAGCCCTGGCTAATGAACGGCACATCACCATGATCTGCCCGGCCACCAGCCGGGATGGTCTCTCCACCCTGGGGTCCTATATTTTCAGCAATTGCATGACCAATGAAATGCAGGGCAGGGCCATCGCCAAATACGCCATGGAGCATTTAGGGTTCAAGAAGTTCGCCATCCTCTCGCCCGGCGACCCCTATGGCCAGACCCTGGGCAACGCCTTCAAAGGCGCGGTGGAGTCGGCGGGGAACACGATCACGGCCTGGGAGACCTACCAACTGCCCTCCACGGACTTCAAGCAACAACTGGTGGACCTGGGCGGGCAGGACCCCGAATCCTCCAAGAACAACGACCGTGAGAATGCCCGGCGACTGCAGGAAATGAACTACAACATCTCCAAGGAGATCGGGAAGATCTTCTTAAAAGTGAAGGACTTGTCGGACAATTCGGGTGTGGAAGCCCAAGGAACCCCCGTGGCCGCTTATGCGCCCATGGTGGAAGGCCTTTCCAACACCATTTGCCCCTCGGTGGTGAAGGACATCGACGCCTCGGTGCGGGACACCCTGAAGACCCAGGCCGGCGCGTCTTTCCGGGCCGATGACCTCGTCAAGCAGTCCATGAGCCGCCTGCCGGTGGAACTGAAGGGCACCACCCTGACGGCCACGGCCGAGCAATGGAACGAAGTGGCCCAGGACCTGCAGGCGAACGTCCTCATCACGGGCCATATCGTCGAACCCACGCCGGAAAACGACTGGTCCGCCCATCCCACCTGGGACTATAACGTCCATTTCGAGGGGTTCTGGATCAACCCCAAGACCGGGAACATGGAGAAGATCTACCAAAGCAAGCTTCCCTATAGCCTGTACAAGCCCTCCAATCTTGTGCGGGGTTCGGCCATGTACCAGGCCCTTTACCTTCCGGCCCACGTGGCGGAAGTGCCTTTGCTGACCTCCCAAATCCATTTCTACGATTTGAACCCCATTTTCCTGGGTGGGCATTACTGGGCCAATGAAGGGAACCTTCAAGAAGCAGCCAAGGATATGGAGGGCGCCTATTTCACGCCCGGTTTTTACGTGGACAGCCAGCAAGGTACGGTAAAAAAGTTCTCGGAGGACTATCAGACCAAGTTCGCCAAACGGCCGGACCTGGTGGCGGCCCAGTCCTTCGACGCCGCCCGGCTGTTACTGCAAGCGGCGGACCTTTCCTCCAGCCGTCCGGACATCCGCAACAACCTGGCGGCTATCAAGGATTTCGACGGCGTCAGCGGCAAGACCACCTTCGGCGGCCGTGGTGAGGCGGACAAGGAAGTTCCGATCCTCCAGATCAAGGGCGGGAAGTACATCCAGGTTCAATAATTAAGCTGTCATTGCGACGTGTGCCGATTTTCCATAAAGCAGTTGATGAAATCGGTACTATACCGACCTCTTTAACAGCCTTATCGAAGGTCGGCATGGCAATCTCAGGTTTTGGAGAAGTTAAGTGAGCGATAACACCAAATTTGGCCCGCCGAAGGGTATGCGCGACTGGCTGCCCCAGGAAACCCTCCTGCGCCAAAAACTCATCCGTCTCATAGAACACCACTATCAACTCTATGGCTTCCAACCCATTGATACCCCTGTCATGGAAAACATTGAGGTTTTGCAGGGTAAGGGTGTGGGTGAGAACGAAAAGTTGATGTTTAGAGTTGCTAAAAGAGGGGAAGAATTTTCAAATTCTATTCAAGTTGTTTCTAATGCAGGTGCCCAAGTAGTCGATAATCATGGAAGATCTGCTGTGGCTCTTAATGAAATCACAGACATGGGTCTTCGCTTCGATCTCACCGTTCCTTTGGCCCGTTATTATTCCAACCATTCCAACGACCTCCCCAAACCCTTCCGCTGTTACCACATCGGCCCTGTCTGGCGGGCGGACCGGCCCCAAAAAGGCCGCTACCGCGAGTTTTACCAATGTGACATCGACATCATTGGTGGGGCTTCCGATGCGTATGAAGTGGAATTGCTGCTGGCCACCGACCGGGTGCTGAAGGAACTCAATGTCGGGAAATTCAGGATCCGCGTCAGTGACAAACGCCTTTTACCCGCTTTGCTGACCGGCATGGGTGTGGAAGGGGACAAGGTGCCTGGGGTGGCGGCTGCCCTGGATAAGCTTGATAAACAACCTTATGAGCAGGTGAAGAAGGAAATTGAAGCCTTGGGCCATTCGTTGGAGGTCCTAGGAAAGGTGGACGCCTTCATCCAAAACGCGCTTCACAAGAAACTGGAGCCCGCCCACTTCAAATTGGGCGAGGCCGAGGCCCTGGCCGGGCATATTGAGTCCATCCGCCAAAGGGTGCACGAGGTAAACCCGGATGCCAACGTGGTTTTCGATCCTCTTCTGGTCCGGGGTTTCGACTATTACACCGGCCCGGTTTTCGAGATCAATGTGGAGGACAAGGATTTTACCTTCTCCATTGGCGGCGGCGGGCGTTACGACGGCCTAATTGAGAAATTGGGTGGGCCTAAAGGGACCCCGGCGGTGGGCATTTCCCTGGGCTTTGAACGCATTCTTTTAATCTTGATGGAAAAAGCCAAGGCTGCCGCGCAGGCCCATTCGTCGAGGGTGTTCATTGTTAATAATGGTCAGCCTGAAAAAGACATTCTAGCCCTGGCGGAACATTTACGGGCCGAAGGCATCCAAGTTGAGGCTTCCCTCGAGAACAAGAAGCTTGGCCAACAATTAGAAGCTGCCCAAAAGAACGGTATCGAATACGCGATAACCAAATTCGAACAGGGAAAAGCGTCCTTTACGGTCCGCCAGCTTTCCACCCGGCAAGATAAGGAAATGACCAAAGAAGAATTGGGGAAAACCCTCAAGAATCTTTGAAAAATTAAGGGTTGTGCTATCATACGGCTCCTTTAAGGGGCCTTTTTTATTTCAGGAGAGAACTGAATGGCTGAAATGCTCGGCGGCTGGAAACGATCCCACAAGTGCGGCGACCTGCGCGCCTCCGACGTGGGCAAGACGGTGACCCTGATGGGCTGGGTGCACCACCGCCGCGACCACGGCGGGCTGGTTTTCGTCGACCTGCGCGACCGCTACGGCGTGACCCAGGTGGTTTTTGACCCCCAATTGGCCGACAAGGTCCACAAGCAATCCCACCTCATCCGCAGTGAATGGGTCCTGGCCATCAAGGGCAAGGTGACCCAGCGCCCGGAAGGCACCGTCAACCCCAAGCTGGCCACCGGCGAAATCGAAGTGCGCTGCGAGGAAGTGAAAGTCCTGAACTCCTCCCAAACCCCTGTTTTCCCCATCGAGGACGACGTGGAAGTGGCCGAGGAAACCCGCCTGGAACACCGTTACCTGGACCTGCGCCGGGAATCGATGAAGAACAAGATCGTGATGCGCCACAAAACCGCCCAGGCCATCCGGGCCCACATGAACAGCCAGGACTTCCTGGAGATCGAAACCCCCATCCTCATCAAGAACACGCCCGAAGGCGCCCGCGAATACGTGGTGCCCAGCCGGGTCTATCCGGGCAAGTTTTACGTGCTGCCCCAGAGCCCCCAGCTTTTCAAACAGCTTTCCATGATTTCGGGCCTGGACCGCTATTACCAGATCGCCCGGTGCTTCCGGGATGAGGACCCCCGCGCCGACCGCCAGCCCGAATTCACCCAGGTGGACATCGAAATGTCCTTCATCGACGAGGACGACATCTACGCCCTGGGCGAAGGCGTGATGAAGGCGGTCTTCAAGGAAGTCCTGGGCCAGGAGATCAAGGCGCCCTTTCCCCACATCACCTTCAACGAGGCCATGGATAAATACGGCTCAGACAAGCCGGACCTGCGCTTCGACCTGCCGATGGTCAACGTGACGGCCATCGCGGCCAAGTCCGACTTCAAGGTTTTCAAGGACGTCATCACCCGGGGCGACGTGGTCAAGGCCCTCAACGCCAAAGGCTGCGCGGACTTCTCCCGCAAGGACATGGAAGACCTGACGGGATTCGTCGGCAAATACGGCGCCAAGGGCATGGCCTGGTTCAAGGTCAAGGACGGCAAGCTGGATTCCAACATCACCAAGTATTGCAACGACGAAGTGCAAAAAGAGCTGCTGGCGGCCCTCAAGGGCGAGGAAGGGGACCTGTTCCT
>JAJPJW010000183.1 GCA_021324075.1 Pseudomonadota bacterium | reverse complement strand
GACAAGCTCGTGCGCCCCGGCAAAGAAACCGTCGGCTAATTTCAGTTTGTCCGCAGTGGTCATTTGAGCGATTTCATCCCCGGTTTTTCCGGCCATCTTCAATTTCATTTCGACCATTTGAAGGACATGTTCCATACCCCGGGGGTTATCCAGGTAGTTGCGTTTCCACTGGGATTGCGACGGAGAAAACTCAAAACCATGATTTTTGGTCCAGTAGTCGATCGTGACAATTTCAAACAGGTTGGCCACCCGGCGAAAATAGGCTTGGGAAGCCTCCAGCAGATCGGGACTCAATCTTTCGATTTTTTGATAATTTCCGGCGGAATCTTGGACAAGACGCGATTTTTCGGGAGGTGTGCGGAAATACTCGGTTTGGCAAAAATCACAGTAATTTTCTTTAGCGATTTTATCGAGGCTTTTTGGCGGTTTGAAGGAACGGTTGGAAAAAGGCCGGTGGGCCCGGGTCGGCACGGACCAAACTTCGGTACCCGTCAAAGGATTGATGTGTTTCAGGGTGCCGTCCGGCAGGGTGAAATAGGGATTCGGGTATTTGGACAAGCGTCGATGCTCCTTTGAAGCGGCGAGCTTAGAAAACCAGGGATTTGAGGATGTTGAAAGAAATTTTGATAGGGTAAAATTCTATCGAAGACCCTAGAATGTCGCAATTAAGTTAACTGTTTGGCAAAATAGAACGGTTTAAAACCTTCCGCATCTCGGTTTAACCAGGGGGATCCGGTGAAGTTTGTCTGCCTAACCGACTATCACGGCGCCCACGAACATTTACCGGCCGTTCCGAAAATCATGGAAGCGGAAGATCCGGATATGATTTTTTACTGCGGCGGCTCCATGCAGGGAGAAGCCCGGTTCCAGGAGTATGAAGCCGCCCGGCGGTTTCACAGCAAACCGGATGTGGAAAGCCGAGCGATTCAGAAGGAAGTAGCAAAAGATACCGAATATCTGCAGGAATTCCTGCTGGCCCTGGCCGATACCCAAAAAGTGGTTTATGCGGTCCCCGGTTACCACGATGCTCCCGAATCGCTTTACTTTAAAACCATCTATAATTACGCCCAGATCTACCCCAATTTGCGGCCGGTTCACGAAATGATCTACCGTGAGGATCAATTCATGGTGGCCGGTTTCGGCGGAGATATGACGCTCAGTGAGGACAATAGGGAACTGGTCCTGCAATATTCGCGCACTTGGGTCGAGTTTGCGCTCCGTCGGGTGGAGTATTTTCCGGGAGAAAAGATTCTTCTTTTCCACTCTCCCCCGGTCAGCCGTTTGGATAAATCGGGGGACGAACATTGTGGCGTACTGTTGATCAACGAAATGATCGAAAAAGTCTCTCCCCGGCTGGTTATTTGTGGAAGGGCTTCGTCGGGGCAAGGCACGGTCAAGATGGGATCGGCGGTTGTGGTGAATCCCGGGCCCTTTTTCCAGGGCCATTATGCCGTCATCGACTACCCCTCGATGACGGTCCAATTTAAAAACGTGAAGTCGCTTTAGGGACTTAACGCGCCCGCCCATCTCATTCGAAAGAGCCCCTAGGTTGCCTGAGATTCTATCCATCCAAAATCTAAAAGTTTCTCTGAAAAATCCGGAAACGGGCCAAAGCGGGTGGGTCTTAAGGGGCATCGATCTTTCCTTAAATGAAGGTGAGAGATTGGCCCTTGTCGGGGAATCGGGCTGTGGAAAAAGTATGACGGCTCTTTCGATCCTCCACTTGCTGCCAACTCCCCCCATGGAAATGACCGAAGGAAAGGTTTATTTTCACGGAAAGGACTTGGGCCTGCTGTCCGAAACCGAATGGCAGGGATTGCGGGGGCCCCAAATAGGAATGGTTTTCCAGGAACCCACCAGCTCCTTAAACCCGGTTATTCCTGTGGGGGATCAAATCACAGAGGTCCTACGCACCCACACCCATCTTTCGGATGGGGAAATAAATTCGAAGATCGTTTCCCTGCTGGGAGAGGTCGGACTCCCCGATCCACCACGCATCATGCGGCAATATCCCCATCAGCTTTCAGGAGGGATGTGCCAAAGGGTCATGATTGCCATGGCCGTTGCCTGTGGGCCGGCTTTATTGATAGCCGATGAACCCACCACCGCATTGGATGTCACGGTTCAAACCCAAATCTTGGACCTTCTTTTTCGAATGACGGAGGAACACCGGTTGTCGGTCCTGTTCATCACCCACAACTTAAAAATCGTCCGTGGCCATGCCGATCGGGTGGCCATTCTGTACTTGGGTTTGGTCGTGGAGGAAGGTGCTCCAGACGCAATATTTGACCATCCCCAACATCCCTATACGGAAGGGCTCCTCGCGGCGCTTCCGGAGGTATCCCAGAAGGGGAAAGATCTCTTCAATATCACCGGAACGGTGCCAACGCCTTACGAAGCCCTGCACGGATGCGCCTTTGCAAACCGGTGTCCCCGGGTTGAAGAGCGGTGCCGGTTGGAAAATCCCAAACTGGATGAATTGACGAAAGGCCATAAAGCCCGATGCTTCTATCCGTCCAAAAGATAACGAAACAGTTTTCGGTTCAACGTAGTTTGTTGGGGCGCCCGACGGCTTTTGTAAAGGCCGTAGATGGTGTTTCCATCGACGTTGGCGCTGGAGAGATTGTTGGGGTTGTGGGGGAGTCGGGCTGTGGGAAGAGCACTTTAGGGCGTTGTGCCATTGGGCTTTATGAACCGACCGAGGGGGCGGTTTTTTGGGACGGGTTGGATATCCAAAAAATATCGGAAGCTAAAAAGAAATCCATTCGGAGGAAGTTCCAAATGGTATTCCAAAATCCTTACGCTTCCCTCAATCCTCGGCAAAAGATTGGAGATATCTTAAGGGAGCCGCTTGAAGTCCATGGATTGTTAGAATCCTCAAAACGTTCGGGCTTTGTGAAGGAACTTTTGGACCAGGTAGGCTTATCAAAAGAGGATGTTGACAAGTACCCGCATGAGTTTTCAGGTGGCCAACGCCAGCGGATAGGCCTGGCCCGGGCCATGGCCTGCCAACCCGATCTAATCGTCTTGGATGAACCGGTCTCGTCCTTGGATGTTTCAGTACAAGCTTCCGTCCTAAATCTACTCTCGCATATGAACCGTCATCGTGGAATTGCCTATCTTTTTATATCGCACGACCTTCAAGTCGTGGGGTACCTTAGCCAGCGTCTGTTGGTCATGTATCTGGGCCAGGTTGTGGAGGCGGGAGGAACGGACGAAGTATTGGGGAATCCCCGCCACCCTTACACCAAAGTGTTGTTGGCTGCCAGCGAGGGAAAGGGCGTTAAAATCGAAGGAGAACCCCCGAATCCGGCACAGGCCCCATCGGGCTGCCCTTTTCATCCCCGATGTGCTTTTGCGGAGGAACGCTGCCGGAAGGAGCGACAACCGCTTTTAGGTAATGAAAATGGCCGGAAAGTGGCTTGTTGGAAGTGGGACCAGCTTTAATCATGCCCAGCAATATTTGCCTTAAATAAGCCGTTTTTGCGATATAATGATCAGGTTGGTGAAGGGGCCTGCCCGTCTCTTAGAATCCATAAATTCCATAAGTTCCAAAATCCGTCCCATCCTTCAGCTTTTTCAGTTTGCTTTCAGGAGGCCTGCAGTGAAAACCTTAATAGTGAATCCCCCAACTTGTACCGGAATGAAATACATCCGGGAAGGTCGTTGCGAACAACGGTTGAATTCCTTTCAATATGTCATGGTGCCTATTTCCCTTCCCATGATTGCCGGGGCTCTGGAAGCTAAAAAGCACGATGTCAAAGTACTCGATTGTATCGCCAACGACATCGACGTGGAGGGGTTGAAGAAGGCCATACAGGCATTCGATCCAGCATTTGTTCTTTTCAATATGTCCACTGCCACTTCCTCTAGCGACATCGAAGTGATCAATATGATGCGTCCTTTGACAAAGGCCCATTTAACAGTCATAGGAAATCATGCCACCTCATTGCCGGAGGAGGTGCTTCAAGCCTCTGGATTGGATTCGGTGATTAGGAGGGAACCGGAATTAACGGCCCAAGACCTTGTGGATGCGCTCGAAAAGGGAAGGGGGCTAGGAACGGTTCTGGGCATCTCGTTTAAGGATAAAGATGAAACCGTTGTCCATAACGATGACCGTCCTTTTAATGAAAATCTGGACGACCTGCCTTTTGCTGCCCGGCACCTTTTGGACAATGCGCGCTATACACTTCCAGTGATTAATGAGCCTTATACATTGATTATTACAAGCCGTGGTTGCCCTTATTCCTGCATTTATTGCACGGCCTACCAGTATTACGGGAAAAAGCTCCGTCTTCGAAGCGCTGAAAATGTTGTGGATGAGATGCAGGAATGTCTCGAAAAACACCAGATTCGCAACTTTACCATGTGGTCCGATACCTTCAACCAGAATAAGAAGTTCGTCATGGAAGTCTGCGCCGAAATAAAAAAGCGGGGCATGGAAACGAAAATCCGTTGGATGGCCAATAGCCGCGTGGACCATGTGGATGCCGAAGTGTTGAAAGAAATGCGTTCTTCGGGCTGCATTGGGGTTTCTTACGGTGTGGAATCCGGTGTGGAAGATATTTTAAAGAACATGAAAAAAGGTGCCACGGCCGAACAGGCACGAGTTGCGGTTAAGCTCACCAAAGAAGCAGGCATTGAGGTGCTTACGCACATTATTTTCGGACTCCCAGGCGATACACCGGAAACCATCAATCAAACGATCCGATACGTCAAAGAGTTGGATCCGGATTATGCCCAGTTTTACTGCGCCATCCCTTTCCCCAAGACCGAGTTGGAAGCGATGGGTAAGAAAAACGGTTGGATCACGACGGAAGATTATGCGAAGTATGAGTTGAATCAGCCGATCTTGAATTTGCCGACTCTTTCGATGGAGCAACTGCAGGAAGCCCGCAGTAGGGCTTACCGGGAATTCTATTTGAGGCCGAGTTATATCTTTAAAAGGCTTAAGAAAATAAAGAGCTTTAAGGACCTGGTGACCAACTACCGGCAAGCTAAAGACTTCATTTCGAGCTGGATTTCCCAGTCTTCTACCGAGAAAACCCCCGTTTCAGCCAATTCGGGGGTTCCGACGGCCCAGGCTTCGCCTACCCACTAGCGCTTTGTTCTAGGGGTAAAAATATTTAATAATTAGTTGACACCACGGGGGTGTTTTAGTATAAATAACGACCCCGGGCCACTAAGGCTTGTGGCCTTGTTCTTTGAAGTGTTAAGAATCCCTAACAATCGGACTTTTAAGTCGTTTTCGATTGCGGTGCTCATCGCAGCGGTGAGTTTTGTTGTCCCTACTCATCCCTGGGATAAGCATCGAATGGATGCTTGTCGTTATTGGTCTTTGAAAACTAAATAGTGCATACGAAACAAGTTTGGGTGCTTGTCAATTGTAGTTTGAGTTGTGTAGAGCCTCAAAACTCTATTTTTACAATGGAGAGTTTGATTCTGGCTCAGGACAAACGTTGGCGGTGCGTCTTAGACATGCAAGTCGAGCGTGAAAGCCCGCAAGGGTGAGTAAAGCGGCGAACGGGTGAGT
>JAJPJW010000040.1 GCA_021324075.1 Pseudomonadota bacterium | reverse complement strand
GGCGGCAAGGGCGTGGCCGGGGCCACCATGCGCGAGGAAGACTTCATCGAGCGCATGTACACGGCCTCCACGCACGAGTTCCTTTTGATCTTCACCAGTTTCGGCAAGGTGCATTGGCTGAAGGTCTACGAGATCCCCGAGGCGTCCCGTTACGCCAAGGGCACGGCCCTGGCCAATGTGCTCAAGCTGGGCGAGGGCGAGAAGATCTCCGCCTCACTGACGGTCAAGGAATTCAACGACAAGCTGGCCATCCTCATGGCCACCGAGCAGGGCCTCATTAAGAACACGTCGCTTGCCGCTTTCGACAAGCCACGGGCGGGTGGCATCATCGCCATCACCTTAAGCAAGGGTGACAAACTGGTCTCGGCCTTCATCACCGACGGCAAACAGGACATCCTGCTGGCCACACGTCAGGGCAAGAGCATCCGGTTCTCCGAAAAGCAGGTGAGGGAAGTGGGCCGGGCGGGCAAGGGCGTCAAGGGCATCCGGCTGGGCAAGAACGACGCGGTCATCGGCATGGAAGTGGTCAAGGACGGCAAATCGCTCCTGACAGCCACTGAAAAGGGCTTCGGCAAGCGCACCAAGCTCAACGCCTACCGCAAGCAGGGGCGGGGCGGCAAGGGCATCCTGAACATCAAAACCACGGCCAAAAACGGCCTGGCGGTCTCCATTGCGGCGGTGGGGGACGAGGATGAGATCATCGTCATGACCAAGGAAGGCAAGGTCATCCGCCAGCGCGTGAAGGAAATCAAGTCCACGGGACGTTTGGCGCAGGGCGTCCGTTTGATTAAAATGGGCGACGACGACCGGTTGGTTTCGGTGGTCAACGTGCCTAAGGAAGAAGAAAGCGCGGCAGAAGCGAAAGAATAAAATAAGTTGGCGGTTCGCAGTTGGCAGTTCGCAGCAGAATTTCTTACGGTCTTTGCTGCCAACCGCGAACTGCCAGCTGTGAACTGCTTTTAAGGACTTGAATTGAAAAGCAAATACCTCATCACCCTGTTCCTCATCGGCATCCTGCCGGTGGCCGCCATGCTGGGCGTTTACGGCTGGACCGCGCTCCAGGCGTCCCCGTCGGCTTCCACGCCCGTTTCCGGGCCCGCCCTCCATGCCACGGCCGCGGCCCTGCAGACCCAGGACCTGACGCTGGCCTCCTCCATCAAGACCAATATCGAGATCACCTACCAGGACATGGCCAAGCTGGTGGCCAACCACTCGGACACGGACCTTTCCAATTTCGTGGCTTCCCATCCCGGGGTGTCGAACGGGGGAGGGATCGCGGTTTTTTCAGCGGAAGGAAAACTCCTGAAGAGCATTCCCGCCACCGCCCAACTGGCCGACCCGGGCTACGGCAGTTCGGACGAGTTTAAAAACATGATGGCGAAGTTCAAGGAGAACGGCGGGTCCACTTACCTCTTTTATACGCGGCGCCTGAGCTTTCCCGCCTTCGTCTTCTCCGTTCCCCTGGACAGCCACACGGTGGCCCAAGCGGTGTTGAACCTCTCCTCCTTCTTCGGCACGGTGGACCCCCGCAACGGGGAAATTTCCCTCATCGACGCCGACTCGGGCCAGTTCTTTTACAGCTCCAACCTCTCCAAGCTGCAGTCGGGCTTCAACCCCGGCCAGGACCCCTGGCTCGCCAAGCTCCAACAGGCGCTGGCCGCCAAACAAAGCGGTTCCGATTCCAACCCACCCAACTGGGTGGGCATTTATACCAGCCTGGGTTTGAAATCCTTCGGCATCGTGCGCCTGGTGCCCTTCGCCATGCTGCAACCCGCGGCCTCCAAGGCCCCCACCCAAGCCAAGTCGCCCATCGAGGGCCTGCAGGAAGTTTTCACCGGCGCAACGGGTATGCCGCTCCTCATTGCCGCGGCGGCCTGCCTGGGCTGGATTTTCCTCGTTGGCCTCATGCAATTCGGCTCGATCCTCTCACCCTTAAGGAAAGCCAGCGCGGTGGTGCTGAACGCCGCCAAGGGCACCACCACGCTGACCCCCGACGCCGCGCGTAAGTTCGGCAACGACGAGGTGGGCCAGATGGTCCAGGCCTCCGCCATGCTCCTGCAGAAGCTCCAGGACGACAAGCAGCAGGCCGAGCAGGAGAAAGAAGAAGCCCTGCGCCGGGGCCGCGCCGAAGTGGACGCCAAAACCAAGGAAGCGGCCGGCCAGGTGGCGGCGGCCCAACAACAGGCCCAGGCCGCCAAGAGCGAAGTCTCCGGCCTCAACCAACAACTGGCCGACAAGCTCAAGGAACTGGACGCCTTGAAAAGCATGTCCGAGGGGCTGCGCAACCAGACCGAACAAAGCAAGGCGGAGATCGGCAAACTCAAGTCCCAGGTGACCACCGCCGAGGACGGCAAGGCGCAGGCCCAAAAACAAATGGCCACCACGCAGGCCCAGCTCGAGGGCCAGCTCAAGGAAATGGAATCCAAACTGCTCTCCACCGTGGCGGCCTCCTCGGCCATCCAGGTGTCTTCCGTGCGCGCGGCCGCCATCCGCACCATGGCGGAAGAACTCAAGACCACCCTGGGCATCATCAAGGGTTACGTCTCCTCCGCCCTGGGCACGGGCCAGGGGGGGATCAACGAGAAGCAGCAGGAATTCCTGGGGATGGTCATCAACCGCTCGGCCCGGCTGGAGAAATTCATCAACGACCTGGTGGACATCTACCAGGTGGAAATCGAGCAGGAAAAGGCCACCCACGAGGAGGTCAACCTGGCCTCCGAAATCGAGGGGTTGGCCTTCAACTTCCAGCCCCAGGCCGAGGTGAAGAACATCAAGATGAAAGTGGAAGCCAAGGGAACGGTTCCCAAGGTGCCCATCATCCGCCGCCGCTTCAACCAGCTTTGGAACATCCTCTACCTGCAGATCATCAAGGACGCGCCCCGGGGATCCTCCATTCCCATCATGGTGGAGGCCATCGGCGAAAACGTGAAGGTCACCGTGCAGGACCCGGGCCTCACCGTCACAGCCGAAGCCCTGCCCCGGCTCTTCGACGAGTTCTATGACCCCAAGCACACGGCCTCGCCGCAACTGGCGGGCACGGGCCTCAAGTTCGCCCTCATCAAGACCATCCTGGCCGCCAACGGCGGCGGGGCGGTGGCGGAAAAAGCCGATCCGGGCACCAAGCTCATCCTGACCTTCCCGACCAAGATCAAGAAACCCGGCGAGGCGCCCGTTGCGGCGGTCCGTCCCGCCGCAGCCGCCATACCCTCGGTTCCCCCGGCGGCCGCGCCCACGGCCGCGGGCTTGAAGCCGCCTGCGCCGCCCGCCTTGGGCATGCCCAAACCGCCCCCTCCGGGCGCTCCCGGTGCCACCCCCGGCGTTGCCAGGCCGAGCCTGACCCCGCCTCCTATTGGAATGCCCAAACCGGCCGCTCCCATGGCCCCCACCGCGGCTTCGGCCCCGGCCGCCGGCGCGCCGACCGGGCCCAAGCCCCCGGATGCCACCTCGGGCTTGTTGGACTCCCTGATTTCCAAAGTCCCTTCGGTCACCGCCCCCGGCGTGAAACCGCCGGTAACTCCCGCTCCAGGTGGGCCCGCGGCCCCCGCCGCTGCGCCTGGACTGCCCAAACCCCCGTCGCCCCTGACCCCTCCGGGACTCCCGACGCCGGGAGCGCCTTCGGCCGCGCCTAAGCCCCCCATGCCGGGAATGCCGGCCCCCGCCGCGGGTGCGCCTCCCGCGGCTCCGAAACCCCCGGCCGCCCCCGGATTGGCCCCGCCACCCATGCCAAAACCGGCCGCCGCCGCCCCTGGTTTGCTGGATTCGTTGATCGATAAAAAAGTTCCGGTGCCGCCTCCGGCCACCGTGCTCCCCGTGGGTGCCCCCAAACCGGCGGCTGTTCCACCGGTCCCGGGAATAGGCGCTCCTAAACCCGTTGCTCCTCCCGTTCCGGGTGTTCCTGCGGCGCCTCCAGTGGGTGGTTTGCCCAAGCCCCCAGTCCCCGGTGCTCCGGCCGTTCCCGGAATGGCTCCCAAACCCTTAACACCCCCTGGAATTCCCACACCCGCGGCCCCGGCGGTTCCCAAGCCGCCCATGCCCGGCATTCCCGCTCCCGGTGTCCCCGCGGCGCCCAAAGTGGTCCCGACCAACATCAAACCCACCACCCCTCCACCCGGGGTCCTGGATTTGGACAGCATGATGGACGGCCTGAAGACGGATGCCGGCGCTCCCAAACCGGCTGCCGCGCCGGCACTGCGTCCCCCTGTGCCCGGGGCGCCCCCCATGGGCATCCCCGGCGCGCCCAAAGCCCCCGCTCCCGGCGTCCCTCCGGGCGGGCTGGACGCCTCCAAGGCCCAACAAAAGCCGAAGGACGGCGAAGGGGAATTGATCGAATAGCCGTTCCGGTTTCCCAGATGAGGGATCCGGCAGCCTAGTGATAACGGTATCAACCGGAAAACCACCGGTTGATTCACCCGGCAAATCATCCTCCCCCACCAGTTTTTCTCCCCGCGTCTCTCCGACACAGTTCAATTGAGACATAAAATGTTCTTTTTTTAATTTTGCTTCATTGTTTACGATTAATTTTCTTCCACTTGCCCACCCTGGGATAGAATTCCCCGTCGGAATTCGCAACGGGAGGGGTATATGAAACATGCGGCAAAAATAAATTTTCTCTATAGCCGGCTTCGATCCGGTCCCTTGGCCTTCCTTTTTACGTCCACCTTTCTCTTTCTTCTTGGGCTATCGGCCGCCAAAGCGACATCCACTCCCGCCTCCTCCGGCTATGTCTTCCGGGGAACAGTGGTGAAACTCCACGCGTCCACCGAAGGCATCCCGTTGGAACCCCGCACCGCCGTCGTGCGGGTCGACGAGGTTTTGTCCGGCACCGAAGGCGTGGGGAACTTCAAGGGCCAGGAAGTGACCCTCCGCTTGTTGCCCAAAGAAAAGGTGAAAGAAGGGGATTCACTGGTTTTCTCCACCTCCCCCTACACCTACCGTAAAACCGCCGGATTCACCGAGCTCTCTTCCCATCCCGCCTCCCAGTCGGCCTTGCTAACGCAACAAATAGCCCGGGACAAGATCACCCTGCAGGACCGGTCCACGCAAAAACGTTTGGTCGACGCGGACCTGGTGGTGGTGGGAACGGTAGGAGAAACCACGATGGCCAAAGGCGTGCCCGCCCCGCAGGAAGAGCATGACCCGGTTTGGTTCCAGGCCCCGGTAAGGGTGGAATCGGTGGAAAAGGGGAAAAGCGACCTGACGGTCCTGACGGTCTATTTCGCCCGCAACAACGACAGCCATTGGGCCAAGGCGCCCAAGCTCAGCCAAGGGGAGAGGGCGCTCTTCCTGCTGCATACGGACAAGGCCCAGGCTTTCGGTTTGAAGGGGTATTTCGTCGTCGATCCTTCCGACGTGCGGCCCCTGGAGGAAAGGGACCGCGTCCACGCGCTGATCCTGAAGTTGAAACCATGAGGCCCGCCATGAATCCATCCCTATCCCCGACCCGGAGGACAATTATGAAAAACGCGCCAATGAAGATCCTTTTTCTATCCTTATTAGCACTTATTCCCGCCGCCTCGGTTTTCGGCCAGATCTCGGTGGTGGACATGATCCCCGCCGCCCAAAGCGACGAGACCTTCAACAACACCGAGCCCTTCATCTCGGTGAACCCCAACCAGCCCCTCACCATCGGGGCCTCAGCCTTCGCCTCAGTGTCCGGCCCCACCAGCTTCGGCGCGCTCTTCGTTTCCTACGACGGCGGCAACACTTGGGGCGAAAACAACATCCTCCCCAGTTCGGTGGGCAGCTACAACACCGGCGACATCACCTTCCACTACGCCACCTCCACGGGCAACTGCTACTTCGGCATCCTCTGGGGGCCCGGTTATTACAATGAGAAAATCCTTCGCAGCACCGACCCGGCGCTCAACACGCCCATGACCTTCCTCTGGGAAGGGAGCTACACCCAGGATCAGCCCTTCACGGACGCCCGCACGGTGCTGGGCTGGTACGATCCGGGCAAGGAACGCTTCTGGATCGGCGACCACGACCTGGGCTCGATGAACGAGGTGGAGCAGTCCATGGACGCCACGGCCTCACCGGCGGCGGTGAGCGTGGTCACCACCGACACCTCCGGCGCCACCCTGACGGACAATTTCCAGTGCCGCACCCGCTCCTCGGCCGACGGCCGCATCTACACCTGCTATTACCGCAGGCTTTCGGCCATCACCAACGGCTACGACATGAACGTCATGATGCGCCGGGACGACAACTGGGGCCAGGGGGCCACGCCCTTCACGGACCTGAACGGCGCGGCGGGGGTGACGGTGGCCGCTAGCGTGCCGGTGCCGGTCGATTTCAGCTCCACCTACGGCAACGAGATCGTCTGCGGCGAGCTTTACCTGGCCGTGGACCCCAACGATTCCTCGCATGTGCTGATCTCCTGGCTGGATTCTTCCGCCGCCGAGGCCACGCTGCACCTGCGGGAATCCTTCAGCGCGGGACAAACCTGGGCCGCCTCGGACCTTTTAACCGTGTCGGGCGCCAAGAACGGCGAGGTGGCCATCAACAGCCAGGGCAAGATCGCCTATATGTACCAGATCCTCACGGGCAGTTCCCCCAACCGCCATTGGCAGACCCACCTGCGCCGCTATTTCGGCGGCACCTGGGATGATACGGAGCTTTCGGACTTTCCCGCCGAGGGTTCGAACGCCCTTTTCGCCAACCAGTACCGTATCATCGGCGATTACGCGGGCATGGTGGCCGTGGGCAAGAATTTTTACGGGGTTTTCTCCGCCGACAACGACCCGAACAATGCCACCTTCCCCGCGGGGGTCACCTACCTGCGCAACCGCACGGCCCCGGGCGTGATGCCGGCCACGCTTTTCGGCAGCGACGGCACGACGCCCGTCTCGGTCTCCATCGACCCCTTCTTCTTCAAGACCACCGAACTCAACCCCTCCTCGGACTTTTACGTGAGGGACTGGACGGACAGCTACTCTTCCTACGACCACGGGTTGGAGCCTTCCACCCGCGCGGATTTCTTCAGCACCAGCGACGTCTGGAACATGCGCAGTTCGGGCCCCGCCTCCTTCAACGCCAGCGGCCAGCCCAACTCCCAGGACCCCCAACCCATGGCCATGGGGCATAATTACGCCTTCGCGCGGGTGAGCCGGGAAGCTTCGACCACCTCCGAATCGGTCACGCTGGACTTCCTCTACTCGGACGGCGGCGTAGGCGTCAACTACTTCGACGCGGGCAGCACGGTGGTGTCCATCGGCGCCGGCGTCAGCCAGTTCACACCCGCCTCGGGCTTCCAGTGGGACCTGCCTTCGGGCGCTTCCGACCACGTTTGCCTGGCGGTCCAGATCAGCACCGCCGCCGACCCCTTCATTCCGCCGGGCCTTTCAGGGCACGCCCCGGGCTGGCCCAACACGGACCTTTGGGTCATCAACGATAACAACAAGGCCCAGCGCAACATGCAGGTGCTGGGTTATGGCGGCACTTCGGGCGCGCCCGGCCTGTCAGCTTATTTCCTCGCCCACAATGCGGCCACCTTCACCCGCGATATGGTCATCGGCGTGGCCATCGACCCTTCCTTCAAGGCGGGGACGGGCAAGCCCCTTTTCCTGAAGGTGCTCGGCGGGCCCAGGCCCCAAACCTTCACCACAGGGTCGCATGGGACCGTGACCCTGGTAGGGATGACGCCCGGTGAGAACCGTTGGATCGAGGCCACCCTCTACCCCGGCAAGGGCCAATCGGGCAGCCTGCCGGTCCATTTTTACGAGCTGGTGAAGGATGTGCCCGTGAACGGCTACCTGGTGGAAGCCCAGGCCATGTCCCTCCCGGACCTGGTCCGGCAAAACGTCCTAAGGCAGGCTTCGGTTTTCAACCGGCTGGTGCAGATCGCCCCCGAGCAGAAGGACCGTTTGGCGGATGCCGTGGAACTGGCGAAGAACCCGGCCGTGGCGAATGAAGATTACCTGCGCTATTTGAAGACCCGCATGGCGCCGGTGGGGGAATCCATCAAGGCACTGGTCCAAAAAAGCAGCGCGGGGGACCCCTTTGGCCTGGAGATGGCCCGGGCCCAGGTTGAAAAATCCGCCTCCAACCTGCCCCAGGCCCTGGCCGCGCATTTGAACCTTCTGAACAAACTGGACGCCATGGAGACGATGGTCCAAAAGCAGGAAGGCGATGCGGCCGACATCCCGCAGATGGTGCAATGGGGATTGGAAACCTACCGCGGATCCGAAGCCCTCAGAGACAAGGTTTTTTCACGGGAGGTCGTGCGGGAATCGCAGGACTACCTCAGCCGGTTCCAGACCCGGAAAGCCTCCGTACGGGATTATCCGGCACTGGTCAAAGCCCTTCTTCCGTCCCTGGAACAGACGGCCCAAGCCTTGCCCGACGCCAAGGACAAGCTGGAGGCGGCCCTGGCGGAAATGAAGGACAACCTGGATTCGGCGGCCCATTTGGAAAAAGCCTATCGGGATTTCCTGACCGTCCTGGCCGCCCAGAGCCCGGCTTCCGTCCAAACCGCCGAAAAGTAATGGGGTCTCGAAAGGCGGTTACCTATTTTGCGAATGAAATTTGGGTAACCGCCTAAAGGGTCTTTCCGCTTAAGGTACAAGGCCGCCAAAGTCCGAAAGGTAACGAAAGAGAAAGGAAGGATTTATGACTGAAACCAGCATAGAACCTGGGGAAATAACCTCCGCGAATATAAAGGTGGGTGGTCAAAAACAGAGACTCATCATCACCGAGAATTACGTGAAGCTCCACGCGAAAAAATGGATTTACCGGGAAGACACAAGTTACATCCCGCTCAGTTCAATCGATTCCATTTTCTTTGGTTGGAAGAGGCATGTTTTGTTGGTGGTGATTGGGTTGGTTTGTATTTTGGGATGGTTTGTTGAACTTACTGATCACCGCCACGCAGAAGCTTTATTAATCATCGGGATCCTATTTTTGATTATCTTTTGGTTTTATCGTCCCAGTCTTTTGTTGGTTCGTTCGTCCAAAGAATCCTTGGGTGGGCAACCCATTTCAACGGAAGAAGGCGAAAAATTTGTTCAGGAATTGACGAAACTTTTGAACCGGAAAAACGGTTAAGAACATATTTTGGAAAAATCTTAAATGTTAACCTGCCCCATTTATTCTTAACCGAGTTCCTAAATCATGTTATCCAACACTTTTGAAAACCAATAGCAATTGAAAGAATAGCTAAGTTTTGGCGTGACAATTAAAAATATATTATTCGAAGTAATTTTATGGAGAAAGTAAACGTGAATCAGTTTAAAAAAATTCTTCTATTATTCGTGGTTTTATATATCCCAAATAGTTTAAGCCACTTGTATGCAGAAGATATTCCTACAGTTGTTACCGTGCCGTCTCAACCCGCCGCCGCCGTCACTTCTTCATCCAACCCCGGGACCAACGCTTCGGTATCTAGTCCTGTCACAACCACTCAAACTACATCTTCTATCGTATCGTCATCGCCTACGGCGAATCCTTCAGCTAGCATAAATACTCATTTAGAATCGGCTTTTTGGGACACGCTTATTAAAGTTACGCCAACTGTAAGTCCAACCCTTCTGCCTATCGCTATACCTACTCCTAAAGGACAAACTGGCACCGATAAGCGGCATAAGAATGAAACCCAATCAACGCCAACCCAAGAAAATACACCCCCAGTTATTCCCTATACCCATCTTCCAACCCAGAAAAACTATGACGATTTAGCCAACACCATTGAAAATAAATTGAATCTAGAAAATCTATCGCTGCAAAAAAGATCAGTTGCGTCTCAACAAACTATCTTATCTGGTACGGAAGATTTTCTTGAGGAGCGGTTCCGAGAGGAAATATCAATTTATTTTTTGCGCGAAGTCAGAAAATATTTTTTGAGACCCGAATTACAAATATCGGTACTTTTTCCAAATTTGTATGTTTTATTTAATAAATGGGATGGGGTCTCCTGGCCAGCTGGCTCCGTTTGGCAAGCAGCTTTTGCAAAAGACAGCCAAGATTTGACCTTCAATTCGTTTAATTTTATTGTGAGTCTCGCGGACAAATATCCCGATATCAAAAATGAATTAGACCCTGATTACGAGTCCCAAAAAAATCTAGATAATAAAGAAGGGCCCTTCATTCAAGATTGTATTGGAGGATTTTGGGTTTTCTCTTGCATAAGTAACGGAGTCAACGCTCACAAAAGACTCTTGGATATCCTCGATGATCTTCATTCGGGGCTTGTCAGGAGCGGGAGAGATGGTCTTTTAGGACGATCAAAATTTGGTCTTTTGATTAGCGTCCTTTATAACTACTCAAATACCCTAAAAAATATACAAGACGCTTACAGCCCCTTAGAAATAGCACTTAATAAATCGAGTCCCAATCTGCTCCAGGATGCCACCCTTGCTTCCCAGGTGGAAAATTTGAATATTTTATTGCAGCATGATCGATCCAGTATGCAGGCTGGCGATAAAGCGGCGATCCGGGCAGTTGAATATGCCCAAATTGAAAAACTTTATTCAGTTGTTACAGCTCCCGCTTCAACTACAACGCTCCAAACACTTGAGGATGTGGAAAAAATCCATGATATTGCTGTCTCCCTAAATGGCAACGATGCCTGGGTTAAAGGCAACGATGATTGTATTTCTGGGTGGGTTTCGCCAGATCAGTTGGAGTTTTTGTTTCAAAATGGCGCTTTAGATAATTACGTAAACGATCTAGTAGCCAAAGTTCAACCCAACATCCAATTAGAAACAAAGAATGGTATAGATTGGAAGCCCATCCAAAGTGAACTTTTTTATATCCAGTTTACCAATGACTTAAACTCGGCCGACCAAGCGTACTTAAAAATTGGCCAAGAAATCGAAGCTAACCAAAAACTGGACTCAACCGATGACTCGATCCAACAACAATTTCAGAACAAACTTGGGACACTAAATTCAAAATATTATCAAGCGGTTTTAAAAGTTGTTTTGGATGTCTTACAGCTCGACCAAAATTTTGAGCCTATTCAGAAGGAATTTCCAGACAAGAACGAAGTAAGTATTACTTCTTTTGTGAATGATGTATCTGACATCTATGCATTTGAATCCCAAGGCAATTATGGCGCCGCTTTGGAAAAAGTCGAGGAAATCCTTTCGGGGATATTCGGCGATGAGAAGTCGCCAAAAGGGTCTTTGAAATTGGTTCAAATTATTGATAAAGATTTGGAACCAATGTTGAAATATGGAAATTTCATCGCAACGGTAGCGACCGCGCAGAATCCAAATGATGTTAAGCAAGCCATTGAGAATATTGCCGCACCAGCCGGTGAAGTTTTCATCAAGCGAAACTCAAGTTTTAATTTGCTTGTCAATGGCTATATGGGTTTTGGTTCTTCAGAATCAATAAAATTTGATCAAGAGCCGCAGTTCACATTGAATACGCCCGTTGGGATAGAAGCTTCTTGGGGTAATTTCATTTTTTCCGATTTTTCGGCGGGGCTCTTGTTTTCGTTTGCGGATCTGGGAGCACTTTTGAATGAGGGAATAAATAATAATGCCGACATATTGAGCACTCAAAATATTAAGGAAGTCTTTTCTCCCGGAATGTTCGTGATGTTAGGACTTCCAAACCTGCCCCTTTCTTTGGGATTCGGCGCAGAATTCAATCCTGCTACGGAAAATCAAGTTGCTCAAACGCGCTTACTAGGATTTACGGGTGTTGATTTGCCGCTGTTCGAGTTACAACATGGAAGTAATGATGCCATTCCAGTTGGGCACAGGTACACAAGCTTGTCGGTGAAAAGTTATTTCGGAACTGGTTTTATTCGATCAGGTGATGTGATTCCTGAAAACCATTTTGCTATTTCCAATCCTTGGGGAATTGAGGGGTCACTCGGCATGGATAAATGGTCTTTAGGTTTATTTGTCTCTGCCATTGATTTCACCGGATTGCAAGAAACGGCTTTTTATGAAAATCAGGATGATTTCAATAATAATAATTTTGCCCGTATTTTAGAACCTGGTGTTTTTGTCACCCTTGGTTTTCCGTCCAACCCGGGGTTGAGTCTAGGTTTTGGAACCCAAGACAATGTCGTGAATAATCACTGGAACGCGGAATGTTTTTTTGATGTTGATTTATTTGAAATCCCCCTTTTAAGCTCTGAACCTAAGTCAAACTAACCAATGGGGTGTTCACTATGAAAAGAGTCCCGAATAAAAAGGATCAAGTCAAAAGTTTATAGTTTGAGCTTCCCAACAGATACTTTGGGCCGTATTCCGACCTATTGAGTGAGTTTGGCGAAGCCTCGATCCCATTCCTGGTGCGGTAAAGCCATTGTAAAACCTCCTTTTCCCGCCCTTTTTCCCGCTTTTCAGCCTTTTTGTTTTGTGTGATACTTTTTCGCGGCCCTTCCCTTATCGAAAAACGAGTATGGAGTCCCCATGTTTTGCCCCAAATGCGGCACCGAAAACAGCGACGCCAACTTCAAATGCACGAAATGCAAACAAACTCTTAAAACCGTGACGGCTTCTGCGGGCAGCGATCCCATCTCCACCATCATCCCCTATAAGAACGCCAAGGCCCTAATCGCCTATTACCTGGCGGTCTTTTCCATCATCCCCTGCATCGGATCCCCCCTGGGGATCGCGGCCCTGGTTTTGGGGATCATGGGTTTGAAACAAGCCAAGGAACACCCCGAAGCAAAAGGGAAGGTCCATGCCTGGATCGGCGTCCTGGTCGGCGGATTGTTCGGAGTGGTTTATACGGGGCTCATCATCTTCGGGATTGTTACGGCCGTTCTGAAGAAATAACCGGGGCACATCCACCATGTACTGCACCCATTGCGGAGCTTCCAACAAGGAGAGGGCCACGGAATGCGGGCAATGCGGCCAGCCCCTGACCGCGGCTCCCATAGCGGAAACGATTCCGAATTATCTGGTCCAGGCAATATTACTGGCCGTGTTCAGCCCTTGTTGCTGCTTGTTTTTAGGAACACCTTTCGGAATTGTGGCGGCTGTTTATGCATCCCAGGTTAATTCAAAGATCGCCATCCAAGATTTGGAAGGAGCACGGCATAATTCCCAATTGGCCAGAAATTGGTGTTGGGCGGCGTTTGGCTGTGATCTTTTTGGGATCATCATCATTGTTTTGTCCTACTTGTTCGGGTTTTTGGACCCCTTAAAAGACCATTTACATTAAAAACAGGCGATAACCGTGAATTGAAGCGGGATTTTGTAACGGGTTCAGCTGGAAAAAGGGTTGGTCGGTTTTTTTAGGGGTTTAAGTTTTGGCCGTAAAAATTACTTGGAGGTGCTGAAAATGGCTGAAAATAAAGCCGTTTCGAATTATTTGGTTTTCGCTATTCTGGCCACGGTTTGCTGCTGCATGCCCCTAGGACTGCCAGCGGTCTATTTTTCGGGTAAAGTGAACGCCTTTGTCGCGGCGGGGGACATGGCCGGGGCCGCGGCCGCCTCTAAGAATGTTAAGACGTGGTGCTGGGTCGCCTTTGGCATCGGGCTCGTCGGATGGATCCTCTGGTTTTTATTCGAGGCCACGATCATTGCGCTCATCCACCAGCAAATGCCGCAACTAAGCCAACACTAACGGGTGGTTCCGTCCGTTTTATTATTTTAAACCTTGTTCCCATGCCTTGTTCTGGAAGGATAAAACAGGGCGTGGGAATTTCTTTTTTAGAATGAAAACCAGGAAATTGTCTTAATGGAAATACTCCAGAAGCACCCTCTTTTGACAAGGAGCGCCCTCCTGGCGGCGTGCGCCGCCGGCCTGGTCTTCCTTTATTTCTTTAAACCCGGCAGTTTTCCTTATCCCGCCTGCGTTTTCCACGAGATCACCGGGCTTTACTGCCCCGGCTGCGGGTCCACCCGCGCCCTCTACCAGCTCTTGCACGGAAACATCCTGACCGCGCTCCACGACAACGTCATGGCGGTCCTGGCCATTCCGTTCTTCATCTACGCGGCTTTCCGCAAGAAGCCGCTTTCGCTCATCCACCCCTATTGGATCTGGGGGCTTTTTTGCGTCCTGGTAGTATTCACTATCCTGCGCAACATCCCCGTTTATCCTTTCACCTATCTGGCGCCGTTGAGTTAAGCGCCGGACCCGCCGAATTTGGACGCGATGTTTTCGTCCACCGACTTCAGGGTTTTCTCTACATCCTCCTTCAGTTCCTTCTCCCCGTCCTTCTTCAACCCGGCCAGGAAGTCCCTGACCTCGGAAGAGCGGAAGCGGCGCAGGGCCTGGATGGCGGCGCGGCGTACTTCCAGGCTGCGGTTCTTTTTGGCTTCCATGAAGTGGTATTTTCCGCCCCACTCCATCAAGGCGGCCGCGGCGGGGGGGTCGGCCAGGGACCCCAAAGCCTGGCAGGCCTGGAGCCAGAACTTCTCCTTGTCCCTGCCGTGGGGCGGATAGTTTTTCACGGCTAGGACCATGGGCTCCCCGTCCCCTTCGATCCCCACGACCCCCAGGGTTTCCAGCGCCTCCAGGGCGATGGGGGTGTCGGGTTTTTCCAAGAGCCGCAGAAGGAAGGGGCGGAAGCCCTTCTTCCGCCATTGGCGGATGGAAGCTAGGATTTTTCCCTGGGCCAGGGGGCTCAGGGTGTTCCAGTGGCGCTGGAAATAATCCTCCAGTTCGCCCGAGGGCGGCACGGCGGTGAAGACATCCAGGAATTTCTCCAACTGCCCCCGTTTTTCGGGCTGGCCCAGCCAGGTTTCGTAAACATGCAGTCCTTCCTTTTGCTGGGCCTCCAGGAGGTCCAGGGCCTTGAGCCAAAAGGCGCTTCCGGTCAGTTCCTCCTCGATCTTGCTGAAAAGGAAGGGGCCCACCCGCGGCCCCAGAAGGACGAAGAGTTTCCGCGTGTTGTTCCCCTCCTCCGGTTCGGCGGGATAGCGGTTGAGGAGCGATTCCAGGATGGGCTCGCAGAAGACGGTATCCAGGGCCACGCGGGCGGCCTGGTTTTGCTTCTCAAAGCGGGGCGGCGTCTGGGTGGCGGCGCGCATCAGGAGGCGGGTCATTTCCAAAAGATCGGTCCAATCGTCGGAAGCCAGTTCCTGGGGGATCCAGTCCTGGGCCAGGGTAAGGGTCATGGGGTAATTGGCCGGGCGGCGGATTTCCTTCAACAGGCGGCAGAGGTTCCGGAAACCCTCCAGTTGAAGGGGCCGGGGAACGAGGTTCCATTGCAGGTGGCTCAATTGCCGCAAGGCCAGGGCCTGGGTGCCCTCGTCGCCGGAAAAGATCTTGTCCCACAACTTTGCCCAAAGGGATTCCAGGGCCTCCAATTGTTCGGGGTCCTGGAGCCAGGCTATCTTTTCCCCCAACTTGCCTTCCATCTCGGGGGTCAAAAGGCCGTCCCAATCCTTTTTCTCCACCGCCGCCAACACCGGGTCGGTCTCGAAAAGACGGCCCTGTTCGGGCGGAACGGTTTCAGCGGCCGCGACGGTGGCCGCCGCCGCGGGGGCTTCGGGAACCGCTTCGGCGGCCGGTGCGGGGGCGGGCACCTCTTCCAGCGCCACACCCTGGTTTTCCCCCAGGAGGACGAGCTTTTTTAAGAGGTCGTCCATGCTCACTTGCGCGTCGGAGACTTGGGCGGGTGATTTCATGGAAGCCAGGGCGGCCTTCAATCCCAGGAAGCCGCCCATCAGTTCCCGCCAGGGTTGCACGTTGGCCGTTCCCGGTTTCCCCCCACCCGTGCCGTCCCCGTTTCCCGTACCGGACCCTTCGCCCCCGTCGGATTGGAGCCAACCGCCCATGTTGGCCATGAGCCGGCGGGCCAGTTCCTGTTTGTTGGAATCGGGCCGCACGCGGCTGAAAATCTGGAGGAAGTATTGGAGGGCTTCCAGGGCCTCCTGCAAATTCTGTTCGCCCCCCGGGGCCGTGTCGCCCGGCACGACCACCTCGCCTTCGGACAGGGCCACGAAAACCTTCTCGTTCACCTGGATGTGTTCCAAGGACTGCTGGACCAGCGCCTGGGAAAGGGAGACGCCGGTGGGCAAGGCCCGGGGCCTCAGGAGCGAGAAAAGGGCGTGTACTTCGGCGGCCCGGACGCCTTTGGCGAAGGTGAGGGTATGGATCTTGTGGGTCAGGAAGAGGTCCTTGATCATGTTGGTGGAGCCGGTGAGGCGCTCGTCCAGGGCCGCCCCTTCCACCACGAGGCGGCCTTCGGATTCGGCAAAGGAGACGGAGGGAAGTTCCGTAAACAACCGGGCCAGGGCCTCCAGAAGGCGGTCCAGGGACTGCTTCACCATGGCGTTCTCGGCCGAATAAAGGAAAAAGTTGGAAAGGGACACGCGCAGTTCGCGCACGGCCAGGGAAGCCTGCTGAGTTTGCGTGGTGTTTAACATGACTTGATTTTAAAAGGAAAAGCCACCGGCTGAAAGCCCAAGAAAGGGGAGGTTTTCCCGCGATCCCATGTTTCAGCCCGGGAAAAAAGGGTCCGAGGGCCGTTCCCCCGTTGAAAAATGAAGGGCAAGGCTTTGAGAATAGGGGAAAGAGACATAAAAACGGCGGTTCACGGAGGGCTTCATGGGTGAAAAAAGGGATGCTTACGTCCAAAAATTGAAGGACCAGATCGACCAATGGAATTCGGACATCGACAATCTGCAGGAGAAAGCCGGCAAGATGGGGGCCGACGCCAAGGCGGAAATGCAGAAGCACGTCGAGGAACTCAAGGCCAAGCGCAAGGACCTCGAGGAAAAGTTGAAGCCCGTGCAAAAGGCCAGCGGGGAAGCCTGGGAAGACCTGAAGGGCGGCACGAACCAGGCCTTGAAGGCCCTGGGCGATGCTGTGACGGCGGCCAAGTCCCGGTTCAAGTGACCGCCGGGGCCTAGTCTTTCAGGGCCTGTTGCAGCATCTCCGACAGGGTATTGCAGCAGCAATCGAAGGACATTTTCTGCTGGCCCGGGCCCGAATCCTCGGAAAATTTCAGCCGGGGGTTTTGGTGGTGCAGGGGGCAGGTGAGGCCCTGGATTTTTTCCTGGATCACCTTCACGGTGGCTTCCAGGGCCTGTTTTTGAATTTGATCTTTAAAACTATCCAAGGTAGTCTCTCCCCTTACTTGGGATCATTTTAATCCCACCCCCAAATCAATCCAAGCGAGGCGCCCATGAAGGCTATCTTTTACGACATCCTGCTCATCGTTTTCGGGATGCTCCTGATCGTTTTAAGGAATTTTTACGCCACCCTGGGCTTTAAAAAGGCGGCGACCCCCGAGGAACGGGCCCAGATGGCCGCCAGTAAGATGTACCGGGCGAAGGTATGGAACGCCCTGATCGTGGGGGCGGCCTTTGTGCTGTTCGGGGCCTATTTGTTGTACTTGAATTTGATGAAAGCCAATCCCTAACGGGAGGAAAGGCTCGCCGATAGGCCCCAAGAGGGCCCCTTCCCGTCGTTTTTCCAGGTTGGATTTTCTTTGAATGAGGGTTGGACTAAATCCCCGATTGTCCGTCTAGAAGGCGAATAAGACGGAGGGGAAAAATGAAAACCTGGCATCTTTTTCTGCTTTTTTTAGCGGGCCTCGTCACAGCCTTGATTTGCAGTTGCTCCAGCCAATACGCCGTTCCGACGGCGGTCCAGGCGAATCATTTAAACCAGCCAACCCCGACTCCCACGGTTTTTTCCAACCCTTCCCCCACCCCGCCTCCGCCCACGGCCGTACCCACCCCGGTCCCCACGCCTTTCCCCGATCCCTGGATTGTGGACGGGACCTCCGCTAACTTCAACCAGGAGGTCCTGGCGTCCCCCCTACCGGTGCTGGTGGTGTTTTACGCCACCTGGTGCCCCAACTGTACGATCATGGACCCCGCCGCGCAGCAGTTCGCAACCGCTGAGGGAGGCAAGGTCAAAGTGGTCAGGGTGGACGTGGACGCCCAGTCCACCCTGAGCAGCGCTTACAACATTACCGGTATCCCCACCTGTATCTTCTTCAAGAACGGGGCCGAGACTTCGCAGCAGATCGTGGGTTCTTACGGTACATCCACGCAGGATGAAACAACCTTGGTCGGACTTTTCAACGGGCTGTAACGGAAACCCCTTAAAACTCCAGTCCGCCTCCTTTTCGCAGGGGGAAGCCCCAAGGACCGGACGCTTAACTTAAATCGTGCTTTTCCAGGCGGCCCTGGAACGAATCCCTGCCCACCCCCAGGTACAACTCCCCTTCCGTCCTCGTCAATTCCCAGTGGTTGTCCCGGTCCAAGGTCCCGCCCAGGGCGTTCAAAAAACGCTGGTCCAGTGAATAAAGCCCGATCTCGGAAAGCCGGTGGACCTGCTCCTCCCGTAATTCCCGCGCCAGCATCGCCCCATCCTTGTGGGTGTAGATTCGGACCTCCTTGCAGGACTTCGAGGCCTTGTGGATGCGTTTGGCCGCGGGGTTGCCGATGTCCACCCAAAGGTCCAATCCGCCGGTCAGGCCCATCTTGCGGATGGCCGGTTCGTCGGGGGCGCTGATACCCGCGGAAAACTCCAGGCCTTCCCGGTATTCCAGGCAATAGGCCAGGACTCGGGTGACGAAAAAGGGCAGGGACTCGCTGGGGTGCAGGGCCGCGCGGAACTCCAGGGTCTGGTAGAGGTTCCGATCCACGTCCGACAGGTCCACGGTAAAGCGGTAGAGGGTAGATGTAAGGGCCAAGCGGTTCCTTTAAGAAGGGTCGCGGTGAACGATGTCCGGGCCGAAAGCCGGCAGGCAGACCGCGATATATTCGGCGCCTTCGGCCCGGGGAGAGCTGTAACGCACCCACTCGCCTTTCTTCACCCAGACCGCCTGGCCCGCCTTCACTTCCAAGGTTTCGCCCTTGGATTCAATCTTCAAAAGTCCTTTCAAAACGACCGTGTATTCATCGAAGTCCGGGGTCTGGCCCGGTTCCACCCAGCCGCCGGGGCTCACCATGCGGGCGATGCTGACCCCGGGTGTCTTGCTATTGACCCGGCCGATGAATTCCTCGATGCGTTTGGGCTTGTTGCCCGCGGCCTGGATGACCGAGGGGGATTCGATGAGTTGCGGCATGGGACCTCCCGAAAATGAATGGAATTTTAAGCCTTACCCGCGCTTTCCGCGATGGAAAGCCTCCCTGTCGGGAATACGCCATTTATTATTCAATAAAAACACGAAAAAGCCGTTAGGGTTTTCAACAAGGAGCTTCCGTGATCCTCCTCAATTTTGACACCAGCCGGCTTTACATCCATACCGAGTTGCCCTGGACGCCAGCTCCCGGGAAAACTTCCTATTTGAACCTCCAGCAGGCCTGGAATTGGCTGGACGCCATGGCCAAGACATCCCAGGAAAAGGCCGAAGTGGCCGAGCAGGAAAAAGAAGCCGCCAACTGGCCCTCGGATACCTTTGGGAACGGCTGGGCCAACAGCCTGCTGGGGTGGGCGCTCCTGGGGGTCGACCCTTTCGATCCCTACGGCCCCGACCAGGGCCTACAAGGAGAGATTAAAAATATCATCAGCGGGAACGGGGTTTCGGACTCTGAAAAATCAGCTAAGAAGCAGACGGATAAAACGAAAGAGCAATCCAGCGCGGTGGATTCAACCTCCCAAGATAAAACGCGGGGAAACAGCGCGCCCAGCACCCATCCTGTCGATCAGATCAACGAAACCCTCCAGCTGACCCTGGTTTGGAGGAGTTATTCCCAACACCAAAAGATGTCCTATGAGACCCAAGACGCCGGGAATTCACAATCCCGGGACGACCGTAAAAGGCCCGCCCCCGGCGGGTTTTTGGATTCCATAAGGATTTGAGCTAGTCCTGCAAAACCACCTTACTATTCGCCGCGATGTCGTGCAGGCAACACCTATTTCTCGTGAAAAGATAAGGCGCCAGGAATAACGCGGCTGAAACCGCCCATCCATAATCCCCCCGTCCGGGCGCATAAAGCGGGATTAAACAAACGACCTTTACCAGCGATCTTAAAGCCACCAAGCCGGGAGCCAGTTTTCCACCTCCGAGCGACCTCACTTGAAGCCGGGCCATGTTTTCTCCCAAGCCCCTGCCCCAAACCCAGGCCACGACGTTTTCGTAAAGAAAAAAACAAGGCAGGAACAACCACCAAGGCAGGTCCTGGGATGGGGAGTCGTGAAAGGCCGGCCACAGGACGGTGGGAATGGCTGGGATGACCGTATCCCATAAAAAAGCCAGTGTCCGGCGGACGAGCAGTTCAAAGGCCCAATATTTTGGAGCCAGGATGGTTTTGGTCCGGTAGTCCTCATGGCCCTGGATGGATCCCTGGGCGCAGCCTTCGAGATACTGGGTGATCAAGCCAATATGGCCCCGGGCAAGCCATTGGCCAAACTTGACCATCCCCATCCCGAGGGCCAACATCGCGAGAAGACCGAGCAAACCGAGCCAAATTTTTCCGTAAGGAACACCGGGGCGGGTGAGCAAAAAAAGGGTCGGGATGAAGGCCAATCCTACAAACGAAAACCAGAACCCCATGAAGATCCGGACGGAAAGGGCCATGCGGAACTCCCCACGAATCTCCGACCCTTGCGGGGTTTCCCCCACCCGGCCATAAAAAACAGGGATAAAGGAATTGCGGTAATAAATCCTTTTCCTCAGTTGGAAGTCGTTTTTCTTGAAGCGGCCTATAAATGGGTTGGAACCAAAAACAGAAGGCCAAAAGCCTTCCACGTCGGTTTTTTCCCTTATTTTTTCCATCAGGACGTCGGGGCCGAGTTTGGAGGAAAGAAGGATGGGCACGGGGTTATTTTAACCGCAAATCAAGGCTTGGATGCCGCGAAGCGGAGGCGAACGTAATCGGCGCTCCAGCGGCCGTCGGGGCCGCAAAGGAGGGGCCGGATCTCTTCCTGGATTTCCTCCAAAAAGGCCTCGCGGTCCTTGAGGGGCACGGCGTCCAAATAGTTTTTCCGGAAGGTCTTCACCCAGGTTTTCATGTCCTTGGGCAGGGGCGTGGGGCGGGGGAAGAGTTGGATTTGGTTCACCCGCAAGCCCCGCTTTTCCAAAAGCGCCCCGTATTCTTCGGGAGAAGGATAGACGTTGGGCTCGGGGACTTTCTTGTCCAAGCCGCGTTTGCGCAGGGCCCGGCGGGTGGCTTTTTCGATTTTTTCGATGTTGCCGTGACCGCCCATTTCAGCCACGAACCGGCCCCCCGGTTTCAAGGCCCGCCAAACGCCGTCGATCACGGCTTCCATGTCCTTCATCCAGTGCAGGGCCGCATTGCTGAAGACCGCGTCGAATTCTTCATTAAAAATAAGGGCTTGTCCGTCCATCAGCCGGGCATCGAGCCCCAGGCCCCGGGCGGCCACGATGAATTCCGGGCTGGCGTCCACACCCACCACCCGGCAGCCAAACTCCACGAACTTTTTGGTGAGGACGCCGTCGCCGCAGCCGAGGTCCAGGATGCGTTCGCCTGGTTGGGGGTTTAAAAGCTCGACGACGCCCGCCCCCAGGTCCGTGACGAACCGGGCGTTTTGGTCGTAATCCTCAGGGTTCCAGCTTTGCTCAGGCATGGAGCTTCCTTTTCAATAAACGAAGGGCACCAACCGTTTGACCTTGCGGGAATAATCCCCGTAGGCCCGGCCGAAATGAGCCGTCATGTAGGCTTCTTCCATGGCCATTTTGCGGGTAAAGGCGAAGAAAAGCAGGGCGGGGCCCAGAAAATTACCCACTTCACCGATGGTGAGGGCCGTGCCGAAGAGGCCCATGAGGATGCCGGTGTACATGGGGTGGCGCGCCAGGGCATAAGGGCCGCGCTTAACCAGTTCATGGCCCTTTTTCAGCGTTACGTTGCCGCTCCAGTTGCCACCCAGGGTTTGCCGGGCCCAGAAGCAAAAGGTGAAACCTAAACCGCAGACAGCCACGCCCAAGGACCCGAAGAGGGAAGTGGCCGGGAGAACTTGAAAATCCAGCGGCCCCCAGTGTGGGAACCGGATGAAGCTCATGAAAAAACCCGAATAAAGCATGGCCAAATGCACGGCCCTTCCCGAAAGGCTCTGGCGTTTGACCGCTTTTTTCACCCGCGTGGCGGCCCAGGTCATGTAAAGGCCGAAAGCGAAAAAGATCGCGAAGCAGGTTTCAGTGTAAGGGTTCATTTTTCCCTCCCGAGCGGGGTTTAAAACCCCGCTACATAAGGAAGTTTCTTGGCCACATCCGCCGTCTTGCCCGCATTGGCCAGGAGCAGGCCCGTCGAGTCCCAGGTGCCGTTGACCAAGGCGTTGCGCTTGGACTCGTGGATCTCGAACTTCAGGTGTTCCTTGCCTTCGCTATAAAGCGCCTTCTTGTCCAGGTCCAGCAGGAACTGGGTTTCGGGCTTTTGCTTTGCCAGGGCCTGGAGCTTTTCCATGTCCGCGCGGCCCACGGTCACCGTAGGGATGCCCAGCATGGTGCAGTTGCCCGCGAAGATCTCGGCGAAGGACTCGCCCACGATGGCCCGGATGCCCCAGCGCATGAGGGACTGGGGCGCGTGTTCGCGCGAGGAACCGCAGCCGAAGTTCTGGTTCACGAAAAGGATATGGGAGCCGGCGAACTGGGGCAGGTCGAAGGGATGGCCCTTGGGCTTGCCCTCGGCGTCGAAACGCTCGTCGTAGAAGGGGTATTTGCCCATGTTGGTGAAGGTGATTTCCTTCAAATAGCGGGCCGGGATGATCCGGTCCGTGTCGATGTCGTTGCCCTCCACCGGCACGGCTTTGCCCTCGATTTGGTTGATCTTGCTCATTTCAGCACCTCCCGAACGTCGGCGATTTTTCCTTCGATGGCCGCGGCGGCCACCATGGCGGGGCTCATCAGGATCGTGCGGCCGTCCTTCGACCCCTGCCGCCCGATGAAATTGCGGTTGGACGAGGAGGCCGAGAGTTCCCTTCCTTTAAGCTTATCCGGGTTCATGGCCAGGCACATGGAGCAGCCCGCTTCGCGCCATTCGAAACCGGCCTCGGTGAAGATCTTGTCCAAACCTTCCTTCTCGGCGGCGGCCTTCACCTGCTGGGAGCCGGGCACCACAAAGGCCCGCACTGTTTTGGAAACCTTGCGGCCCTTGGCCACCTTGGCGGCCTCCCTAAGGTCCGACAGGCGCCCGTTGGTGCAGCTTCCGATGAAGGCCACGTTGATGGGCGTGCCCTTGATGGGCGCGCCGGGCTTCAGGTCCATATGCTTGTAGGCCAGTTCCACGGTTTTCACCTCATCGGCGGAAAACTTGGAAACCTCCGGCAGCTTGTCGTTGACCCCCACCGACTGGTCGGGGGTGATGCCCCAAGTGACGATCGGCTCAATGTCCCCGCCGTTGAAATCGACCACATCGTCGAAGACCGCGTCCTTGTCCGACGCGAAGGACTTCCAATAGGCCACCACTTTGTCCCACTTGTCCGCGGCGGGGGAAAATTTGCGGCCCTTGAGGTAATCAAAGGTGGTCTGGTCGGGGTTCACGTAGCCCACGCGGGCGCCGCCCTCGATGGCCATGTTGCAGACGGTCATGCGCTCTTCCATGGTGAAGTTGTCGAAGACCGATCCGCCGTATTCGTAGGCGTAACCGATGCCGCCCTTCACCCCCAGCTTCTGGATGATATAGAGGGTCACATCCTTGGCGGTGACGCCGGGCTTGAGCCTGCCGTTCACATTCACGCGGCGGACCTTCAAGGCGTCCATGGCCAGGCACTGGGTGGCCAGCACGTCGCGCACCTGGGTGGTGCCGATGCCGAAGGCCAGGGTGCCAAAGGCCCCGTGGGTGGAGGTGTGGGAGTCGCCGCAGGCGATGGTCATGCCCGGCTGGGTGAGGCCGTTTTCCGGGCCGATGATATGCACGATACCCTGGTTGCCCGACTTGAAGTCGAAGAAGGAAACCCCGAATTCCCGGACGTTCTTCTCGATGGCGCCCATCATCTGCTCGGCCTCGTTGTCCTGGAAAGGCCGGGCCTGGCTTTGGGTGGGCACGATGTGGTCCACGGTGGCGAAGGTGCGTTGGGGATAAGCCACCTTCAGGCCCTTTTCCTTGATCATGTCGAAGGCCTGGGGGCTGGTGACCTCGTGGATCAGGTGCAGGCCGATGAAGAGCTGGTACTGGCCCGTGGGCAGCTTGTCCACCACGTGGGCGTCCCAAACCTTGTTGTAAAGCGTTCCTTTTGCCATGGCTCACTCCTTGGTTGAATGGGGAAAAGATAGCGGCCGCCGGGTTATAAGTAAAAGATATAGTTTCTATATTTAGAATAGCTTTTAACTATAATCTTCTACGTCATTGCGAGCCCCTGCGCCAATCGGCGCGGGTAGGGGCGTGGCAATCTCAGGTTGTGGTCTTTCTTCAACAGCAAAACCTGAGATCCCAACGTCGCGAAATCGTGCCTATCGGCACCGCTCCTCGGGATGACAACGAGGAAAAAATGGAAACCCACCAATTGCGCTACTTCCTGGCCGTGGCCCAGACGGGCAGTTTCACCCAAGCGGCCCGGCAAAGCAACGTGTCCCAGCCTTCCCTTTCGATCCAGATCGCCAAGCTGGAGGACGAGCTGGGCGGGCCGCTTTTCGAGCGCACCCGCAAGGGCGGGCGGTTGACCGCCCGGGGGGCCGCCTTTTTGCCCCGGGTCAGGACGATCCTGGAGGAGATGGAATCGGCCCGGGAGGATGCCAAGGCCCAATCCGGGCTCACCCTGGGCAAGGTCAGCCTGGGCTGCATGCCCACCACCGGGGCCCACCTGCTCCCGCCCATCCTGACGGCCTTCCGCAGGGCTTACCCGAAGATCCAGGTCCACTTGAAGGAAGAGTCCTCCCCGGACCTGGCGAGGGATTTGGAGCAGGGCGAGATCGAGCTGGCCATCATGGACGAGGCGGGCCTGAGGCCCGGGTTGGACCACCAGACGGTCCTGGCCGAGGAACTGCTTTTGGCCCTGCCCGTCCGGCATCCCTTGGCGGGGAAGAACAGCCTCAGTCTCAAGCAGGCGGCCGAGGAACCATTTATCCTCATGAAATCCGGCCACGGTTTCCGGCAGATCACCCTGGACCTTTACCGAAAGGCGGGGCTGGAACCCAAGGTGGTCTTCGAAAGCGGCGGCATCGAGACGGTGCAGGCCCTGGTGGCGGCGGGGCTGGGCATCAGCCTGGTGCCCCAGATGGTGGCCAAGTTCCCTGGCGTGGCTTACGCGCGGGTGTCGTCCCCCAAGGCCGAGCGCACCCTCTCCCTGGCCTGGCGCAGGAAGGCACCGCTCTCCCCGGCCGTGCTGGCCTTGAAGAAAGTCATCACCGCAACCCTCAAGTAAATTCCTGCCTCCGTCTTGCATTTGTTTAAGCCACCGTTCTATGCCGTTTATCCAATTGGAAAGGGGCCCCGGCCCCAAAATGGAAAACGGCACAACCCCCATAACTTTTATCGAGCAAGGCTCGATTTTATAAAAGAGATGAGGGTAGACTTGCCGGGTCTTCCATCCCTTATCGAGGAGCGGACTTATGAAGATCGGCATCATCGGAACAGGCGTTGTGGCCCAGACCCTGGGGGCCAAGCTGGTGGAACTGGGGCATGACGTGGTTTTGGGCACCCGCGACCCGAAGAAGCTGGACGAAAAGAAAAACATGGCGGTCAGCCTCAACGAATGGCTGGACCAAGTGAAGAACAAGGCCAAGGTCGCCACCTTCAAGGAAGCGGCCCAGCACGGGGAGCTCCTCATCAACGCCACCCACGGGCAGATCTCGGTGGAAGCCCTCAAGATGGCGGAGGCCGACAAAGTAGGGCCGAAGGTTCTCATCGACACCGCCAATGAACTGGATTTCAGCAAAGGCTTCCCCCTGGCCCTGGCCAGCGAGGACCGCTCGGTGGCGGGAAAGATCCAAGCCGCCTTCCCGAATCTCAAGGTGGTCAAATGCTTCAACACCCTGGCCGCGCCCATCATGGTGAACCCCAAGATGGTCCATAACGGCGACCATACGATCTTCCTTTCGGGCAACGACGCGGAAGCCAAGGGGAAAGTGACCGAAGTCTTGAAATCCTTCGGGTGGACCGACATCCTGGACCTGGGGGATATCAGCGCCGCCCGCGGGCAGGAAATGTACATGGGCATGTGGGTGAGGCTCTACGGCTCCCTCAAAAACGGCATGATCAACATCAAGATACAGCGCTAAGGAGGTCCGTCATGGTCCCGAAAGTCAAACTCGGAAGCCAAGGTTTGGAAGTGACCCGCATGGGGTTGGGCTGCATGGGCATGTCCGACTTTTACTCGGGAAGGGGTGAGGAAGGGAAGTCCCTGGAAACCCTGGGCCGGGCCCTTGAATTGGGCGTCACTTTCCTGGATACGGCCGACATCTACGGCCCCTTCACCAACGAGGAGCTCCTGGGGAAGTTCCTGCAGGGGCGGCGGGACAAGGTGACCCTGGCCACCAAATTCGGCAACCAACGAACCCCCGACGGCAAGTTCCTGGGCGTCTCGGGCAAGCCGGACTACGTGCTCAAGTGCTGTGACGATTCCCTCCGCCGCCTGAAGACCGACCATATCGACCTTTACTACCAGCACCGCGTGGACAAGGAAACCCCCATCGAGGATACAGTGGGCGCCATGGCCCAGTTGGTGAAACAGGGCAAGGTGCGCTACCTGGGCTTGTCCGAGGCCGCCCCCGCCACCATCCGCCGCGCCCATCAGGTGCATCCCATCTCGGCGCTCCAGACCGAATACTCCCTCTGGAGCCGGGAACCGGAAGAGGAAATCCTCAAGACCGTCCGGGAGCTGGGCATCGGTTTCGTGCCCTACAGCCCCCTGGGCCGGGGCTTTTTGACGGGCGCCTTCAAGAGCCCGGAGGACCTGCCGCAGGACGACTGGCGCCGGCGCCACCCCCGCTTCCAGGCCGGCAACTTCGAAAAGAACCTGGAATTGGCCGAACGGGTAAAGGCCCTGGCCGCCGAAAAGAAATGCACCCCCGCCCAATTGGCGCTGGCCTGGGTCATGGCCCAGGGGGAGGACGTCGTCCCCATCCCCGGCACCACCAAGAAGGAGCGTTTGGAGGAAAACCTGGGGGCCCTTGAAGTGCGCCTCAACCCTTCCGAGCTCAAGCAATTGGATGAAGCCTTCCCCCGGGGTGTCACCGCGGGCCCGCGCTACGCGGACATGAGCACGGTCAACCGATAGGTAGTATTGGGAGAATATTTTAGGCTGTCATTGCGAGGTCCAGCCCCAATCGGGGCGTTTTGGACCGTGGCAATCTTAGGTTGTGTTATTTCTTCAACAGCAAAAACCTGGGATTCCCACGTCGCAAACTGAGCCTATCGGCTCTGCTCCTCGGAATGACAAAAAACTAAGACATGACCTTAACCAAACTACTTACCCCGCGGTAATGCCTTGAAAGAGGCGGCCTTCCGCCCGACCTTCCAGCTGATGGGTTCCCATTCTCCAGGAGGCCGTTATGATCAACTTGCGTTTGTCCCAAGACCGCGGCCACGCCGACCACGGCTGGCTGAACAGCTACCATAGCTTTTCCTTCGCCGGGTACTACGACCCCCATTTCCACGGTTTCCGGTCCTTGAGGGTGATCAATGAGGACCGGGTGGAGCCGGGCCAGGGTTTCGGGCGCCATCCCCACGACAATATGGAGATCCTTAGCTATGTCCTTGAAGGCCAGCTGGAACACAAGGACAGCATGGGCACGGGCTCGGTCATCCAGCCCGGGGACGTGCAGGTCATGAGCGCGGGCACGGGCATCACCCACAGCGAGTTCAACCCCTCCGACAAGCAGAAGGTGCATTTCCTCCAAATCTGGATGTTCCCGGACAAGCAGGGCCTCACGCCCCGTTACGACCAGAAGCATTTTTCCGACAAGGACAAAAAGGACAAGCTTTTGCTGATCGGGTCCAAGCAGGGGAAAGACGGATCGGTGGTGATCCACCAGGACATCGAGCTTTACGCCTCGCTGCTGGGCGTCGGGAAAAAACTGGCCGCCGAGCCCCGCGAAGGGTCGGGCTTCTGGCTGCAGATGGTGGAGGGGGAGCTGGACGTCAACGGCAAGAAACTCAAGGCGGGCGACGCCGCCTATGGCGAAGACGAGAAGGCCCTGGACCTCAAAGCGGGCAAGGATTCCCAATTCCTCCTCTTCGACATCGGCCCCAACGGCCGCAAGGGCTGAGCGCGTGACCCTTTCCAAAGCGAAACGGGCCCTGCGGCGGCATGCCGACGCGAAGAAAGCCAAGACCTACCGGGGATTCTTCAAGAACGCCGAAAAGGACGTCTTCCTGGGTGTCACCACCCCCAAGATGCGGGAGGTGTCCCGGGCCTTCTGGACCCTGCCGCTTTCCGACGTGAAACGCCTGATGGCCTCGCGGGTGCACGATGAAAGGTCCCTGGCCAATTCCATCCTGGTGCTGAAGTTCAACAAGGGGGACGGGGCGGGGAAAAAGGAAATCTACGACTTCTACCTGAAGCACAAGGGGTACATCCGCAACTGGGACGGCGTGGACGACAGCGCCCCCTACATCGTGGGGCCTTATTTATTGGATAAAGACCGGACGGTGCTTTTCAAGCTGGCCGGGTCCAAAAATCTCTGGGAGCGGCGCATCGCCATGGTTTCCACCTGGTGGTTCATCCGCCAGGGCGACACCGCCGACAGTTTCAGGCTGGCGGAAAGGCTTTTGAAGGACGAGGAAGACCTCATTCATAAAGCCGTGGGTTGGATGCTGCGGGAGGCCGGGAAGCGGAACCTGCCGGCCTTGAAGAAGTTCCTGGCCCGCCACGCCCCTTCCATGCCCCGCACCATGCTACGTTACGCCATCGAGAAGTTTCCGGAAAAGGAACGCCGGAAATACCTGCAGCTCCCCCGGGCCTAATCCTTCCCGGCCTTAAAATAAGAAGCGATGAAGAGAACGCCCAAGAGGGTATCGGGGACAGCTCCTGGAAGGATGTAAGGTCCTACACGGCCCACCAGATAAAGCACGGCCACCGCGACGGCGAAGCTGAATTTCTCAAGGACCGAAGGAATCATCAAAAGCCGGTATTTCGCCGGGTCGGTTGAAATAATAAGGAACACCACCTGCCAGGCGAGGCCCAGGCCCACGAAACCATAATAATATTCGGGGTGGGTAATGGCGGGAGGGGGAATGGCCTGGGGATTGTTCTCGATGAAATAAAAAGGAAGCAGCACCACGATTCCGTAGATGCCGGCGACGCGGAAGACCCACTTGGCGAACTTCATGACAACACTCCTTTTTAGATGTCCTTGATCAGGTGGAGTCCCTTCAGGGAAGCCGCGACCATCCAAACCCCCAGTAAGATGATGAACAGCCCAAAGGCCAATTTCAACCAGGCGTCGCCCATCTTGTGGGCCAACAAGGCGCCCAACCAGGCCCCCACGAAAACGCCCAGGGCCACCAGGACGGCGGCCCTCAAGTTCACGTTGCCGTTGCGGTAGTATTCCAACACCGCGGCCAAGCCTACGGGCGGCAAAAGGACGGCCAGGCTGGTGCCGATGGACTGTTCCTGGGTGAAACCGCAAAAGAAGGCCAGGGCGGGGACGATGAGGACGCCCCCCCCGATGCCAAAGATTCCGGAAGCGATTCCGGCCACCAATCCGATCGCTAAAAAAGCAGCCATCCTAAGGCCTCCTTCGAATCCCGGTTTATTCCAGATTGAGCGCCCGGCTTTTCAGGCATGGGGTTTGCTCCCTGGAGGCTTGAAACATTCCGTGGAATCGGTTTTATATAAAAGGAGCTTTATCCTAAATGGAACGGGGACGGGCAACAAGGCCCCTGGCGGGAGGTGAAAAATGAACAAGTACCATCTTGCGCAGGTCAATATCGCCCGGATGAAAGCCCCCTTGGAAGACCCCCTCATGGCGGGGTTCAACGTCCGCATCAATGAAATCAACGCCCTAGCGGACAAAAGCCCGGGTTTTATTTGGCGGCTCGAAACATCCCAGGGAAACAACCTTTACCTGCGTCCCTATGACGACGACCGCATACTTTTCAATATGTCAGTCTGGGAAACGGTTGAGGCGCTGAAGAATTACGCTTATCATTCGGCCCACGCCGAAATGGTCCGGCAAAGGCAAGAATGGTTCAACAAGTTCGACGGTGCTTCGACCGCCCTCTGGTGGGTCCCCCTGGGCCATATCCCTGGCGTGGATGAAGCGAAGAAAAGGCTCGAGTACCTGCAAGCCCATGGCCCGACCCAGTTTGCCTTCAACTTTAAAACCGTCATCCCGCCCGACGACCCTTTCCAGGAGGGAATCGATTGGTCTTCCTTCAAGCCCTGTCCGGCGGGTTAAACCCATTGCGTCCCCAAGACCGTCACCGATCTTGTCTGGGCCCAAAGGATATGGCGCCATGAAAACCAAGATACGCCGCCTGACCATCGGCAACGAAGACCTCCTGCGGGGCCTCGCGGGGGAAGACGCCGACTTCGACGTCGAGGGCCGGGGCGGCCCCTTAAAGCCCCTGGGGTTCAAGGCCGCCCGGAAATTCCTCACCGACCCTTCGGTGCTTTTTTGGACCGCCGAGGAAAAGGGCCGGGTGGTGGGCTTCCTGTTCTGTTACCTCCTCAAAATGCGGGCCGGAAAGGACGAGGTCCTCCTTTACGAAATCGGCGTGCGGAAAAAATCCCGCCGCGCCGGGGTAGGGAAGGCCCTGCAAGGGGCCTTGGAGGCCTGGATGGGCGCCAAGCATCTTTCCGAGGCATGGGTCCTGGCCGACAATTCCGGGGCGGTGGAGTTTTACAAAAGCTGCGGGTTCAAAAAGCCGAGGGGCATGGCGGTTTACATGACCAAGAGAATTCGGAATTGAGTAACCGGCCGGATCCCTTCTGATTTGAAGGGGACATCTACCGGAGTTTCTCAGTGGTTGTGCATCATGGGGGAATGGCCCGTCAGGTGCAAAATCACCACGAATGCCAGGGCCAATCCCAGGATCAGGAGTAAGAATTTGAGACCCAAAGGAAGTTTGTCGCTTGGAGCTTTAATCTCCGACCCCTGGGCCTGTCGCCTCACTTCCTTTCGGATCAATCCCCAAGGCTTGTAAATCCCCAGAACCGTAACAATGACAAGAACAACAATGCCCAAGGAAGAGTCAACCACCAGCTGGGTTCCTATTTTTCCAACATTGGGCAATGTTCCAGCCGATGATCCCAGGACCCGATCGGCAACCACAGACACCGCCTTAAATTGGTGCAACAGTAAAAGAAGAGTGGCGATGGTCGTCAAAATGAATTTCACCAGCACCCAGTAGTACCTGAACAAACCCCAAGCCGTTCCCAGGGACTGAAGGAGGCCGGTCAGCAGCGCGGCAAGGCTCAAGGGAACGATCAAATATTGGCCAACCAGGTTCATCGAAAGATAAGCACCGCGTACGATTTCCACGTTGGAGCCCGCCTGCGTGGTGATGCTGAGGACAAGGAAAGCGGCAACGGCACCGATCCAACTGATGGAAAAAAGGACATGGACGGCGAAGTTCAACTTGGACAACCGGGGGTTCATCATGGGCCAGGTCCCCGGGTTCAGTGCATGTGGTGCATGTGGCCGCTCAAGTGCCACAGGACCAACGCGACCAGGATGTGGCTGGTTAAAAGCCAGAGGATAGTTTTTTTCGTAAGGTTTTTATGCATGTCCGCGGTTCCTTTCCGACATTAAAATGATCCGGCTATTGTTTTTTAACACTCCTTCAACCGGAGAAGAAGAACGAGGAATGGATAAATGTCCCGAACCGGACAAAAAATGAGAATTGTCCATTACCGAGCAAAGGGAGGCGATTTGGCAAAGGACCATGAACAACTACGGCATTTTTTCGAGGACTTACATTCCCAGCCCCGGCAAATCGGCAGGACCAAAAAAACCATCCGGCATGCCTTATTGGATTTAATCGATGAAAAGCAGGATTACCAATCCATCTCGGTGAAGGAGATCTTGAATAGGGCGAATATCGGCCGGTCAACTTTTTACAGCCACTACCAAAACAAGGACGAGATTTTGCTCGAGGCAAAGGGGATGTTGGAGACCTTCCTCGAAAAGGCCGGGTCCCCCATCCTTTCAAGCGGCTCAAAATCCTCCGAGAAGATTATCGGATTCAGCCTTCCATGGTTTGAACACATCCACCAGACCAAGCTCTGGGCGCTTTATAAAGTGCTGCTCGGGCCCCGCGGCGGGAGGATCGGGAGGAAATTGACCGAGGAAAGCCTGAAGGAACTTATTTCCAAGAGATTCAAGACGGAATTCAAGAAATACGAAAAACCCCGTGACATCCCATCGGATTTACTGGTTCAGTATCTCAGTGGCGCTTTTCTGGCCGTTTTGTCCTGGTGGTACGGACAAAAAAATCCAGCCACTCCCCAACAAGTAAACACTTATTTTAGGGCCTTGGTTCTTCCCGCTTTGAAAACCCAATTGGGCTAAGGACCTATTTTGGGGAATAGGGGGCTTTTTTGAAAAAAATGAAATTCGAAGCCAAGATTTTCGAGGGCCACAAGCAGTTGATCGCCATCCACGTACCCTTGGACCCCGCGGTGATATGGGGAAAACAGTCCCGGACTTTCGTCAAGGGAACGGTGAAGAAGTGCCGGATGGAAGGCGAAATCGGCTTCCGGCGCGGTTTTCACTATATGCTTTTGGAAGGAGCCCTTTTGAAAAAAGCGAAGATGGCTCCGGGCGATTTGGTCCTTTTCACCCTGGAGCCACGGAAGCCTTCAGCGGAAGAACTGGCCGCAAAACCGGGCTTGGCCTGGGCGAAGCCTGTAAAAACATGAAGTAAGAGGAGCGCCTCCAGCAAGCAGGTCTCCCTCAGCGGGCGGTTTTTTCCAAACCATAAACCAAGATTCCACCCGAGGCCGGGGAATTTTTGGAGGTGGCTATGTAGACCCGCCCGTTGGCCACAGTCGGCGGGACGTATTTGGCATAGTTCCCGACCGCATCCTTGGGGTCGTCATCGCTGGCCCATATTTCCTTGAGCATCTTGTGCAATCCACCGAAGACCGTCACGGACCCGTCACCCTCCTCTTCCAGGGCCTTGTAGGCCACCAGGGTCCCCTTGGGGTCGGGCCGTCCTCCCACATGGGGGATGTAAGCGTCTTCATCCGGGTAGCTGACCCAGAGAATGGCGCTCTTCGGGTCCTTGCCGTCGTAGGAAAGGGACAACATTCCACCGGGCATCCCGACGCTTATCCTGTCCTTCATCAACGGCTCATCCGGATTTTCCGGGGTATACCCCATTTCCGAGGGTTGGGCCACGTTGAACAGGCCTTCCCCTCTTTTGAAGTCGGCGGCCGGGGCGGATTGCCCCAAGACCTGGAAGGGGGCGAAGGAAGGTATGACGGCCGCCGGTTGGCCCGACTCCCCGTACAACAACCGGGGGACCACGGCCGTGACGGGCTGGGTATAAGGGGTCGGCGTTCCCAGGGGAAGGGTGCAGTCCTTGTTCAATTGATAAGCCCGCACCACGTCGTTTTCCGCCATGACGAAAATTTCCCGGTTCGTGACGGGCTGGCCCTTCTCCTCCCCGAGGGTCGCCCAGCAGACCGATCCGCCGTGGATATGGTTGGTAATGCAGGAATTCCCCTCCTGGGGTGTTTCCCCCGGGGTGCCGTAGTCGCTCAGGAGCGCCCCGATGGTGACGAAGGCCGTTTGGAGGGCCGCGCCATTCCCGGCGCAATCGTATTGGCCCAAGTTGGCGGTGTTGAGCAGGAAAAACTTGGCTTCCTTGCCCGCCCCCAGGAGCAGGTCCGGCTCGGAGGGGCCCCGGGAGATGAGGACCGGCCCGGCTGAACCCAGGTCGTAATCGGTCTGGTCCAGGCGGATCTGGTTGCTGGGGGTGAAATAATCCACCTTCTTCAGGTCCGGTGAAAGCTTAAGGAAGCTGTTGCCGTAGTCGCGGCCCCCGGGTTGGTAGATGTTGAAATCCCCGTTTCCGGTCATGACGTAAAGGTTGCCCTGTTCGTCCAGCGCCGGCCCCTGCCCGGCCTGCCAGATTCCCCCGCCTTCGCCCATCAAGTCGCTGTCCGGGGTGTCGTTGAACCGCGCCGCCAGGGAAATCCCGTCCTTGCCGCAGTGGAAGGCCATCACCCAGCCGTGGTAAAGGTCGGTGTCGCATTCACCCGCCCAGGCCGCGTAAACCGTGCAGTGGGACGGGTCGTTCTTGTCCGGGGACAAGGCCAGGGCGGCCCTCTGGTTCTGCCACATGGCCCGGAACTCGCCCATGTCGTCGGGCTGGGTTGGTTTTTTCGGGATCAAGAAGGGTTCACCGACCGGTTGCCCTTGATGGCGGATATCCAGGGCCCAAAGCCTCTGGCGGTAGGCCCCTTCGACGCCGTTTCCACCGTTATCGGTGGTGCGCACAATGACGTAAAGAATGCCGTTACTGCGGTCGATGACCGGGGTGCCCAAAATCCCGATCAGGCCGTCCCCGCCGATGTTTTTATCGAAATAACCCATGCTGCCCGTGATGAAATCGGGGGATTGGATGCCCCCCGAGTAGGCCTGGCATTGGAAATCGCCGCCACTCGTAGGACTTTCCCCATCCTCGACGAGGTGCTTCCACCAAAGGGTGACGGCATGGTCCGCGTCGGCGTCAAAGGCGTAAACATTGCAGTCCGTCGTGGCGACAAAAAGCACGTTCTTGGGATGGGCCTGGCCCTCCATTTCCACCCGCGGAAGATAAAGGGGCTGGGCGTAGATCGAATCACTCACCGGGAACCGGGCGATCCTGTGAAAAGGGTGCTTTCTTTCGGTGCGGCTGACGGTGGTGGGGTTCAGGGTGGGCTCGCAGTCGAAAACGCCCGTTCTTTGGTTGTTGTTGTGCTGGGTCCAAACGGCGTCCTTGGGGGTGGAGGTGGGCGTGAGCGTCACCGTGGGGGATGACGTCGGGGTGGAAGTCGGGCTGAAGGTGGCCGTGGATGAGGGGGAAGGCGTCTGGGCCCCGGCGGGCAGAAAAACGGTGAAACAGCCGGCATAGAGGAAAAGCGAAAACAATGGGGAAGAAATCCGGCGGCTCTTTTCGGATTGGAATAAAAGGGGCATGGGCGGTTCCTAGGGTTTGGGGGTCGGTGTTGGAGTAGCGGTTTTGAAGCGTTCGTTGAACAGGTCGGGTTGGGATAGCAGGCCTTGCAGCTGCTCCGGGTTCTTCGTGGGGCTTTTCAAATCGGGTGTGACATCTTCGTCCGAAACGGGCCGGGGAATGACCTTCACCGCATACATCCAATAGGAATCATGCATGTGCCCCATCCGTTTGCCGTTGGGCATCCTCATCACTTTCTGGGGCTTTTTGACATGGAGAACCATGGGAAAGGGGCTGTCCTTCAGGCCTTGGACGGATTCGAGGACAAGCTTCCCGCCCTTTTTCCTTTTAATGGTTTGAGGTTCACCGGCGGTCCAGATATCGGCGGTGAAGTCCTTTTCCAGGGAAGCGGTCTTGGCCCCCGGCGGGGTTTTCAAGGAGGGTTTTTCCTTTTGGATGGAATAACCATAGGTTTCCTCGTAATTGGCCACGGCCGCGCCCTCGGCGGTTTTTTCCCGGTTGGAGGCCGCCAAGGCTTTTGGTGTCGAGGCGGCTTGAAAGCCTTCGGCGGCGGCGGGTTCCTCAAAAAGGAAGTTTTTTCCTTTTTCCTCGGCCTGGATTTTCCCCCGGTCCGTTTTGTCCAGGGGATCGGGCAATGTGACGAAGGAGGATTCCAAGACCTTCAGGATCTTCGTCTGGGTGGGGTCGTTCTCGTCGATTTCCACCAGGTCCATGCGGATCTTCCGGCCCTTGATGATGTAGTGCATGTGGATGGCGGGTTCGAAGGACGTATGGACGATGTTGTAGAAAATCTCGCCCTGGAAAGGGGTCGGGTTGGGGCCGGGCAGGGACGCGGCCATCAAGGCCCCCGGAAGGAAGAGGCCCGCCAGCCATGCTCGCCGGAAAAATTTTTTTTCCATGGGGCGCCGGGCCTAGAGGGAAAGCGGAAAGGTTACCCCGGGCCCCGCGAAGAACAAGACGTGGGCCGGGTTGGGGTCTTTATAGATGATGTCGCATTCAGCCTCCACGAAACCGCTGAAGAACTTGTTCTGGGGGTCGGGGAAAAATTCCAGGCCCGCCCCGACCGGGAAATTGCGGTAATGGTCCTGCCCAAATTGGCCCAGGGCGAATGCCTGCCCAAAGCCCCCGAACAGGTACAAGTCGATTTTTCCCGGAGTGGGGACCCATTTCAACTCCGAGTTGAGGCTCAAGAAGGTATCGTTGTTCCCGTCCAGCGTTGGGTTGGAAAACAACAGGTCCCATTGAACGCTGAGAACCCGGTTGTTACGGGTAATGACGGCGCCGAACCGCACCTTGTCCCATTGGACTTTCAGGTTTTGGGGAAAGTAGAAAAGGTCGCTGGTTTCCAGTATCCCCGTCTCAAAGCCCCCGTAAAGGCCGCACTGGCAGTCGTAGTCCGGGTTGTTGACGTCCGCCGAGGAGGTCCCACCCGCGGGGAAGGCTTTGGATGCCAGGAGAGAGAGGATCAGGATCATCCACAACGACTTTTTCATATATCCCCCGGTATCGGCTTTGGAAAGAGATGACTTCTTATAAGAACGAAGGTCTTTGTGCGTCAACGTTTATTTTGTTAAACCTTTTTTAGCCCAATGGATGTCCATATCTGAATCCGTGTTTAAACAATAAAACCCGGATTTCGTTAGAAACCCGGGTTTTGACCGTCGTGCAGAGTTAAAAGGGCATCAGCACGAAACGCCCATAGGCCACGAAGGCGGCCAGGAGGGCCGGAACCAGGACCCAGACAAAAGCCTTGAACATAAATTTATTGAAGGTCAGGAAATGGACCACCAAGGTTTCGAGGATCAGGCCGACGGCCGAGATGGGCGTGAGTTGGGGCATCATCTTCACCAGGGGGGGCAAGACCAGGCCCAAAGCCAGCAGGACTTGCAGCAAACCGATGACGATCCAAAGGGGCTTGGGCACGATTTTGAACCAGGCCGGCGGCAGTTTCCCGACGTTCGTCTGGTAGGCCCCGCCCATCAAGTAGTACAAGGCCAAAAGAATTTGCAGCGTCCATAACAGAATGTTCATCTCCAACCTCCTCATGATTTTTCCCCCTTTGAAAAAGGGGGTTAGGGGGTATTAGCCTTTGTAGAAAACACCTGAAAAACTAACTCCCCCTTCATCCCCCTCTTTCAGAGGGGGAGTTATGCTAAAGGCTCGATCCGCATGGCCTCCAAATCTTCCGGATCCATGACCACGTTAATCTCGGTGATCTTCCCGTTTTCAATGGAGAACAGGAAGGCCAGCCGGGGTTTCCCCCCGCCGATCCAGGTGGTTCCCACCGAGCCGTTGATGAGCGCCAATTGGGCGCCCACGGCCCGGCCCTTGAAGGCTTCGGCGATCGCCCGATTGTCCTGCATCTCGCTTTGAAAGGGCGGTGCGCCCTTGCCCTGGTTGGCTGCGGTCATTTTCACGGTGGTGTCGTCGGCGTAAAGGCGGATCTTCGGATCGAGCAACTGCAGCAGGGCGTCGAAATGGCCCTCACGGGAGGCGGTGAGGAAGGCCGAGACAACCTCCCGTTTTTTACCTTCGTCCTCCCGGTTTTCCCCGCCCCCTTGAACCCGCCGCCGAGCCCGGCTGGCCAGCTGCCTCACCGCCGGCTCGGACCGGCCCACGATGGGGGCGATTTCCTCGAAGGGCAGGCTGAACAAGTCGTGCAGCACAAAGGCGATGCGTTCGGCGGGAGTCAGGGTGCGCAGGACGACCAGGAGGGCCGAACCCACCGAATCGGCCAGCAGGGCCTCCTCCGCAGGATTGAGGGCATGGGATTTATCCGGCATCTCCAGGATGTTCTCCTGGAGCGATTCTTCCTTCCGGGTTTTGCGCGAGCGAAGCATATCCAGGCAGACCCGGGCCACAACGGTGGTCAGCCATCCGCCCAGGTTTTCGATTCTCCCGGTGTCCGAACGCGACAGGCGTAGCCAGGCCTCCTGCACGGCGTCGTCCGCTTCCCCGTTGGAGCCGAGGATCCGGTAGGCCACCGCCCGCAAATGAGGGCGGTTTTCCTGGAACTTATCCGCCAGCCAATCGTTGTCCGCCATGGGTCGTCCTTTCCCTGTCACCTTAACCTTTTTTGTCCTTACATCTCAATGACGGATGGGAGAGGGAGGATGTGACAGGGAAAGGCCTGAAAAAAATCGGGAAATTGGGCTTTTTGGAGAAAGTCAAAGGGCGCCGGCGCGCTTAGGGGGCAACCGACTCGCGGACTTTGGAAATCTTCCAGGAAGCGCCTTCCAGGACGAGGTTCAACTTCAAACGGTGCATCGAATCCTTCGTCACCCCGAGAGTGACAAGGGCGGAGGCGGATTTGTCTTTCATTTGAACTTCAGAAACAACGATATGGGCTTGCCAATCCTCAAGAATGTCCTGTGACTTCGTAAAATAATCTTCATCCAACCCATCAGGACTATTCTCGAGTTTATGGATTTGCTGGATTAGTTTCTTCGAAACATATTGGCCTGTCTTCACAGGTTCGTCGCTCAAGGGGTCGCGGTGGTGAGCGAGGGACTCGAGATACCAACGGTAAAACTCGGTTAAGGCCGCTTGCGGCTGGGTTTTCGGGTTGGGATCGGATGGTCCGGCCATGAGCCGGCTTTGCCCGGAAAAAATCCAGACCCCGATCAAACCCGCGAGAATCGGTGCGGTGAAAGACCCTATCCGGCCGGGTTTACGAAGTAGGTGGGTCATGTTGATGGTTCTCCGTCCATTTTTCATTTGAGGTCAGCACCATATCGTATCGCCGCTTTCATCACATCGATATTGATATCTTTTAGAGATTTGAACTTGACGCAATAGCCGGTCACGCCCGCCTTGCCTAGTTTTTTTCCGTATGTTTTGGCCAAGTATTTTTTATCCTTGATGCCGAGGATATAGACGGAGATCCCGGTGGTGTTTGCGCTCATGCCAATCCGGTAAAACTCCCGGATTTTTCCATCGGCATATTTTATGGTTTGAAATCCGTATCCTATGTTTGGATTGAATACGGTTTTATTTTCACTGTTTTTACCATCCAAGAACCATAATTTACATCCCGGTATTACTTGCAGAATAACGCGGTGCAACGCCTGCATGTCACTGTGTTTTGGCTCAGGCAGGCTGTTAATATAATTTTTGATTTGTTCTTTTACGTTCATCAGAAACCGACCCCCAATCGAAAATCCCAATGGCACAGAGAGAGGATCAGGCCGAAAGAAACATCTTTATTGGGACTTATTCTTAAAGGTGACTTTCGACCCGCTGCCTTTGGCAGCGGCGAACCTTGGGGGTTCAAACCCCCTATTTCTAAATCATTATGGCGGAGAGAGAACTCAAGACAAAAGAGGCGTTTAAATAGTTTTATTCTCAATTGAAACTTTTGTCTCACTGCCTCCGGCAGTGCCGAACCCCCTGGGTTCAAATCCCCTATTTCTAAACCATAAAGGGCGGCACCCTTCCGGATGCCACCCTTTATGGCGGACTGTTATTGATGCGTTTAGAACCCTATGCTTCAATCCTACATCAGAAATAAAGTTCCTTTTTGACGTTTTTAGTAAAAAGAATGGTTACTTTTCAACACACATAAATTCGTTGTTTGATAAATAGTTGTCATGAGAAAATGTTTTATTATCGAAAAGGGGATTAAATGCCTGCATTAAGTTCCTCTGAAATTGTACATGCAATTGAAGATGCTTTTACGGATTCATCCGCAGCGGCATTACTTGTATCTCAACCGAGAAGTCAACCTAGACGATTTTATGTTACAGCCGGTGAATCTTCGTTTCCAATTTGGATATATATTTGGACCTTAACTCATGGCGGTGGTGCCGCACGACCAAAAGACGAATATCGAATCCAGCTTACTTCAGTTACTCCACCTCTTCCTGAGAATCCAAGTGGCCCGACGTTACTTCTAGGTTATGAGCCAAACACAAAATGTTTTGCAGGCTTTGACCTTAGAAAGCATAGAGCTTTCTCACGACAATCTCCATCTATACAAATAAACATACTAGCCTTACGGGAAGCAGTTCGTGACGGTTTTGCATTCTCGCGAAAAGGTAACGATGAAATCGCTGTGGCATTTCGGCCCGACAATATGCTTGCATACTGTTTAAATTGCGAGAACTTGCATGAAAGCGGAGCAGATGCTGCGGTTTCTACTCTTCTTTCAAAGGTTGGACGCCTTGAGACTCCCACTGACCGTGAGATGGAAAGAATAGCTCCTGAGAGAAGGCGGGTGGTTACAAAGGTGTCTCGTCTTGCTCGGGATAGTGACTTCCGACGAAAAGTAGTAGTCGCATATGATCGAAAATGTTGTGTTACCGGATTACAATTGCGACTTATCGATGCGGCACATATTTTGCCCGTTGGCGCAGAAGGAAGTATGGATGAGGTTCAAAATGGGTTGTGTCTTTCTCCGACTTATCACAGAGCCTATGATCGCGGACTCATCTACCTTTCTGAAGATTTGAGAATGTTGATAAACCCTAAGAAAAAAGATGATCTTGTTCGTTTAGGTCTTGGTGGTGGTCTCCGAGATTTTGAGACCCATCTCGGCCGAGAAATACTTCTTCCTCCAGATAGAAATCAATGGCCGAGACGCCAATTCATTCGTGCCGCAAATAAATTTCGAGAGATGTAATATTCGTCTTACGAATACTTCATTGACGAACCGGGTTTTTGTATTACACTTATGACATGCCACGGCCTAAAGCCAACAATCCCCGTAAACGCCTAGTCAATTTCCGCCTCACCGATACCGAATATTCGGAAATGTTGAACACGGCGGAGATGGCCGGTTTTGATTATCTCAGTGATTATCTTCGATTCCTCCACACATCAAAACATTCCGCTTCATCCGGCACACACTATGTTCGTGAAGAACAAGCTAAATACAACGTAACTGAACCTGATCTTTTTCTTGAGACTCCCCACGGGAAAATATTTCACGGCGATTCATTGGGGTTATTGCATAAAACATTAAAGACAGACTCAATAGATTTAATAGTAACTTCCCCACCTTTCGGACTTGTTAGGAAAAAAAGTTACGGGAACGAAGATGCCGATAGGTATGTTGAATGGTTTAGGCCATTTGCTGACGGAATGCGTCGTGTACTTAAAGAAAAAGGTAGTTTAGTAATTGATATCGGAGGGGCATGGAAGGCAGGAACTCCAACTCGTTCGCTTTATCACTTCGAACTATTAATTACTCTATGCAGGGAATATGGGTTTCATCTATGCCAAGAGCATTATTGGTGGAATCCCGCGAAACTTCCAACTCCAGCAGAATGGGTAAATGTACGTCGAATCAGGGTTAAAGATGCTATTAATTGCATATGGTGGTTATCGAAAACTCCATGGCCAAAAGCTTCTAATAAAAGAATTCTAGCTCCATACAGCGAGTCAATGAAGTCCCTGTTAACAAATGGGTACACTCCTAAACTCCGTCCGTCTGGTCATGATATTTCTGATAAGTTTGGAAAGAACAATGGTGGTTCTGTTCCACCAAATCTATTGGCGCTCGCAAATACTGAATCAAACGGAGCCTACCAAGAATATTGCAGAGCCAACAATCTCCCGGTTCATCCAGCACGCTTTCCTTCAAGATTACCAGAATATTTTATCCGGATGCTTACTGATGAAGGAGATTTGATAGTTGACCCATTCGGAGGATCCTGCATTACAGGTGAAGTGGCTGAATCTTTGAATCGAAAATGGGTTTGCTGTGAACTAAATAAAGATTATCTAAAGGGAGCAAGATCTAGATTCGTTGGCGTAAAACCCAAATTGGCGAAAGGAGATAGTACTCCATATCAAATCTTTCCACCCTGCTCATTGAACGGTAAGGCGGATAATTCTCCGCTCACAAAGGATGGAGGGTTCAATCGTGTTCTCAAAACTCCACGCCAAAAAGCATTCCGTCTCGTTACTGAAAATGCACAAGGTTTATTCGAATCAAAATCCATTGGAAATAGAAAACCCTCAAAATTTGGTTCGAAAGGTCTGTTGGTCTAATCGCACTCTAGAACTCGAAAACCCCTACTAGCAAAAAGAAAAAAGCGTATAAAGAGGAACAAATTAAAATATGGCGGAGAGAGAGGGATTCGAACCCCCGTTACCTTGCGGTAAACCTGATTTCGAGTCAGGCGCATTCGACCACTCTGCCATCTCTCCGGATCGAATATTGATAGGCTAGGTTTTTAGCTTTCTTTGACTATATTTCCGAATGCGGCCAAGCCGCATGGGCGGAAAAATTATTCTACTCCAATTCTTAAAGGTATTTTCCGTCCCGGCCCTCTGGGCCGCCGACCACTCTGCCATCTCTCCGGGTCAAATAAGTATTAGGTTGGTAGTAAAAAAAGGCGCGCCGGGGGACCCGGTGCGCCTTTAAAGTGAAGCCATTGTATCCGAAATAACGGCTTTTTCTATCCCTGAAAACCCCCGAAACCTACTTCTTCACACATTGCACCGTGAAATTGATCACGATGGTGATGGTTTGGGCGCCGCCGTTGGCCGTCCAGGAAGCCGAATCGACCTTAAACGGGTTCAGCTTGCAATTGGCCGGGGGGCTGCATTTGAACTGATCGTGGTATTTCTTGGCCTCGGCTTCCGCCAGCTTGAAATAAAACTCAAAATTACGACCCAGGGCGCTTTTGCCCATGCCTGTCTCCAAGGCCTGGGCCGAAGGGCTGTTGACTTCATAGGTATAAGCCACCGGCATGGGCTTTGAATCGCAGGCTAGGGCCCAATCCACATTTTGAGAAATACCAGACTCGGTGACAAATTCCCCGTTCGTCACGGGTTCGGAAGGCGGCGGTCCGCCCTTGGGCTTGTCCAGGGGCTTTTTCTTATCCGTCTTGGCTTGGGTGCCGTACCCGGCGGTCAGGGTGGCTCCTTTAGCGGGACAGGTGACGAACTCGGTGACCTGGACCGTGGCTTCGGTTCCTTTACAGGTCCAGTTCCAATAACCATACCAGCGGTAGGGCGAGAGACAATCATCGGTCTGGGCGCATTGGATCTGGTTGATCCTCTCATCGGCGAGGAATTTGGCCCGGTCATAGAGGGGGGTATAGTCGAAACCCTCGCATTGTTCCACCCTTTGGGTCGCGGTCACATCGACTTGGTAAGTCTCGCCGCACTTCAACCCGTTGGGCTTGCCCTCGTCGTCCATGGGGCTGAGGTTGACCTTCTTCCTGATCTCCCGTTCGGGAGTAACGGAGGGAGTGGGCCCGAAGGAACTGGGCTTGTCCCAATCCGCGTTCTTGGGGACCTGGGCGAAAACCGGTACGGCGGCGAGGAACAAAAAGGCGACAACGAGCTTTTTAAACAACTCCTTCATAAAATAACCTCCCGAAAATTAAGATAAATTCATTTCGTAGGCGGCATTCTAGGGGTCATTGAAAGTTCGCGACAAGCTTTTCAATGTTATGATGCTGTAACGGATTTCAGAAATCCTTGTGGATATACCAGATCCCCAAATTCCGAAGAATTTGGGGATAGCAAGTTGCGGATGGTGGTATTTAATACCGTGCAACTTGCCACCTTTTTGACCGGATAAGCCCCCAGCCATGAAGAAAAACTCCATCGCCCACCTTCGCCGCGAGTACCGAAACAGCGGCCTGACCGAAAAAGAAGCCCCCCGCAACCCCCTGGCCCTCTTCGAGAAGTGGTTCCGGGAAGCCCTCAAGGCCCGGGTCCTGGACGCCAATGCCATGGCCCTGACCACCGTCTCCGCCCAAGGCCGCCCCTCGGCGCGGATGGTGCTCTTGAAAGGCTACGACGGGAAGGGTTTCGTCTTTTACACGAATTACCAAAGCCGCAAGAGCCGGGACTTAAGCCGCCACCCGGCGGCCAGCCTGCTGTTCTTCTGGCCCCAACTGAGCCGCCAAGTGCGCATCGACGGCCGGGTGAGAAAGGTCGCCGATCGGGAATCGGACGACTATTTCCAAAGCCGGCCCCGGGGAAGCCAGCTTTCGGCCTGGGCCTCGGACCAGAGCCGGCTGATTCCCAACCGGGAAGTTTTGGAAAAGCGCATGCGGGAACTGGAGGAAAAATACGAAGGCCGTCCGGTCCCCCGGCCCCCCCATTGGGGCGGCTACCGTCTTTTGCCGGAGACCCTCGAGTTCTGGAAGGGACGCCCCAGCCGCCTGCACGACCGTTTGGTTTACCTGCGCAAGGCGGGCGGATGGAAAAGGGAAAGGCTGGCACCTTGAGACGAAACCACGGCAAAAGCAGTTTTTGCCGCAGATGAACACGGATTAACACAGATAAAAACGAGAAAAAATGAATATGATTTTTAAAAGAAAAAGTCTCATCTGTGTGCATCTGTGTGCATCTGTGGCTAGAGGACTTTGATGGAACAAGCGCAAAAAACCGAAACCCGAAAAAAAGTCGGGCAGACCGCCAGCATCCTGGCGGTGCTGGTGCTTTTCTACGCCGCGCTCTGGGTTCTTCGGCGGGAAGTGAGGGCCAGCCATAGCGAGGACATCCTGCGCTACCTCCAGGCCATCCCCGCCCACAACCTTTTCCTGGCCTTCCTGGCGGCCATGGGAAGCTATTTCGCCCTCACCCTTTACGACATGCTGGGCCTGCGCCACATCAACAAGCCCCTTTCCTACCCCAAGACCGCGCTGACCTCCTTCATCGCCTACAGCTTCAGCCACAATATCGGCGCGGCCCTCTTAACCGGCGGCGGCATCCGCTACCGCCTCTACTCGGCCTGGGGCCTGACGGCGGGGGAAGCGGCCAATGTGCTGGTGACCTGCGGCATGACCTTCTGGGTGGGCTTCCTGACCATGGGCGCGGTTTTCTTCTTCCTTGAGCCGCCCGAACTGCCCGCTTCGGTGCACCTGCCCTTCAATTCGGTGGCCTCGGCGGGGGTCTTCTGCGTGCTGGCGGTCACGGCCTATCTTTTGAGCGCGGTGTTCATCAAGCGAACGATCAAGGTCTTCCGCTGGCAGTTTCCCACGCCTTCCATCGCCCTGGCCCTGAGCCAGATGGTGGTGGGCTCGCTGGACTGGACCTGCTCGGGCGCCGCCCTTTACCTCTTGCTGCCCCCCAACTCCCTTTCCTTCCCCTCGTTCCTGGCCATCTACCTTTTAGCGCAGATCATCGGCTTCGCCAGCCAGGTGCCGGGGGGCTTGGGCGTGCTGGAAACGGTGGTGGTGCTCCTGTTGTCGCCCATCCTTCCCGCCTCCGACGTCCTGGGGGCCATGCTGGCCTTCCGGCTGGTCTATTACCTGATCCCCTTCGTGCTGGGCCTCCTGTCCTTCGCGCTGTATGAGATCAACCGCAACAAGGAAGGCTTCAAGCGGGCCTTCCAGATCCTCGACCGGTTCGCGCCCGACTTCGCGCCCCATGTCTTTGCCACCCTCGCCTTTTGCGGCGGCTCGCTGCTTTTCTTCTCCAACGCCACCCCGGAAGCGGCCCACCGCATGGCCGAACTCAGCAAGCTCATGCCGCTCTGGGTGCTGGAAAGCTCCCACTTCCTCACCGGCGTGGCGGGGGCCTGGCTGCTGGTGGCGGCCCGGGGAATCCAGCAAAGGCTCCAATCAGCCTACGTCTTCAGCCTTGTCTTGTTGGGCGCGGGGGTCCTGGGCTGCCTCTTCAAGGGCTTCGACTTCCAGGAATCCATGGCCCTGCTGGCCGTCTTCGCCGCCCTCCTGCCCTGCGGCCGCTATTTCTCCCGCCGCACCTCGCTTTTCCAACAGCGATTCCCGCCTTTCTGGGTGACGGCCATCCTCTTCGTCCTCCTGGGCTCCATCTGGACCGGGGTCTTCAGCTACCGCTACGAGGATTACTCGTCGGACCTTTGGACCACCTTCGACGTGGTGGAAGACTCCGCCCGGTTCCTCCGCTCCAGCCTGGGCGCGACCCTGTCATTGTTCATTTTTTCCATCATCGCCCTGCTTTCGCCCAGCCAACCGGAGACCGAATTTCCGGGCTTGGCGGACATGGAAAGGGCGTTGGACGCCGCGAAAAAATCCCGCCGGGCCTCGGCGGCCCTGGCCCTGCTGGGCGACAAGGCCCTGAATTTCAACAAGAAGCGCGACGCCTTCCTGATGTACGCCATCGAAGGCCGCATCTACATCGTGCTGGGGGACCCGGTGGGGGAGGCGAAGGAAAGGGAGGAACTGGCCGTCAAGTTCCGGGACCTCTGCCACCGCCGGAAGATGTGGGTGCTCTTTTTCCTCGTCGATCCCCAGCATTTCCAGTTCTACCTGGACATGGGCCTGACGGTCGTGAAGGTGGGCGAGGAGGCCCGCATGCCGCTCAAAACCTTCAAGCCGGACTCCCTGGCCTCGGCGGACCTGAAAACTTCCCACCAAAGGTTCAAAGAGAAGGAAGAGTATAGTTTCGAGATTTTGCCCGAGGGGGCGGGGCCGGCCCTGCTTCCCGAGCTGAAGAGGGTTTCGGAGGAGTGGCTCAGCAAGAACAAGACCCGCGAAATGGGCTTTTCCACGGGGTTCTTCCAGGAGGACTACCTGCGGCGGTTCCCCCTGGCCGTGGTGCGCCGGGAAGGCAAGGTCGAGGCCTTCGCCAACCTGCTGGAGAGCGGGGGCAAGGAAGAGATCCGGACCGACCTGTTGCGCTCCTCCCACGAGGCCCCGGCGGCATTGGAGGATTACCTCCTCCTGGAGGCGATGCTTTGGGCCAAGGACAAGGGTTACAAATGGTTCAACCTGGGCACGGCCCCGCTGTTGGACGTGCAGGAAAGCCCCCTGGCCCCCTTCAAGGACAAGATCGCCCAGATCCTCTCGCCCTATTCCCACGCTTCGAGCCTGGGGGATATCCGCAAGGAAAAGGAGAGGTTCAACCCCGAATGGGCGCCCCAGTACCTGGCGGCTTCGGCCAACCTGCCGCTCTCGGTGGCCATCGCCAACACCCTGGCCCTCATCGCCAAGGGCGGCCGCACCGGCGCCAAGAAGTAAGATCATTGATTAGCCACAGATGCACACAGATAAACACAGATAAGGACGAAGATTTTTTGGATAAATTATTCATCCGTGTTCATCTGTGTCTATCTGTGGCAAAAAAAGGTTTTTGGTTTTTGGGGATTGTTTTGGCTTTGTCCGGATGCGCTCCGGTGGGTTATTACGAGGTCTCTCCTAGCGGCAGCCAGGCCGCCCCGGAGGAGGCCCTCCACAATGCCCAGACCTACCTCAAGTCCCGGCCCGACTGGAAGATCGACTGCTCCCACTTCGTCCTGGCCTGTTACCACTCTCCCGAGATGGACCGCTTCTTCGCCAAATACGGCTACCTGGGGCACAACCTGACCAAGGACATCCGCATCTACCTGGAGCAAAAGCACACGCGCCGCGCCCATGCGGCCGACATCCGGCCGGGCGACATCATCATCTTCAACAAGACCTACGACAAGAACCGCACGGGCCACATCGACGAGTCGGACACCGACACCCATTGCGGGATCGTGGAAAGCTACGGCAACTGGGTGGTGACCTATATCGACGCCTCGGAAGGGCGCAAACCGCCCCGCATCCACCGGCGCAAGTTCAGCTTCTACGACAGCGGGCCCAACGAGCACGTGGCGGTGGACCCGGCCACGGGCCGGCGCATCACGGCGCGGGAAACCTTCTCCGCGGCCTTTGCCCCCCCGGCGCCTTAAAAAAATCCGAAGGCCGGCGGCGGTAAAACCGAAGCCGGAAAAATCCCCGCCTGAAAATTTTTTCAAGCCCCGCCCGGAAAATAAATTTGAAAATCGGACCAATCGTTTTCCGTCGAATCGATATTCGACCGGGGCGGCTTTTACCTTCAATTAACCGCCGGTTGATTTTTATTTTCGGAATTTTTCCAGAATGGGCCCCGGAAAAATTTCCGGGGCCGTGAACCGCTCCTGCGGACAAGGGCCCAAGGACTGCAGACCTTTTCGCCCCTTCAACGCGCGCCCGGAAGTTTTTCGATGTTCAGCCTTGAAGGAGTCGAACATGAAAAAGAGCCGGAAACTATTTCACTTGGCGGCGGCGGGCTTCCTGGTCCTGTCTTTGGCGGGAACGGCGGGCGCGGCCAGGCTTCACGACATCAAGCACATCCTCGTTATTTACCAGGAAAACCGGAGCTTTGACCATTACTACGGCCATTTCCCCGGCGCCAACGGCATCGACGACGCCCCCCTCTCCCACGTGATCCAGAAGGACGTGAACGGGGTGCCCTATGCGGCCCTGACCATCGTGCAGGCGGCGGCCTCCCGCCAGGGGCAGGCCGACCACCTGTTCCCGGCCACGGTGCCCAACGGGCCCTGGGACATCAGCCTCTTCGCCACGCCGGACCTGACCACCCGGGACGTCATCCACCGCTTCTACCACAGCTTCCACCAGATCGACGGCGGCCTGAACGACGAGTACGCCACCTTTTCCGACGGGGGCGGCATGTGCATGGGCCACTACGACGCCAACGACTTCCCCGAGGGCCAATTGGCCAAGGAATTCACGCTCTGCGACAATTATTTCCAGGGCGTCTTCGGGGGTTCCATCGCCAACTACATTTATTTCGTCTCGGGCCAGGAAGCCAGCTATCCAGGCGCTCCCGCCTCGCTGCTTTCGGTGGACTCGAACAACCCGGCCACGCTCAACGACAACATCCTGTCGCCGGATTTCTTCGTGGTCAACAACATCGCCTCCTTCGTGTTCTCCTTCGGCCCCGGAGCGCCCCAATTGCCGGCCCAGGACCTAGATAACATCGGGAACGAACTTTCGGCCAAGGGTGTTTCCTGGAAGTCCTACACCGAAGGCCTGACCGCCGCCGAAACCGACCCCACCAGCGCGGCCGCCCAGGCCTCGGATGGCTCGCCCTTCCTGTGGTTCAACGGCTACGGCCCGGGCCAGCCCGGTTTCGCCCATATCCAGGACCTTTCCCAGTTCCAGTCGGACATCACCAACGGCACCCTGCCCGCCGTCATGTGGATCAAGAATGACGACATGCACGACGAGCACCCCTTCTCCAGCTCGGTGGAGGCCGGGCAGGAAAGGGTGCTGGAGCAGGTGAACGCCGTGCGCAACAGCAAGTACTGGAAGGACACCCTCATCCTCATCACCCCCGACGAGTTCGGCGGCTGGTGGGACCACGTGTCGCCGCCGCGCATCGGCGACGGCCATACCAAGCCCAACCAGGCCGACCGCTTCGGCCCCGGCCCCCGTACGCCCTTCGTCATCGTCGGGCCCTTCGCCTGGAACCACTTTGTGGCCCACGAGCAGTTCGAGCCCGGCTCCCTGCTCAAGCTCATCCAGTCCCGCTATCACCTGAAGACCCTGTCGCCGCGCAACGCCGCCGCCAACAACCTGGCGCGGGCCTTAAAGCTGGATGACGATGATTGCGACCAATACCTGGATCTGGACAGGCGCTGAGGCCGGTCCCTTTTCGCTGAAAAAATTCGTTTCGGGCGCCCCCGGAAAAGAGGGAGGCGCAGGCCGCCGGATTCCTTTCCGGCGGCCTTTTTTATTTGGAGCCACCCGATCCCTTGATAAACTCGCGGGGGAGGGAAAAAATGTTTCATGTCGTTTTAATCGAGCCGGAGATCCCTTGGAACACGGGCAATATCGGCCGCACCTGCCTAGCCGCCGGGGCCGAACTCCACCTGGTGGGCCGCCTGGGTTTCCACCTGGACAACAAGCAGGTTGAGCGCGCCGGGCTGGACTATTGGGAAAAGGTCAAGCTTCACCGGCATGACACCTGGGAGAAATTCCTGGAGAGCTTCCCGACCGGGGCCCCGCTTTTCTTTTTTTCCACCAAGGGCAAGAAACTCTATTGGGAGGCGGATTATCCGAAGGGTTCTTATTTGATTTTCGGCAAGGAAACGGCGGGCTTCCCTAAAAAGTTCTACGAGGTCTACAAGGATAAGCTGTATCGTATTCCCCAGCACAGCGAGGATATCCGAAGCCTGAACCTTTCCACTTCCGTCGGGATCGTGCTCTACGAGGCCTTGCGGCAGGTGGAGGGGCGGGGCAAGCACTGAAATCCATCCATCCTTGTTTTTTTAGGAGGCCCCATGTATTGCCGGAATTGTAAAAAGGAAGTGGCGGACCAGGCCGTAGTCTGCGTGAGCTGCGGCGTTCCGCCGAAGGCGGGGAAGAACTACTGCCAGAATTGCGCCGCCAAAACGGAGCCCAACGCGGTGGTCTGCGTCAAATGCGGGGTGCGGCTGGCCCAGAACGGCAAGGACTGGCTCATCACCCTGCTGCTTTGCATTTTCCTGGGCTGCCTTGGCATCCACCGCTTTTACACCGGCAGCATCGGCATCGGGGTGGCCCAACTCCTGACCGGGGGCGGCTGCGGTATCTGGGCGCTGGTGGACCTGATCCTCATCGTGACCGGTTCCTACAAGGACGGCGACGGCAACCCCCTCGTGCGGAACTGACCGTCACCGGACGGCTGTTTCTCCCGGCGCTCCCATCCCCGGGGAGAAAAGGGAAGCGTCAGGGCTCTAACGTCGGACGGGGGCCCTTGGGCTTCTTGGGCTTTTCGCCCTTGCTTTCTTTTTGGTATTTCCAAATCCCGTAAAAACTCGCCCCCAGCAGGGAAAGGATAATGACGGCCTGTTGGAACAAGGCCAGCTTGTGGGCCGTGTCATCGTCCGGGGCTGAGGATGTGGGAACCAGCACCGAAAGGGCGATGGAAAAAACCACCGCCATCAAAAGCGGCCAGAAGCTTTCGACCACCAAGGATGTTTCATCCCCGCCCTTCAGGCTTTCGGGAACGGCCGGTTTTTCCTCCTTAAACCGCATGACCAGGCGGATCAACCGGATCATTTCACCGCAAGTCGCGGCCCGGCCCGGGTCCTCCCGCGCGGTTTTTTCGTATTGGGCGATGAGGCCGTCCAGCTTCCCGAAACAAAAGTAGAGGTCCACCCGGCTTTGATGGCCCGTTTGCCAGTCCCAACGGCCTTCCAGGATTTGGGAGATCCGCTTGTCGGCCTTCTCGAATAAACGGGCGTCCCGCCTTTCCCGTGCCATGGCGGACAGGTAGGCGGCGTCCTTGCAAGCCACTTCGAAATCGCCGGGTTCGAGGGCCAGGTAGCGGCCGTAATAATCCACCGCCAACTCCTGCCGTCCCTCGGTCCAATAAAGGTCGGCAGCCTTCAGGAACGCCTCCTTTTCCCCCAAACCGCAGTTGGGGCAGGTGGCGGCGTCCATTTTTTCATTGCGGCAATAGGTGCAAATCAAAGGAAACTCCAGGGGCCCGGCCGTCGTAACCACTCCGTATGAAGGCTATTTTGGCCGTTGCAAGGGAACTTGGCAAAGAATTTTCAACCCGTATCGGGTTGATTATGTCCCTCTTTTCCGTCACTCTTGGGACCGTGAAGACGAGGGTCATCCTCCTTTTTTCGTTGTTGGTTCTTATCTCGAGTTCGGGGTGGTGGATGGATTCCCAAAACAAACCCGCATCCTATAAATATACCAACCGGCTCATCCATGAAAAGAGCCCCTACCTGCTGCAGCACGCCCACAACCCGGTGGACTGGTACCCCTGGGGCGAGGAAGCCTTCGAGAAGGCCAAGAAGGATGACAAGCCCATCTTCCTGTCCATCGGCTATTCCACCTGCCATTGGTGCCACGTGATGGAGCACGAGAGCTTCGAGAACGAGGCCATCGCCAAGCAGATGAACGACAACTTTGTCTGCATCAAGGTGGACCGCGAGGAGCGGCCCGACGTGGACCAGATCTACATGAACGCGGTCATGGCCCTGACGGGCCAGGGCGGCTGGCCCCTCAACCTTTTCCTGACGCCCGACCTCAAGCCCTTTTACGGGGGCACCTATTTCCCGCCCGACGCCCGTTACGGCCGGCCGGGGTTCCCCACCATCCTGGAGGATATCGCCCGGGTCTGGAAGACCCAGCGGGACCAGGTGGAAAAAGCCGGGTCCCAGCTTTCGGGCATCGTGGCCGCCCCCAACAAGGACACCTCGGGCGGGCCGTTAAATGAAAAGGTCCTTACCGAGGCCCGCCAGGAGCTGGAAAGCGGCTTTGACCCCAAGGACGGCGGCTTCCGCGGCGCGCCCAAGTTCCCCCCCTCGATGGCGATCCAGTTCCTCCTGCGCGTCCAACAAAAGACGGGGGACAGGAAGGTACTGCCCCTGGTGGAGGTGACCCTGGATAAGATGGGCCAGGGCGGCATCTACGACCAGCTGGGCGGGGGCTTCGCCCGTTATTCCACGGACAACCAGTGGCTGGTGCCCCACTTCGAAAAGATGCTCTACGACAACGCCCTCCTCTCCCGCGCCTACCTGGAGGCCTACCAGGTGACGGGAAACGCGGAATACGCCCGCATCGCGCGGGAGATCTTTACCTACCTCTCACGGGACATGACGGACAGGGAAGGCGGGTTCTATAGCGCCGAGGACGCGGACAGCGAGGGCGAGGAAGGCAAGTTCTACCTCTGGACGCCCGCCGAGCTCAAGGCGGTCTTGGGGGAGAAGGACGGCGCCGCTTTCGCGAAGCTTTACGGCGCAACCGAGGGTGGCAATTTCGAACACAGCAACATCCTCCACCTGAAGACCGACCTGCCCAACGCCCTCATGGGCCTCCAGAAGGACGAAACCTGGTGGGAGGGAGCCAAGGCCCGGCTCCTGGAAACCCGCGCCAAACGCGTGCGGCCCCACCTGGACGACAAGATCCTGACGGCCTGGAACAGCCTCATGATCTCTTCCCTGGCCTATGGCTTCCAGGTTTTGGGCGACCCCCAATACCTCCAGGCGGCCCAAAGGGCGTCGGACTTCATCGGAAAAAATTTGTTCAAGGACGGAAGGCTTTTGGCTTCCTACCGGAACGGCCCCTCGGACATCCAGGGCTACATCGACGATTACGCCTTTTACCAGCAAGCCCAACTGGATTTGTACGAAAGCACCTTCGACACCGCTTATTTAAAGAAGGCGATGGACCTGGACAAGGAGATGGTGCGGCTTTTCTGGGACGGCGAAAAGGGCGGCTATTATTTCACCGGCAGCGACCAAAAAGACGCCCACCGGCTTCTGGCGCGCACCAAGGACGCCTATGACGGCGTTATCCCCTCGGGCAACTCGGTGGCGGCCTTGAACGACTACCGCCTGGCGGAATTCACCGGCGACAAGGCCTACCGGGACCGCGCGGATAGCATCCTCAAGGCCTTCTCCGGGCTGCTGGCCCGGGGCGCGTCCAATTTTCCCAAGATGCTGCAGGCCTTCCAATTCGACTTCTACGGGCCGGCGGAGATCTTCGTCACCGGGCCGAAGCAGGAATCCCAAACCCTGCTCAAGTCCCTTTGGAAAAACTACCTTCCCAACAAGGTGCTGGTCTACGCCCCGGAGGGGGAGGTGAAGGGTTTGACGGCCCTCATCCCCTGGGTGGAGGGCCGCGCCAGCCAGGGGGGGAAACCCACCGTCTATGTCTGCCGGAACTACCAATGCCAATTGCCGGTCACCGACGAAAAGAAGGCGCTCGAGCTTTTATTAAAACCGTAAAATTCAGCTAAACTTAGTCTTTAACAAGACAGACGGACAAAACGTCTATTTTTAGTCACAGATACATGGGATTCACAGTGATAAGGCAAAAAGCCAAAAAGATTTTCAGGTTGGGGCATGTATTTTTGGACTTAGGTTTCGGAAGTCATCCCATTTATCCCATGCATCTGTGGCAAAAAATCTTTGCTTTGTGAAGTACAGGGTTCCGAAAATAAAAAGGGGAGGAAGTTTATGAGCATGTTGAAGGAATTCAAGGAATTCGCGGTGAAGGGCAATATGGTGGATATGGCGGTCGCTGTCATCATTGGCGGGGCCTTCGGGAAGGTCGTTTCCTCCATCGTTTCCGATTTGCTCATGCCGCCCCTGGGTTACCTGATCGGGGGCATCAACTTCACCGACATCAAGATCCACCTCAAGGCTCCGGCCATGATGGGCAAGGACGCCGCGGAGGTCACCATCAACATCGGCAATTTCATCCAATCCCTGGTGGATTTCACCATCATCGCCTTCGCGGTTTTCCTGATGGTCAAGGCCATCAACAGCCTTCATAAAAAGGCCGAAGCCGTTCCCGCGCCGCCGGCCCCGCCGACGAAACAAGAGGAGCTCCTGGCCGAGATCAGGGATTTGCTCAAGAAGAAATAGCCCCGGTCACCAGAACCTTTCCCAGGGGTCGATCCCCAACAGGCGGACCTGGGACTTGGGGTTTTTTGAGGCCTCGAAATCCTGCAGGAAGTCGTCGGTGCTGTCCTCGACCAGCGACCGGCGGTCGATGGGGACCCCCTCTTTTTCGCAGTCGTGGATGACCCCCATGGCCCGGACGAGGTATTTCCCGTTGTTGGAGTGGCCCTTGGTTTCGTAGGCGCCGCCGCAATCCACGTAGGACATGAAGAAATAGTAGCGGTTCAGGAAGTCCTCGGCCCGGCGGGTTTTGGCCTCGGTGGCGAGGGCCGGCAGGACGCGCCGGTGCAAGGGCCGGGGTTTCTCGAAAAAATGGGCATAGGTCAGCGCCAGGGCGGCCAGCAGGACAGGCAGTTTGAACTTCAACAAAAGCAGTTTCACGGCGCACTTCCAACCCCAACAAGGCGTTGTATTACACTCCTGTAAATTATACCCCCTTCCTTATTCGGGCTTTTCGGGGCGCGTCGTGGAACCTTTTCCGGGGACCGGAACGTCCAAAAGGAGCCGGTTTTTAAAAGGCGCGGGCTCCGGCCCGAATTCATCCGCAGGAGGAGAAGTTATGGTAAAGAAACTTTTGGCTTTGGGCTTGATGACGGGCTTTTTGATGTCCATGACCATGGTAGCGGCCATCCCGGCTTTGGCGAAGGAACGCCATCCCAAGATCAAGGCGGCCATCCGGGCCTTGGATGCGGCGAAGGCTGATTTGAACGCGGCGGCCCATGATTTCGGCGGGCACCGCGTGGACGCCCTGGCGGCCATCGACAAGGCCAAGGAACAGTTGAACCTCTGCTTGCAATACGACAAGAATTAATTAAGATTCAACCTCAGGGGGGCGGCTCTCAGCCGCCCCCCTTTTTTGTTTAAAGGGGGCCTCTTGAGGACCGCTGAATTTTGCGTGGAAGGCCGGGAAGGGCGCGAGCTCTGGGGAACGCTGTCGCTTCCGGAAGAAATCCTCCATCCCCCCGTCGTCATGGCCCACGGGGCCCTGGGGTTCAAGGATTGGGCCTTCTTCCCCTGGCTGGCCGGCTTCTTCGCGGGCGAGGGGTTCCCGGTCGTCCGCTTCAACTTTTCCGGGTCGGGCATGGGTGGGGAAACAGACGGGCCCTTCCGCCAGTTGCAGGCCTTCCAGGAGGACACCCTCACCCGGCAGGTGGAGGACCTGCGCGCCATCGTGCAATGCGCGGCGGGCGGGAAACTGGAACCGGAATTGCCCGCGTCCGATTCCCTCTTCCTCTGGGGCCATTCCCGCGGCGGGGCGGTCTGCCTTTTGGCGGCCGGGAGCCTGCCGGCGGTCAGGGGCGTGGCCACCTGGGCCACGATCTCCCGGGTCAACCGGTACCTCTACGAGGCCAAACAGGCCTGGCGCAAGCAGGGTTTTTTCGCCCAGGAGAGCTCCCGCACGGGGCAGGTGCTCCGCTACTCCACCGCCTTCCTCGACGACGTGGAGAAATGGGGAAAGGAAGGGGACGTGCCGACCTACCTGCACAACCTGAGCCTGCCCGTCCTGCTCGTCCACGGCTCGGAGGACAGCTCGGTCCCGCCGGAGGAATCGGAAAGCCTGGCGGCGGTCCACACCGGGGCCCGGCTCGCGATCCTGGCCGGGGCCAACCACAAGTTCAACGCCGCCCATCCCTTTACCGAACCACCTCCTGTTTTGTTGGAAGCGGCCCGACAGACGACCGCGTTTTACCGGGGAATTGTTCCTTAAGGAAGCATCACAAGGCCGACAGCATTCCGCAAAAAGACGTTTCGGGGTTGAAAAGGCACAACGTTCCTTCGACAATGCGGCGCATGAAAAGGCCCGTCAAAAGACCAAGCGCCCCCGAACAGCTTCACCTTCATTTCCATCTCAAGGATTTTCCGGGATTTTCCGCCAAGGATTTGTTGGGCCTGGAACGGTATTACCGATCCCAATTGAAGGGCCACCAAGCGCCTGAAAAAAGGGTCGGCTGGAATTCGGCGCAAAGCCAGCGGGTGCGGTTCGAGGCCCTGGCCTCGGTGGGACCCCTAAAGGGAGCCCAGGTTTTGGATATCGGCTGCGGCCTAGGCGGTTTTTGGGGGTATTTAAAAGGGAAAAGGTTGAAGGCGGACTATACGGGGGTGGATCTTTTTCCCAACGTCATCCGCGAAGCCCGGAAGCTTTATCCCGAGGCGCGGTTTGAAGCGCGGCGCCTCCTGTCCCGGCCCTTCCGCTCCGGCCGGTTCGACTACGCCTTATTGTCCGGCGTCTTCAACGTGAAGGTGAAGGACAACTGGCGCTATATGCGGGCGGTCCTTTCTTCCGCCCTGAGGCAAAGCCGCAAGGCGGCGGCCTTCAACGTCCTGAACGCGGAAGCGGGTATCCGGGAAAAGGACCGCTTCACCGCCCACTCCAAGGAGCTGGTGGCTTTCGGAAAAAGCCTGGGCGTTTCCCGCGTGCACTTGATGGACCACTACCACCATTTGGACCTGACGCTCTTCCTTTACAAGTAGAAGAAACGACAGGGGGCCTTTCCAGAAAAGGCTGGAAAAGGGCCGAGCCTTTCCCCTACACTCCCTGCATGCCTTTCACCCCTCCCAAGCACATCGCCTCTTTTTCCCACGCCACCACCGAGATCCTGAATTTCCTCGGCTTCAACGAAGAAGTCACCACCCTCAAGGAATACTGCGAGGCCGAACCGCCGGCCAGCGACCGCAACAAACCCGAGTATTGGTTTTCCATGGCCGAGGGCCGGGTGCAGAGCCTCAAGGCGGACCTGTGCCTGACCTTCTCCGTGGGCCAGCAGGACCTCTACAAGCGCCTGAAGGAAAAGGGCTTCCACGTGCTGCACCTGGACCCCCGCTCCCTGCGGGAGGTGGAGGACGCCTTCCTGCAGGTCGGCAAGGTGACCGGCACCATGGACCGGGCCAAGCAGCTGACGCAGGATTTCACGGGGGGCCTGGCGGCCCTCAAGGAAAAGATCCCCTTCAACGCCTACCGGCCCAAGCTTTACGTGGAACAATGGAACAAGCCGCCCTCGGCGGCGGGGGGATGGTACTCGGAGCTCATGGTGGAGGCGGGGGCCCATTATTTCCCCATGCTCTCCCGGGAACTGAGCCGGCCGGTCAAGATCGAGGAAATGATGAAATTCGACCCGGAAATCATCATCTTTTCCGTCTATGGCGCGGGCCTGACCTTCGACCCCGCGGAAGCCCTGAAACGCATCGGCTGGGAGAAGCTCAACGCCGTGCGCAAGCGCCGGATTTTCAGCATCGAGGAATCCCTCCTGAACCGCCCCGGCCCCAGGCTCCTGGACGGCGCCAAGGTCATCCAATGGATCCTGGGCGAAGCCTTCTGGGGCTGGCCCCTGGTGCAGACCGCCTTCGCCCGCCGGGTGGTCGACTAAACCGTCCGGCTTTTCGACCCAATGGGTAAAAAAGACCCATCTCCCTCCTTTTTCAATCCCGAAATCTCCTTATAAACCACTGAAGGCCCTGGCACCCGAATTGCTTTACCTCTATAGCGAAGTTCATTACTCTAAAAGAGGTGTTGCATGGGTCCGGCATCCGCGGCAGTCCTTCCATCCGTTCCACGTCCTGGCGAGGTTTTAATGGAAAAACCCATACCGTCCTCCGACGACCTTTACGATTTTTTCAACGCCGTCATCTACCGCTGGTTGAAGCTCCCTTCCAAGAAAGTGGCCTCGGTGGATACGGATATCCAGGTCCTACCCAACGAGGAAGGCTTCCTCTTCTCCGAGCCCTCCAAGGGCATCCTGGTCCTAAGGACCTCCAAAGAATTCGGGGAAGGGCTGGCCCGGCTGGCCAAAAACAAGGAAGTTCCCCACGACCTCTTCCTGCAAATGATCGTGGTGTTCTGGCACCAATTCGTCGGCAAGTACTGGCAATTGGACAGCCGAACGCTTCCCCCGCTCCTGTTCAAGAAATCCGTGCCGCGCCACTGGCCCGACCGAAAACCCGACTCCCATTTGACCGTTTTCATCCTGGAGCAGCCGGTCGAACTGCGGCTTTGGGTGGACCTGACCGAGGAAGAAACAGCCCGCTGGAAGACCCGGTAATTCGGCGTATGGCCGAAAGGCATGTCACAAGGTAAGACTCCCCCTCACCCCGCCCTCTCCCTGGAGGGAGAGGGTGTAAGGCAAAAGCGGCATCTAAGCCGGGGTGCCCTCTAAAAAGCCCAAAAAAGGCTCTTTGCCGGTTTCTTTCGTCTTCGCCGGAGGGACCCGCGGCAGGATTGTTTTAGGCCTTCCTCTGGTAAAATAATCGGCCTTCCCCTTTTTCAAGGGTAAGACTCCGTCTTTTTTGAAGGCGCCATGTCCTCTGAAATCGGCCAGGACCAACTTCATTCTTTTTTCGAACTCTCCTCCGAGTTGATGGCCGTATTGACGGAAGACGGCTGTTTTTCGCAAACCAATCCGGCCTGGCAGAAAAGCCTGGGCTTCACTCCCCGTGATCTTCAGGACTCTCCCTTTTTCGACCTACTGCACCCCGAAGACCTTTCCCGGGCCCAGATGGAAATCCAAAAACTCCTCCAGGGGGCCGCGCGGGCGGAATTCACCTGCCGTTGCAGGGGCCGCAACAAGGACTACCGCCATATCCGTTGGAGCTGCCAATTCCTCAAGGAGGAACGGGCTTTTTTCCTCACGGGCCGGGATGTTACCGACCTCCATGAAGTGCGGGAGGCCCTAGCGGAGAACGAGGCCAAGTTCCAACGCCTCTCCCAGTCGGCCACGGAAGGGGTGTGTATCCACGAGAACGGCCTCGTCCTGGAAGTCAACCAGGCCTTCGCCCGGATACTGGGGTTCCAGTCCCCCGAGGAAGTCGTGGGAAAAAACGGCCTTGATTTCGTCGCCCCCGAGTACCGGCAGCTGGCGCTCAACCAGATCCGCACTGGATCGGAGGAGCCCTATGAAATCCTCGGAATCCGCCGTGACGGCACCCGTTTCCACTGCCTGGTCCAAGGCAAAGCCATCCAATACCGCGGCAAGGCTGTGCGAGTGACCACCTTCCTGGACATCACCCGGGCCAAGAAAAGGGAACAGGAACTTTTCGAGAGCCAGGACCTTTTCCGCAAGCTCACCGACGCCTCCCGGGACGGCATCGCGGTGTCCGATAAGGGCGTGGTACTGATCGCCAACCCGGCCCTGGCCCGCATGTTCGGCCTGCAGGTCTCCGAAATGATCGGCCGCAACGCCCTGGAGTTCACCGCCCCCGAGTTCCGGGAAACCCTCCTTAAAAAGGTCCTGGACGAGGTGGAGACCACCTACGAAGTCATGGGGCTGCGCAAGGACGGCAGCCGGTTTCCGGTGGAGATCAGCCCCCGCATGACCACCTACCAGGGCCGGCGGGTGCGCGTGGCCTTCTTCCACGACATCACCCAGCGCAAGAAGATCGAGGAAGAGGTCCTGCGCCAGAAGGATTTCTCCCAGAACCTCATCAACAGCAGCATCGACGGCCTGCTGGCCTTCGATTTGGAATGCCGCTACACCCTCTGGAACCCGGCCATGGAACGCATCAGCGGCCATTCCCGGGAGGAAGTGCTGGGCCAATGCGCCTTCGACGTCTTCCCCTTCCTCAAGCAGATCGGGGAGGACCACCATTTTCACGAGGCCCTGAAGGGCCGCACCTCGGTCACCCAGGACCGGCCCTACCGCACACCCGCGGGCCGGCAGGGTTATTTCGCGGCGTCCTATTCCCCCCTGAAGAACAGCCGGGGGGAAATCATCGGGGGACTGGGCATCATCCACGAAACCACCGACCGCAAGCGGGTGCAGGAAGCCCTGCAGGAATCCGAAAACAACCTGCGCGCGGTCTTCCACAATACCTTCCAGAACATCGTGCTGATGGACCGGGAAGGGCGCATCAAGGCCTTCAACCCGAACGCCGCCGCGGCCGTCCATGAGGAAACGGGCAAGGAACTGGAAGTCGGGCGGGACATGGCCGAGTATTTCCACCCGGAGAACGTGAAATTTTTCCAAAAGAACCTCAAGCAGGTGCTGGACGGCGAGGCGGTGCAGTTGGAGCGGCCCCTGCCCGTGGGCGAAGGGGAAGTGCACTGGTTCGAGGTCAATTACCACCCGGTCTTCGGCGCCGGCGGCGAGATCGAGGGGGTCTGCCTGACCTCCCTGGACATCGACGAGCGCAAACAGGCCCGGGAGGCCCTGCAAAAGTCCGAGGCGGACCTGCGGGCGGTCTTCAACAGCAGCGTGCGAGGGTTCATCCTGGCCGGGCGAACGGGGAGGATCAGGGATTTCAACCAACTGGCCCAGGAAGGCGTGTGGCGGATGCGCAGGCAGGAACTGGAGCTGGGCCGCCCGCTGTCGGATTACATCGAACTGGAGCATGTGAAAGCCTTTAAGGAAAGGTTCAAGAGGGTCCTCCAGGGCGAGACCCTCCACCTGGAGCGGCCGGTCAAGTCGCCCTCGGGCAAGGAGGAATGGTACGAGTTCACCTACAACCCGGTCTGCGACCCCCAGGGCAAGGTCATCGGGGTTTGCGTGGCCCTGGGTTCCATCCAGGGGCGCAAGAAGGCCGCCGAGGCCCTGGAAAAATCCGAAAACCAGCTGCGCACCCTCTTCAACAGCGTCCAACAGGCCATCGTGCTCATGGACGCCCAGGGCGTCATCCAGAACTTCAACAACATGGCGGAGAAAATCTTCCTTGCGGCCACCGGCAAGGCCTTCAAGGCCGGGGCGCCCTTCCTCGACTATGTGCGCGAGGGGGACCGGGCCGAGGCCCAGGGCCGCCTGGACCGGGTTGGCCGGGGTGAGACGGTCCACATTGAGAGGCCCTATGTTTTCGCGGACGGGAACCGGCATTGGGTGGAATTCACCTACCATCCGGTGGTGGATGAGACGGGCGCCACGGCGGGGATCTGCTTCATCTCCCAATCCATCGACGACCGGAAAAAGGCCGAGGAAGCGCTCCGGAAATCCGAGTCCAACCTCAGGGCCATCTTCAACAGCAGTACCCAGGGCCTGACCGTGGTGGACCGGGAGGGCGTCATCCAGTTCTTCAACCAGGCGGCCTCCAACTTCATGATGCAGTTCCTCGGAAAGTCCCTTCAAATCGGGAAGCACCTCACCCAGGACCTGGCGCCGGCGGCCCAGGAATCATTCCGGGAGAAACTTGCGGGCGCACTCCAGGGCCGGGTGTTCCAGGCGGAAGGCCGCTACCGCTTCCATGACGGTTCGTTCCGCTGGTTCGAATACACCTATAACCCCGTGACGGATGAAAAAGGCGAGGTGACGGGCGTCTGCCTGACCTCGCTGGACATCGACGGACGCAAAAAGGCCGAAGAGGCCCTGAAGGACAGCGAAGAAAAGTTCCGCAAGGTCTTCGAAAGCGCCCCCATGGGCATGACCCTGGTGGACAAGGAATTCCGTTTCCTCCACGTCAACCGGGCCTTCGGTGAAATGCTGGGCTATGGCCCCGGGGAACTGGTGGGGAGGGCCTTCCGGGAATTCACCCATCCGGACGATTTGGCCCAAAATTTTTCCTTTGCCGACGGTGTACTCGAAGGCAAGGGGTTCCGGTTGAAAAAACGCTATCTTCACAGGGACGGGCGCGTCGTTTGGGCCAACCTGACGGTCCAAAGCTTCCTGAACGCCCAGGGGGAATTCCTCTACAGCCTTGGAATGATCGAGGACATCACCGAGCAAAAGCGGGCCGAGGAAGCCCTAAAGGAAAGCGAAGAGAAATTCCGCCGCATCTTCGAGGACGCCTCCACGGCCATGGCCATGATCAACGACTACAAATTCCTCAAGGTCAACCGGGCCTTCCAGGAGCTGTTGGGCTATCCGGAGGCGGACCTTATCGGAAAGACCCTTTTCGAGATCACCCATCCGGAGGACCTGAAGCAAACGACGACGATCGCGCAGAAGGTCCACAGCCAGGAGACGGACCGTTTTGAAACCGAAAAAAGATATTTGAGGAAAAACGGGGAGTCGCTTTGGGCCCGCGTGTCGGGCACCCTGATCCGCAACAGCCGGGGGGAAAAAATGTATTCCCTGGTCATGATCGAAAACATCACCGGCCGCAAAAAGGCCGAGGAAGCCCTGAGGAAATCCGAGGCCGACTTGAAGGCCGTCTTCAACAGCGGCTCCCAGGTGGTCGTGTTGATCGGCCCGGACGGGAACATCCAGAACTTCAACCAAACCGCCGACTTCATGGCCCGGCGCGTGCTCGGGGGGCCGCTGCAAAAGGGCATACCCTTCATCAAAACCCTGCCGCCGGGGGCGGACCCGGAGGTCTTCACGGCCAGCTTCCAGGCCGCCCTGGAGGGCAAGGAATCCCGGGGGGAGCGGACCATCCGCTCGGCCGAGGGCATGGAGCGCTGGGTCGAGGTCAATTACCAGCCGGTCCTCAATCCCCAGGGGGCGGTGCAGGGGGTCTGCTTTTCCCTTTCCTTCATCGACGAGCGCAAGAAGGCCGAGGAGGCCTTACGGGAGAGCCAGGAGCGCTTCCAGCGGTTCACCGAGCTGACCCGGGAGGGCATCCTTATCCACGAGAACCCCACAGTGACGGACGTAAACCCGGCCCTGGCCGCCATGATGGGCTATCCGGCCGAGGAAATGATCGGCAAAAGCGGCTTCGATTTCATCGCGCCCGAAAGCCGCAAGGAGGCCCTCCGGAACATGGAGGCCAGTGCGGCGGCCCCCTACGAGGTGCTGGCCCTGCGCAAGGACGGCAGCACCTTCCACGCCGAACTGCACGGCCGCAACTACCAGGACAAGGGCCGCACTTTGAGGGTCATGACCGTCCGGGACCTGACCTGGCAGAAGGCCGCCGAAAGGATCCTCACCGAAAGCGAGGAGCGTTACCGCAAGCTGGTGGAACTGCTGCCCGAGGCCATCGTGGTGCACGCCGCGGGCCGGATCCTTTACGTCAATTCAACGGGCCTGAAGATGTTCACCGCCTCCCCCGAGCAAGTGGACGGGAGCTCCCTGGTCGAGTTCCTCCACCCCGACAACCGCGAAGAGGCGCTGCGGCGCGTCGAGGAAATCCTGCAGACGGGCCAGCCCACCGAATGGATCGAGCAAAAGCTCGTCCGGAAGGACGGGAGGGCCTTCGACGCCGAAACCAAGGGCACCCCCATCCTCTACCAGGGCATCCCGGCGGTCATGACCATCGTGCGGGACATCACCGAGCGCAAGAAGGTCGAGGGCGCCCTGCGGGAAAGCGAAAAGGACTACCGGCGGCTGGTGGCCGAAATCCCCCTGGCCATGATGGTGATCGGGGAGGAAGGGACCATCGTGTCGGCCAACGGCGAGGCCGCCCGCCTGCTGGGGGCCCCCCGCATCGGGGATTTGATCGGCCGGTCGTTCTTCGATTTCACCCTTCCCGAAAACCAGGAAGCCGCCCGCGGGCGCATCCAGAAGGTCATCGGGGAAAGGGAGGATACGGAAAACAAGGAAACCGAACTGCTGGCCCTGGACGGCACGAAGGTCCAGGTGGAAATCCGCGGCATTCCCATCACCTTCCAGGGGCGCAAGCTGGGGCTTTCCATCTTCCGTGACGTCACCGAGAGTAAGAAGGCCGAAAAGGCCCTGCGGGAAAGCGAGCAGCTTTACCGCCACCTGGTGGAATCCATCCCCCTTTCGGTCATGGTCGTGGGCCAGAACCGGCTTATCGCCTCCGCCAACGCGGAGGCGGCCAAGCTTTTCAAGGCATCCCGGTCGGAGGAACTGGTGGGGAAACCCATGCTGGATTTCGTCCTTCCCGAGCACCGGGAACTCGTGGCCAAACGCATGACCTCGACCCTGGAGGAAGGATTGGACGCCCCGGTGCGGGAAACGGAACTTTTGGCCGTGAACGGGGAACGCATCCAGGTGGAAGCCAGCGGCATCCCCTTCACCTACCAGGGCCGCAAGTGCGCCCTGGCCCTCTTCCGCGACATCGCCGAGAGCAAGCGCATCAGCCAGATGCTCCTGCGCTACGAGCGGCTGGCCGCGGTGGGCAAGGTCATCGCCGCCATCGCCCACGAAGTCCGCAACCCCCTGGCGGTGGTCTCGGGCATGAGCCAGATCCTGAAGACCAAGCTGGAAACCCGCTCCGAGTATTCGCAGGAGCTGGAAACCATCCTGGCCCAGGCCGGCCGCCTGAAATTCTTCATGAACGACATCCTGGATTATTCCCGCAGCATGGAGATCCACAAGGCGCCGGTCAACCCGCGCATCCTGCTGGAAGAGTCCCTGCTCCTGGCCCAGGCCCAGATGGGCGCCACCCAGGCCCTCACCCTGGTGGAATGGCGGATGGAGAAGGACCTGCCCGATTTCCTGGGCGACGCGGACCGGTTGCAGCAGGTGCTGGTCAACCTGATCCTGAACGCCTACCAGGCGCTGGACGGCAAGGGGACGATCGTCCTTTCGGGCAAGGCGAAGGACGGCTGGATGATCCTGGGAGTGGAGGACGACGGCCCGGGCGTCCCCGAAGCGGACATGTCCCGCTTCTTCGAACCCTCGTCGACCACCAAGAAACAGGGGTCGGGGCTGGGGCTTCCCATCAGCCAGAAGATCGCGGAGGCCCACGGGGGCCGCATCGCCATCAAACGCCTCTCGCCCCACGGGTCCTATTTCGCCCTGCAACTGCCCCTGGAAACGGCCGTGAAAGAAAAATAAATTTTTACCGCCAAGACGCCAAGTCCGCCAAGAACACATTCATTCGAGATTCGTTTAAACCGCAGGATTTTTAAACATATTTTCAGGTATCCTGTTTTGGTTTTTGCTTTTCTTGGCGGACTTGGCGTCTTGGCGGTTCAACCGATTTTGATTTAGGAAAAAACTTTGCATTCACTTTGGCATCTCTCCACTTTCCTGACCTTCACCTGTTCCATCCTTTTCTGCCTCCATTACTACATTTGGGCGCGGCTCATCCGTGACATGGGGCTGGCGGCCCCCTGGCGGGGACGCCTGACGGTGCTCCTGGCCCTGCTGGGGTTCCTCATCCCCCTGGGGCTTTTCTCCAGCCGTTTCGCCCCGCGGCCGGTGGCCGGCCCCGTGATGGACGTGGTCTATACCTGGCTGGGCATGGCCTTCTTCCTGACCGTCCTGTTGGCCCTGGCGGACCTGGTCAAACTGCTGGTGGTGATCCTGCCTGGGAAGGTCCTGGGCAAACCTCTGGACCCGGACCGGCGGCGGTTCCTGGCCCTGCTTTCCGGTGGGTTGGTGCTTTTGGGGGATGCGGGGGTTTCAGCCGCCGGGCTTTTGGGCGCCACGGCCGGGGCCCTCCAAGTGAAAAAGGTGCGCGTGGCCTTGCGCAAGCTTCCCGCCGCCCTGGAAGGCTACCGCATCGTCCAGATATCGGACGTCCACGTGGGGCCCATCCTGGGGAGGGATTTCGTGGAGGCGGTGGTCGAGCGGGTGAACGGCCTCCAGCCGGACCTGATCGCCATCACGGGCGACCTGGTGGACGGGACGGTGGCCCAACTTGAGGAGCAAACCGCGCCCTTGAAGGCGCTCCGGGCCAAGGACGGTGCTTTTTTCACCACGGGCAACCACGAGTATTACACGGGCGACGTGGACGAATGGCTCTCCTGGCTTTCGGCGGCCGGCATCCGGCCCCTGCGCAACGAAAGGGTTTTGATCCGGGGCGGGTTCGAACTGGCCGGGACGGACGACCGCACGGCCCGGGGACCGGGACACGGGGAGGACATCCCCAAGGCCCTCCAGGGTCGGGACCCCGGCAAACCGCTGGTGCTGATGGCCCACCAGCCCAAGTCGTTTTTCCAGGCGGCGGAACTGGGGGTGGACCTACAGCTTTCGGGCCACACCCATGGCGGACAGATTTACCCCTTCACCTATTTGGTGGCGCTTTTCCAACCCTATGTGGCGGGCCTTTACCAAAGGGGGGATTCGCAAATCTACGTCAGCCGCGGCACAGGCACCTGGGGACCGCCCATGCGCCTGGGGGCGCCCGCTGAGATAACGGAGATCGAGTTGGTGAGGGGTTGAAATTAAAAATATATCCAAGATCCCTCAAACAGCTTTTCTTGTTGTGGTTGGCGACCCTTCTTTTCGCTTTGCAGGTTTCAAATCCATCCATCGCCGGGCAGAAAACGCTTCTTCAATTAGGTGATGATGCCTTGGATCATGAGAACTATGGCGAGGCCATAACGGAATACAGCGAAGAAATAAAATTGAACCCCGAAAATGCCGGCGCCTATTTGGGCCGTGGGAAAGCGTATTTCCTCAAAAAGGACGGTGTCGATCATGCCATTCCTGATTTCACCAGGGCAATTGAGTTAAATCCTTCAGACGCCGAAGTTTATTATTTTTTAGGATGTGCCTTGAATTTAAAAGAGATGAAAGATAAAGCCATTTCAAATTTCACAAAAGCGATCCAATTGAAACCCAATTATGGAGAAGCATACCTCGTCCGCGGAGAAATGCTTTCAAGCCAGGGCAAATATGACCAAGCCATCCAAGATCTCAACATGGCGATTAAGTTTAATAAGAAGTATTGGCTGGGTGGCGCTTATTACGCCCGTGGACAAGCCTATGTTTTTAAAAAAGACTCTAAGCAAGCTGCCAGGGATTTTAAAAAAGCGGCAAGCTTGGAGCCGGACAATGACGTTTTTAAAGACACTCTCAGGACTTACTCGAGAGAAAATTAAGTTCTTGGAATTGGTTCGAGACTAATCCCCTAATTCTTTTAATTCCTCGATACTTAAACGAAACTCCAAAGCCGGGGCCAGTTCTTCCACTTGCTTGGCGTTCCGTACTCCCACGATGGCTCCCGTGATCTCCGGACGCCTCAAGACCCAGGCAATGGCCGCAACCCCCGCCGGTTGGCCGCGGCGGGCGCCGATCATCTTAAAAACTTCCTGCAGCGCGAGGTTTTTGGAAAGTTTGGGTTCCTTGAAGTTGTCGTTGTTGCGGCGCCAGTCGGTGAGGGCCAAGTTCTCCACCCGCTCCTTCGACATCCGGCCGCTCAAGAGGCCCGCCTGCATGGGGGAATAGGGAATGACGCCGATGTTTTCCTTGGCGCAAAAGGGAAGGATCTCGGCCTCGATATCCCGGCGGATGGCCGAATAGGGCGGCTGGAGGGAAGCGATGGGCGCGATGGCCTGGGCCCGCTTCATCTGGGCAACGCTGAAATTGGAAACGGCGATCCAACGCAGCTTGCCGGCTTTTTGCAGCCTGGCCATTTCCCCCCAGCCTTCCTCGATATCAGCGTCCGGGTTGGGCCAGTGGATCTGCCACAGGTCCAGGGCCTCCACGCCCAGGCGCCTCAGGCTGTCCTCGCATTCCTTGCGGATTGAATCGGCCTTGAGGCAGTTGAAGATGACCCGGTCTTCCTTCCAGGCCAGGGAATTCTTGGTGAAGACGTAGGGTTTGGTGCCCAGCCCCTTGATCGCCTTGCCCACCACCTCTTCCGAATGGCCCTTGCCGTAGGCGGGCGCGGTGTCGATCCAATTGATCCCGATATCCAGGGCCTTGTGGATGGCCGCAATGGAATCCTTGTCGTCCTGGGGACCCCAGTTGTAATTGCCATCGGGGCCGCCGATGGCCCAGGTGCCGATCCCCAAGGGGGTGATCTTCATGTCCGAACGGCCGAGCGGGCGGGTTTGCATGGGAAAGCTCCTGAAAGGGGATGAAAGCCAGGCCTATTGTAGGGCCGGTGGTAGGGCGCAACCAGCCGCAGGAGGCCGTTTTGGCCCACTCTTTTCCTAAGCGGCCGCATCCCGGGGATATAATCATCCCGTTTTCATTATGAGCTGATTCAAAGGAGCGACGATGAAACGGCTTTTGGCTTTGTCCCTCTGTTGCTTGTTTGTTCTCCTCCCCCTCACCGGCTGTTACACCATCACCCATACGGTCGGCAACGGGGCCCCGGCCGACGCGCCGGTGGTCGCCACCGACCGCGAGTGGTTCGCCCTTTGGGGCCTGGTCCCCCTGGGCAACGTGGACGGCGGACAATTGGC